>DATLSB010000122.1:0-28018 GCA_035534415.1 Candidatus Dormiibacterota bacterium | reverse complement strand
CGAGCCTGACGCAGCGGAGCCGGAAGCGGCGACCGTCGAGCTTGCGCCACCCGAACTGCTGGCGGACACGGGCTGGAGGCTCGCGGCATCGGAGGCCAGCTGCGCGCTGCTGTATTTGGGCGCGGAGATGTAGCCGTGGATGTGGTTCTTGGTGATTTTGTTGACCACGATTTCGAGCGGCTGGGGCTCGTCCGAGCTGCTAATCCAGATCGGCTCGTATAGGTCGACGTTTTTCTTTTCAAGGCGGTTGTCGTCGACGAGCAGCATCACGTTGTAGCGCGAGTGCTTGGTATC
This sequence comes from Candidatus Dormiibacterota bacterium, assembly GCA_035534415.1. Lineage (GTDB taxonomy): Bacteria > Acidobacteriota > Terriglobia > Acidiferrales > UBA7541 > Palsa-295. The sequence goes on along the minus strand of DATLSB010000122.1, from coordinate 27,724 downwards.
CGCATGGCGCAAGTCGAGCGAGATCGGGCCGGTGCGGCTGAACTCCTTGCTGCGGTAGAGATCGAATTCGACGTAGTTGCGCAGCCCGCGCTTTTCGAGCGCGACCAGCTCTCCATGGTTGCGGGCAATCGAGCCGTTCAGATCTGTGCGCGTGGAATCGAGACTGGCCTGCAGCGCCGAGCGAGTCTGCGCGATGGATTGATTCGTGTCGTTCAATTCTTTCTGCTGGGCATCGAGACGAGCCTGCACGGCGTTGTAACGCTTCTCGGCAGCTGTCAAAACGTGCCGGCGATAAACGTGCGCCCGGCGCGACCGTACGGCGGCGGCGTGCTGCTTGGCCTTGGCAGCTTCAGCCTCGGCTTGCGCCTGCGCGGCGGCCCGCGCCTGAGCCTGCTGCTGCTCCACCACGTCGTTGAGCTTCGCGGTGGTGGTTTGGAGCTGATTTTGAAGCTGCGCGACGTTGGCGTTCAGCGACGCGTCGCGAGCAGCCATGGCGTTGATATCTGCTTTCTGGCCGTGCGCGTAGACAATCGCCACACCCGCCACGACTATGAGAGCGATGATAACCACCCCTGGCCACATGCTTGCTCTGGAGCGGTCATCCGTTCCATCGTTTATCGAATCCGACTGTTCCTCGCGAAAGTCGCTCATGCCCGCCCATCCTCCGCCCCGCCCGCCGGTGATAAGTGCGCTTGGACTACAGCGTTTTTCCATCCCGGCCGTGCTGGGCTCCGTCGATTTGGGATGCTCCCTAGTATCAAGCCATCAGACTATCAAGCGCACGGCTTGTCCCGTTGCGCTTCGGGCGTGATTGGGCAAGCCTGATTCCAATCGAGCGCGGCGTTACCTGCGTCGCAAGTACAAGAAAAACCGGCTGTAAACAACGCTGGATGGGCGTGACGTGCGGCGAAGCCTCCGTACTGGTACTAGAAAAAATTACGCTAAGAGGCAGATTCAGCGCCAGTTCGAGCCTTGCTGCAAATGGTGGCGGTCTTACTGATTGCCGGTCTGCTGGCTGACCAGTTCGCGGACGACGGCGGCGCTTTGAGCGCGGATGTACTGGTCGGGATCGTTGCGCATGTGATCCTTCAGCACCGACAGCATGTGGTCGCTTGGAGCGATCTGGCCTGCGTCGGCGAGCGAGCGGAGAGTGTCGATGGCCTGTTCGCGGACGCCGGGATCCTGATCGCCGGACATCGCGTCCAGAAGCATGCGGGCGACGAGATCCTGCGGAGCGGAGGAGTCAAGCGCCTGCAGAGCGCTCACGCGAACCGCGGGGCTGGCGTCCTGACGCAAAGCGTGCGAAAGCGCAGAGTGAACCGCGGGATCCTGGCTGCGCGGCGAGAGTGCGTTCACAGCGCCGAGGCGAACATCGGGAGAGAAAAGATCGCCGTGGCGCAGGACGTAGAGCAGCACGTCGCGAACGTTCCCATCGTCGATCGTGCCTTGCATGGTGAACGGCTGCGGAGCGGCAAGTTGCAGGCGCACCTCCGGGGGAACACCTGCGCCGGACGGTAACAAGTTGATGCCCGCGACGGTGGCTTGACGCATGTCGATAGCGGCGAGCGCCGAACCTGGCGCCGGATTCGATGGCGCATAGCTGGCAGGCGCCGAAGCAAATGGCGAGTTGGCCGGCAACGGCACGGCCTGTGCAGACGCCGCTTCTACTGCCTGATTTCCAGCCCCTTGTAGCGACGGCTGATTTGGCGCGGTCTCTTGCAAAGAGGATGAATTTCGGGCCAGCAAAACTGGCGGACGGCTGACGGCGCGCGGCGCGACGTGGTGTTCCGCAGTGGCTGGCGCGGCGGGCTGGTGGATCAAGAGCCGCGGCGCTAACATTCCCACGCAGAATCCGATCGCCAGCAGAATCGCGGCGCTCCATGCCGGGCGCGGAGAGACCCAGCTGGAGGGAAGCAAAATGCCGAGCGAGCGCGAAATCCAGCCGCGATCTTCGTCGCGGTCAAGGGCGTCCTGCAAACCGGCGCGGCAACCGGCCAGCAGCGCGGCGTCAGGCTCGCCATGCTGCGCGGCGAGCAGGGCGAGGGTCTGCTTTTCGCACGCGAAATCATCGGAGCACTCCGCGCATTCAGCGAGATGGGCGGACAGGCGCGATTCTTCGGCGGGATCGAGTTCGCCGCCGGCGGCGGAAAGCGAGAGCAGCGGCTGCCAGTCTTCACAGGCCGCTCTGGCTTCGCCTTCGTGCCGGCCGAATTTTCGGTTTTGGCTCATGCCAATTCTTTCCAGATCCTCACGCGGCGCTTTCGCGCGTATATGCTGCTATCGAATCGCGTCCAACTTCGCTCGAAGCTTTTTCGTGGCCCGGAACAGTGAATTCTTGGCCGTCTCCTCGGACGTGCCGAGCATTTCGCCGATGGCGCGCAGGCGCAGGCCGTGATAATGCTTCAGCTCGAAAACGGCGCGCTCGCGCGGAGAGAGCGATTTCATCGCGTCCTGAATATGGCGGTTGAGCTCTTGTCCAAGGAGCTGCTTTTCTGGCGAGGCGGAGGCGCGGTCTTCGGCCTGGCGATCGAAAAAATCGTGGGTGGCGCCGTCGGCATCGGGAAATTCGGGCGCTTGGTCTTCCCGCCGAGTAGTGCGGCGCCGCAAATGATCGAGCGCGGTATTGGTGACGATGCGATAGAGCCAGGTGTAAAAGCTGCACTCGAAGCGGAAGCGGTGCAAGTTGCGATAGACGCGCAGAAAACTTTCCTGGTAGACATCGCGAGCTTCGTCGGCCTGGTGGACGACATTCAGGGCTAAGCGCAGAACGTCGCGGTCGTAGCGGCGCACGAGTTCGTCAAACGCCAGGCGGTCTCCAGACTGAGCCTTGCGGACGAGCGCTTGCTCTTCCGCTGCCGCCGCTAGAGCTGCCTGGCGCGCATCTCCCTCGATTGCGACGCTCATAGACATATTTTAGACCGCCGGAGTGGTTCGCGCTACGGCGTAGCCTGAATCGAAGCCTTCCAGATGCTACATGCTGCGCCGCTGCGCGGGTAGAGCGATCTATCCGGCTCCTAGGGACTTAGACGCTGCACGGCGAGGCAGGTTAGCACCATTGTTGCGCGGCGTTTTGGGGACGCAAACCGAAGCATTTGCAGCTATAAGCTGGAGCCGAGGCGGATCAGGCCATACATAGCTAAGCAGACGACGAAATCCACAAGTGAGCCCAGATCCATTTTAAAGCCCTGGTGTTGCAGCGATTGCGGCAGATGCGGGGAGAGCGAAAAATAGTAGATGGCGTTGCCGAAGAGGATCGCGATTAGGTATTCGAGCCATCGCCTAGGGGTTGCGCCGAGGATTTTCTTTGGTTTCGCCAAGGTGACGTTCTCCCGGCGGGTCTGGCGGCGGACCATCGTACTGCCAGTGCCCGAGGGGAGGGCGATATTTATATTATTCCAGGCAGATGGCGGTGTAAACCGCACGCGGAAATACCCGCGATTGAAAGGCGCGGATGCGGATAAGGATCCGCGCCAAAACCATAATTCCGCGCCAAACCGTAATATAGTTAGTGCGAACGGGTTGGTTCGAAGACTTTCCTTGCGTGGTCGATTCAAGTGACATTCACATTGGCAGATTCGGTGAAATACCTGCGCGGCGTTGGTCCGCAGCGGGCGGCGGTGCTTGAGGAACACGGCATCGCGACCGTTGGCGACCTGCTGAGCTACCTTCCCTTTCGGTACGAGGATCGTATGCGGTTCACGTCCATCGCCGAGATTGTGCCGGGTCAGGTGCACACGATTTTGGCGGAGGTGACCGGCGGAGGAGGCAGCACCGTCCAATTCCGGCGCGGGCGAGGCGCGGTGTTTTATCTGGCGGTGCGCGACAAAACCGGTTTGATGTATGCGCGATTTTTCCACGGCGGATATTTGCAAGGGAAACTCAAGGATGGGCAACTGCTGGTGCTGCACGGCAAAGCGGAACTCGATCCGTACCGTCCGGCGCGGCGCGAGATGGTGAACCCGCAGATCGAGACAGTTTCCGATGGCGACGGTTCGCCCGCGGATTCGACGGAAATGGGGCGAATCGTGCCGGTGTATGAAGCGATGGCCGGGATCAGTTCGCGCATGTTGCGGCGGATCATTCATGGCGTGTTGCAGAATTTCGACGGGCGCGTTGCGGACCCGCTGCCGCGGGAAATACGCGAGCGCTACCGGTTTCCGGCGCGGCGCGAGGCGCTGTTGTATGCGCATTTCCCCCCGAAAGAAGAAAATTTGGAGCTGCTCAACAGTTTTCGCAGCCCGGCGCAACTGCGATTGATTTTCGAGGAGTTTTTCTATTACCAACTGGCGCTGGCGATGCGCCGCAAGCGCGAACATGATCGCGCGGGCGTCGCCATGCGCGTGCGCGAGGACAAAGTTCGCGACGCACTGAAAAAGATTTTGCCGTTCAAGCCGACGGCGGCGCAGAAACGGGTGCTAGCGGAAATTGCCGGCGATTTAGAGAAGGCATACCCGATGCACCGGCTGCTCGAGGGAGACGTGGGCAGCGGGAAGACGATTGTGGCGCTCGAAGCAGCGACGATTGCGATTGAGAATGGCTGCCAGGTCGCGTTGATGGCGCCAACGGAAATTCTGGCGGCGCAACACTACCTTTCGGCGCGGCGCGTGTTTGGGCCGGCCGGATATCGCGTGGAACTAATCACCGGCGGGCGCACGAAAGCAGAACGCGAACTGGCGGGGCTGCGCGTGCAGGTGGGACAGGCGCAGCTGGTGGTCGGAACGCACGCGCTGATTGAAGCGGGAGTGAAATTTGACAAGCTCGGGCTGGTGATCGTCGACGAGCAGCACCGCTTCGGAGTGCTGCAACGCAAGCGGCTGATTGAAAAAGGTGCGTCGCCGCACGTGCTGGTGATGACGGCGACGCCCATTCCGCGCACGCTGGCGCTGACTCTTTATGGCGACCTGGACATTTCCGTGATCGACGAGCTGCCGCCGGGAAGGACGCCGATTGAGACGCGGTGGAGCGGCGACACGCAACTGCCGGGCGTGTGGGAATTTCTGCGGCGCGAAATCGGGCGCGGGCGGCAGGCGTACGTGGTTTATCCGGTGATCGAAGAATCGAAGCTGGAACTGAAAGCGGCGACGGCGGAATACGAGCGGCTATCCAAGACCGTGTTTCCGAAGCTGCGCGTGGGATTGCTACACGGGCGGCTGAAGAACGATGAGAAAGAAGCGGTGATGGAGCAGTTTCGCCGCGGCGAATCGAACGTGCTGGTGGCCACGACGGTGATCGAAGTGGGCGTCGACGTGCCGAATGCCACGGTAATGGTGATCGAGCATGCCGACCGATTCGGGTTGGCGCAACTGCACCAGCTGCGAGGGCGCATCGGCCGAGGCAAGGAAAAATCGTACTGCATACTGGTGGCGCCGAAAACGATCGCCGGAGAGTCGCGCGAGCGCATCGAAACGATGGTGGCCACTTCAAATGGGTTTGAAATCGCCGAGAGCGATTTGAAACAGCGCGGGCCGGGAGAGTTTTTTGGCACGCGGCAGCATGGGGATGCGGCTTTTTCCTTTGCGCAGCCGTTGCGCGACCGCGAGATCTTGGAGCTGGCGCGCGGCGAGGCATTCGCGCTGGCGGAAAACGCCGAGAAGGCGAGAGAAGTGGCGGCGGGGCTGGAGTCGGTGAATCCTTCGTGGCAGAGGCGATACCAATTGGCGTCGGTCGGATAATGGCACGGGTGCGCAGGTGACACAGTGCGCGTGATCGCGGGAAAATTTCGCAGCCGCAGACTGAAGAGCCCTCCTTCGCTGCAAGTGCGACCAACGAGCGATCGTTTGCGGGAGACGCTCTTCAACGTCCTGGGACCTACCGTCGAGGATTCTCTATTTTTCGATCTCTACGCGGGAACGGGCGCCATCGGAATCGAGGCGATCAGCCGCGGCGCGAGAGAGGTGATTTTCGTGGAATCGCACGTCGCCACAGGAAAGCTAATTCGTGAAAATCTTGCCGCGCTCGGGATCGGCGATGGCGCGGAACTGATTCAATCACCGGCCGGGCGCGCACTTGAGAAACTTGCGGCGCGGCATCTGCTCGCTGATTTTATTTTCCTCGACCCGCCGTACAACTTGCCGGACGAATACACGCAGACATTGGAATTCCTCGACACGTCGCATCTGGTTGCGCCGGAAGGAATTGTGGTCGCGGAGCACCGGCGAAAAATCGATCTTCCCGACCGTTTCACGCGCCTGGAGCGCACGCGCCTGCTGGAACAAGGAGACGCGGCGCTGAGTTTTTATCGCCTCGCGGTGGCTGCTTGAATCTTTGCGAAACAAGCGATCGGGTATAATGCGGCGATGCAGCAAGCAGTAAAGCGCGCGACCGATCCGAATCCCGGGCCCGCAATTAATGAAATTAGCCCCGCCGAAGGTGCGCCCGTCCATTTGGGCGTGGAGTGGGGCTCGCGAGCCGAAGAGTTTCGCACTAGCCTGCGGGATTTTTTCACTGGACCTCGCCCGAGCAAAGCGCACGCCGAGGACGCGGGCTCGCAATCGCTGAAAATCGAATTCATCGAGCCGCGCGTTCCGGTGCGCGGATTTGTAGCGTCGTGCGTGTGGCATGTGGCGGCGATTTGGTTGCTGATCCTGCCGATCTGGGGATTTCTGCCCAAAGTGCAGCCGACGCTGCAACCGCCGCAGATCGAGCTGACCTGGTATACGACGCCGGCCGACCTTCCTCGAATTTTATTGCCCACGCCGTCTGCGAAGGCGCATCACATTGCTCGTAGTGCGAAGCTGGCTGCGAACCACGCGCCTGCTCCGGCGAACGCCACATTTCATCCGCGACAAACGATTCTGTCCGTGCCGGTCCGCGTGACGCATCCGCGGCAAACTTTGATTGAGCCAGATGCGCCGCCCGACCCCCCCAAGCTGGCGCCAGCTCTGCCGAACGTGGTGCAGTGGGCGGCAAGCGAATCTCCGAAATTGCAGATGCAGCTGCGTGTTTCGAAAGAAGCGCCGCGAATTGCGCGCCGCAAACTGCGCAGCGCCGCGGCTCCGGAGATCGCCGATGCGAACGAAAATGGCGCGCCGAAATTGATGGCGGTGAATTCGGCCGAGCCAAGGTTAGCGATGCCGGTGAGCGCATCGGCTTCGCGCGCGGCGAAGCGGCACGTCTCGAGCGCAGAAACGCTGACGGCGCCGGAGATCGCAGAAGGCGACGATCACCGCAGGTTGGCGTTGCAAACCGTGGATGCAGCTCAGCCCAAATTGGCAATGCCGATGAACGCATCGGCTGCGATGGTTGCAAGGCGGCCCGCCGCGAAAGCAAAAGCGTCCATGGCGCCAGCGCCGGAGGTTGGAGCGGCACGAGAAAGCGATGCGAGCCTGCGACGGTTGATCGCGCTATCGGCCGCTCCTGCGCTGCCCGCGCCAAAGGTGATCGTGCCAAAAGGAAACTTGGCGGCGCGGATCGCCATGTCTCCGGAGGGGCGAAAGCCGGGATCTTCGAGCGGCTCCGGTCGAGCCGCCGCGGACGAAAAGGAGATCGCGGCGGAAGCGCCGATGGAGGAAACTGGACAGCTTCCCGCAGCGATCAGTGTGACCGGCGGAAACATCGATACACGAAGAAACGGAATTCATCCGCCGAAGAACTTGCGAAATGAGCTGGGGCTGACGCCGTTTTCGCGCACGAACGCGGCATCTGTGCGATCTTCCGCTCCGGCGCAGATGGATTTGGCGCATATGAATCCATCGCTGCCGCCCGAGACGATTCTTTCAGGCAAACAGATTTACACCATGGACGTGAGCTTGCCGAATGTAACCAGCGCGAGCGGCAGCTGGATCTTTAATTTCGCACAATTGGATTCAGGAAGCGGATCGCACCTGCGTCCCGAAGGGATTCTCTCCGGTCCGACGCCGATCGTCAAAGTTGATCCAAAATATCCGCCGAAATTGATTCGCGAGCATGTGCAAGGCGAAGTGGTGCTTTACGCGATCATCCGCAAGAACGGCTCGGTGGATAGCATTCAGGTGATACGGAGTCTGGACCCGGAGCTCGATCGCGACGCGGAGACGGCGCTGGCGCAATGGAAGTTCCGTCCCGGAAGCCGCGCCGGAGTGCCGGTTGACATCGAGGCGGTGGTGCACATCCCATTCAACTACCAAGCTCCCAGCCAGTGAGCCTGAACTTCCTCCACTCAGCGCGAGCGGCGGACTAGAAGTGCGCGCGCATCTCGCGAAATGCCGCGATAATCAGCAAACGTCCGGCGCCGCTTTCCAGCTCGGCGTGCTCCATGTGCCAAGTATTCGGATGCGGGATGAAAACGGCGTTGAGTCCGGATTGCAGAGCGGGATTGATGTCGCTGCGAGGGCTGTTGCCAACCATCCACCCGTGCGATTTCACAATTTTAAAACTAGCGATGAGGCGTTGATAGACGCCGGCGCTTTTCTCCGGGACGATTTCGATGGCATCGAAATAAGTCTGCAATCCGGAACGCTCCACTTTGGCGGCCTGCTCCGCCGCTTCACCCTTGCTCACCAGGATCAAGCGGTGATGCTTGGCCAGGTACGCGAGCGTCTCCGGAACGCCATCGAGAATCTGCGGCGGAGTGCGTTCGAGTTCCGCGACCATCTGCTCGATCTCTTTCACCAGGTCGCGGCGCGCGGCGTTTCCGGCGAGCTTTAGGTACGTGTCTTCGAGCGAGCGGCCAAAGCTGCGGACGCCGTAACCGTGCTGGCGGATGTTGCGGCGCTCGGTCTCGTTCAAAATGTGCCGGACGTATTCGCGGGTATAGCCAAGATGCTCGAGGCTGGTGATGAAATCATCGATGGTCTTCTCGAAGAAGATGTTGTTTTCCCACAGCGTATCGTCGGCGTCGATCAATAAAGTATGGCGAGGCATCCAAAATCTCCGGAATAATGCTGCGCCAGCAGGGCGAATAAAGGAAGAAATTTCTGACGGCAATGACGCGTCTGCGCATGGGGGCGTTCGCGACGCAACGGACGCGAGGACTCAGGTCGAGAAACGACGCACCGGAGAAGATGTCAGGCTGATGCGGGTAGGAATTCGTAGCGGTCGATGCGCGCCGCGACTCCGCAACGGCTGTTGCGCGGTTCCACGCGCAGCACACGCGCATAGCAGCGAATGTGCACATCGCCGGCCAGGGTGATTTGCTGCGGCAGCGTAAGGACAAATTCAATTGTGCTGCCCGGCTGCACAGCTCCGTCGGTGAGGAAGTAAAGGCCGCGGTAGCTCACGTCGCGCGTTTCGCCAGCACGCTCGGGCGAGTCGCCGTTTTCAGGCAGGCGGACCTTCACCGGCAGCATCATGGAAAAACGGCGTGTAGCGCGACGCTCGGTGCTCGTTTCCATCAACCCTCCGGCCCCCCCGGCCTGCGAGAAAACTACCATCGGTTAGCGCGGGGCGCAACGGTAATTGCGAGCACCGCGCTGGGCGCGCGATTCAGGCGTTCGCCTTGGCAATTGCCAAGGCGCTCTTGTCCGATTGCGCTGATACAATTACGGCATGCATCGCGCTCACCAATCGATGACGCGCAATTGTTTTTCAATTTAAGGGTAAGGATATAGAGCAAAAACTTAATGGCCGACGTCTTTCACCGCAGTTTTTTTCTGGAAGGCCCTGCCGGGCGGCTGGAAGCGCTGCTGTGGACGACTTCCAATTCGCGGCCGAGTTTTTCGGCGCTGGTTTGCCATCCGCATCCTCTTTTCGGCGGCACGATGCATAACAAAGTGGTGTATCAGTCGGCGAAAGCGCTGCATCGCAGCGGCGCTCCGGTGCTGCGATTCAACTTTCGCGGTGCGGGGCTGAGCGAAGGCGTTCACGATGAGGGGCGCGGGGAGCGGGATGACGTCCGAGCGGGGCTGGATTATCTGGCGGCCGAATATCCCGAGTTGCCGATTTTGCTGGCGGGTTTCAGCTTTGGGTCTTCGGTGGGATTGCGAGTGGGCTGCCGCGACGAGCGCGTGAAGGAGCTGATCGGGTTGGGGCTGCCCGTCGACACCGTGGATATGAGCTTTTTGCAATCGTGCGGCAAACCGAAATTGATTTTACAGGGTGGCGACGATCAGTTCGGCTCGCGCGCGAAGCTCGAAGCGCTCTACGCCGCGCTTCCGGAGCCGAAGCGCTTGGTGATTTTCGACGGCGCCGATCATTTTTTCTCGGGAGCGCTGCCCAAGATGGGCGAAGCGATTGAGGCGTGGGTTGCGGAACGGCACGCGGCACCTGAAGGCCATCCCAGTCGATAGGATATCGCCCACCCTCTCCAATCCGTGAACAATCAGGGAGTGCGCTGCTCGAAGAGCTTGAGGAATTCCTCGCGGCCGGCGGGCTCTAGGGTGACCATGCTCAGGTTGGCGCGCACGTGCTCCACGTGGCTCATACCCGCGAGCGCGGTAGTGACGCCCGGAACGGAGCGTGCGAACTGCAGCGCGCGTTCAGCGTCATTTTGTCCGCGAAGCGACTGGGCCATGTACGGCGGCAAATTTCGAGTGAGCTGCCCTTGCAGCAGCGAAGCGCTGGTCACCATGGTGATCCCCAGCGCGCGCGCCGCCTGCACCATGGACATGGTTTTCGCGTTCACGGTTTGATTTGGGCGCAGCAGAGCCTCCGGCATGGCCAGGTTCAGCGGCAACTGGAGGAACCGGAAATGGTGATTTTCGCCGCCAACTTCGCGCGCGATTGCCTCCACTTCGGGGAGCGACATAAAGCCCGGCGACTGCACGTTTTCGCGGAAGGCATTCCACGTGGCCAAGCCATACGCGCCGATTTTTGCCGCGACGACGGCCGATTCCATGAACGCGAAGGCATCATGGAGTCTTCGGCGAAATTCCTCGGCAGGCACTTCGCTGATCTGCGTTTCCGGATTGTGGAGATAGAAGACGTCGACACACGACACGCCCAGATTGGACAGGCTGCGGTCGAGTTGGTTTTCCAAATAGCGAGGCGCCATGCAGTGGCAGCCGGCGGCGACTTCCTCGGGGCGGAAAATCTCGTGCTCCAGATATTCCTGGGCGAAATATTCTTCGGGCTCGTCGGGCAAGTCACCATCGGGACTGAGGAATCCGGCTTTCGTGCACAGCACGATCTCGTCGCGAGCAAAACCCTTGAGCGCCAGGCGCTTCAGCGCCGCTCCAATGGAACGCTCGCTGCGCTGGAAGCGGTAATTGATGGCCGTGTCGATCACGTTGAAGCCGCCTTCCACGGCCGCGATCACGGAATCGGTGTAGCCGGTATCGGTCGCTTCGTCCGGCTCGCCGAGATACGTCCCGATGCCAATGGACGACAGCACCAGGCCTCCCGGAATCTCGCGGAAGTGGCCGGCCGCGGCGCTGCCATGGAATCGCGCTGCATAGCGCAAGGTGCCTTGCGGCGTCGCATGGCCGCGCAATCTGGATTCGTCGGTGGCTTTCGGATACGGCATCAAGACCTCACTGAAAACGAAAATTTGGAATGCGCGCAGTATAACAAAGGGCGGCCTGGTATGCCGCGCAGCGCTGAGCGATTCTGGCGGGGCGCTTAATCCACGATGGGCGTGGTGATTTCCTGCGCCGGCTCGCCGCCTGCCATACCTTGGGCAATGATCAGTTCGCGCGCCTGGATGCGAATCTTTGGCAGATTGCGCGCGAAGAAAATCGCTCCGATGATGGCGATGAATCCGCCGAGGGCAAGAGTGTGCGGGGCGCCGATACGGTCGGCGAGTGCGCCGTAGAGCAGCGAACCGAGAGGCGCCATGCCCATGAACATCATCGAGTAGACGGCCATAATGCGCCCGCGCAGGCGGTCCGGCACCATCACTTGAATCAGCGTATTCGACGAGGCCATTTGCGTCATCATCGAAAAGCCCATCGGGGCCAGCACGCAAAGCGAGAGCCAGTACCAACGCGAAAACGAGAAAAGGATCAACGTGGTGCCGAATCCGCCGCAGGCAATGGCGACCAGCCGTCCGAGCCCGTTGACGCCGCGGCGCGACGCCAGCGTGAGAGCGCCGAGCAATGCTCCGATTCCGACCGCGCCCATCAGCACGCCGTAGGTCCGCGCCGTGCCGTGCAGGACTTTTACCGCGAAAACCGGCATGAGCACCGAGTAGGGCATGGCCACTAAGCTGACCAGTGCGATCAGCATCAGCAGCGCGCGAATGGGAGCGGTATGGCGAGCGAAGCTAAAGCCCTCGCGAATGTGCTCGAGCGGCGATGCGTGTGCGCCCTCGCGTTTAGGCTTGGGCGCGATGCGCATCAGCAAGAGCCCGACGATCACGGCGATGTAGCTGACGGAATTGCCGAAAAAGCACCAGCCCTCGCCGACTTTGTAAACCAAAATGCCCGCGATTACCGGCCCGATCACGCGCGCGCCCTGAAACACCGAGGAGTTCAGCGCGATGGCGTTCATCAGGTCTTCGCGGCCAACCATTTCCACCAGAAAAGCCTGGCGCGTGGGGATGTCAAAGGCGTTTACCACGCCCATGGCAGCCGCCAGGATGATCACTTCATCGACGGTAACGCGGTGCGTCAGCGTGAGGAATGCCAAAGCGCCGGCCAGGAACATCGACGCGGTCTGTGTGCCGATCACGATCTTGCGCCGGTCGAAGCGGTCGGCAATGAATCCACCCGCCGTCGCAAACAACGAGACGGGAATTTGGCCCGCGAAGGCCGCAACGCCGAGCCAAAAGGAAGAACCCGTTAGGCGGTAGACCAACAGCGCTTCGGCAGCCGTGTCCATCCAAGTGCCGATCAACGAAATTAGTTGTCCGCTGAAGAACAGTTGAAAATTGCGGTGCTTGAGCGAGCGGCCCATGTCCCGGAATCGGGAGCGGTCCGCGAGCGGGGCGGCTGGCTTCGTGGAGTCGCTATCGCTCATCTGGCCATTGTACGATGCCGCGCCATGTGGCGCGGATTCGATCGCGCGAGGATGTGCATTCGGATTTCCAATTCAGGACTTTGACGGCGGCGCTTTGCCGCGCGCGGTTTCGGGCGCCGGGGGTTGCAGTAAGCGGCTGCAGGCCCGCAGGATGCGGCGATAGGGCCACTCTTTTTTCTCGCGAAAGAAGATTTCGCCTTCGCGCGGCTTGGAATAGAACCAGCGCGCGAGCATGGCAAGATGTTCGGACAGCTCGGCTGGCGCGGAGTGCAGGCCATAGCGCCGGCGCATTTCGGCGGGGTCCGACGCCGGAATTGCAGAGGCTTGGTTGGTGCTTACCGGGAGTTCGTCTGTCGGCTCGCCCGAGGAGGCAGCTGGCTCACTCATTTGCGGTGCTGGTTTCGCAGCGACAGCGTCCGGATCCAATTCGTGGCGAAGAAGCGCCTCAACGGAACGCGGCTGGCTCGAAAGCTCGCCGAAATTCAAAAACATCGCGTCACCGAGCAATCCGCCGCGCACCGGAAACACGGCGATGGTTTTCTGCTGCACCGCGCGCTGCAAGATCACAGCATCGATGTTCTCCACTCGTCTTGCAATTTCCGGCAAGCCCCACAGCGCCGTGGCGACTTTTTCCAGGCGCTTGTGGATCGCCGCCGCTTGCTCGAAGTCGAGCGCTTCGCTGGCCGCTTCCCTTTCGCGCTCGAGGCGGTCCCTCAGCGCGGCGCCAGCGGTTTCGAGCGACTCGAGAACGCGGAATACTTCCGCGTCATATTCCTGCTTGCCGCAGCCGGCGAAGCACGGCGATAGGCACATTTTCATTTCCGAGTAAATACAGCCGGGATAATTCGGGTCGCGCTGGATTTTGATCTGGCAACGGCGAATCTTGAACAGGTCGAGGAAACCTTCCGCGAATCCGTCAGCCGCGCGCCGCGAAGCGAAGGGACCAAAGTAGAATGCGTCGTCCGCGCGCAGGCCTCGGGTCACATAGCAGCGCGGATATTCATTCCGCAGATTGACTTTCAGCAGCGCCGGACGCCGCAGCCGCAACAGGTCGCGATAGCGCTGCGGGAGCCTTTCGCGCGCATTTTGGTAGAGAGCCAAGGTTTGCTCGAACTTGGACCCGGTGGCGCGGTAACGGATTCGCGCGGCTACAGCTCGCAGGTTCAGCCGCTTCGACGCAGCTTCAGGCGGGCGCAACAGCCGCTCGGCAGCGCGGCGAATATCGGCAGTGCGAGCGAGATAAGGGCGCGCCGCCCGGTCGGCCATCTCTAGCAGGAGCACGCCAGATCGCGCGGGCAGGGCCGCGAAAAAGTCCGCATCGCGCGCCTCATCAAATTCGAGCCCGGAATCAAGCGCCAGCATGTGGATCGCAGTTCATCGGCAGATTATGAGAGTTGATGGCCGCGCAGCGCCCAGGAAGCGATCACCAGCCGCTGAATTTCGCTGGTGCCTTCGTAAATTTCGGTGATGCGCGCGTCGCGATAAGCCCGCTCGACGGGATACTCACTGCTATAGCCGTTGCCGCCGTGGATCTGGATTGCCTTGTGCGCCACGCGCGTGGCCATCTCGCTGGCGTAAAGCTTGGCGATGGATGCCTCCATGGAAAAGCGCGCGCCGGTATCCTGTTTCCATGCCGCGCGACGCGCCAGCAGCCGCGCCGCGTCGATTTCCGTAGCCATGTCGGCGAGCATGAATTGAATGGCCTGAAATTCGGCGATGGGATGCCCGAAGGCTTGCCTCTCGCGCGCGTAGGCTAGCGCCGCTTCGTACGCGCCCTGGGCAATGCCAATGGCTTGCGACGCGATTCCCACGCGGCCGCCGTCAAGAGTGGAAAGCGCGATTTTGTAGCCCTCGCCTTCATTTCCGATGCGGTTCGCCACCGGCACCGCGCAGTCGGTGAAAACCAGCTCCGTGCAGGCGGTGGCATGAATTCCGAGCTTTTTTTCTTCTTTGCCGACGGCGAATCCGGGCGAGCCTTTCTCGATCATCAGCACGGTAATTCCCTTTTCCGCTTTTTCCGGCTGGCTGTTCACATACACCATGGCCGCATCGGCAACGCCGCCGCAGGTGATCCACGCCTTGGTGCCGTTGACCACGTAGCAGTCTCCCTGGCGGACCGCCTTGGTGGTCAGCGCCGCGGCGTTTGAGCCTGCCTGCGGTTCGGTGAGCGCGTAGCAGCCGATTGCCTCTCCGCGCGCCATGGGCTCCAGGAATTTTCGCTTCTGCTCGCCGGTGCCGAAGCGATGCAAGCAATCGCCGTAGAGCGAGTTCTGAACGGAGAGAATCACGCCCGTGGACGCGCATACGCGCGATATCTCCTCAATCATGATGCTGTAGCTGACGTGGTCCATGCCCGCGCCGCCGGAGGATTCGGGCAGCGCAACGGCGGTCAGCCCAAGAGCAGCGGCTTTGCGAATAATTTCGCGCGGGAAGTGGCCGGTCTCATCCAGCTCCTTGGCGAAGGGACGAACCTCTGCCTCGGCAAACTCGCGAACGCTTTTTTGCAGCAGCTTTTGCTCTTCGTTCAGCTCGAGATTCACGGATTTGCTCCCCGCCTCAGCAAAGATGGGTAACAGGGCAACTGATTAGGCCGTGGCACTCACTCGATTCTATCAGTTTGCGAGAGCGCAGCCTCGGCAGTAGTCGAAAGGGGCACAAACAGCGATAATTGGCAGGGGCTGGGGCGAAAGCACCGGTTCCCAGGCGGTTCCTAGCCCATCGCGGCGATTCAGTTTCAGACTGAATCACGGTCAGTCTCTAAGTTAAGCGAGGTGAAAAAATGGAAGCACGTCTCGATGCAATGAAGATCGCGCCCCAGGCGTATCCGGCCGTGGCGGCGCTTCAAAAATATGTGGAATCCTGCGGACTGGAGCGCCCGCTGCTGGAGCTCGTTCGGCTGCGGGCGTCGCAAATCAATGGCTGCGCGTTTTGCCTGGATATGCATACGAAAGACGCGCGTGCCCTGGGAGAGACGGAACAGCGGCTATATCTGCTGAGCGCCTGGCGCGAGAGCCCGTTTTACAACGATCGCGAGCGCGCGGCGCTGGAATGGACGGAAGCGGTCACACTGGTGAGCGAAACGCATGTGCCAGACGAAGTGTACGAGCGGGTAAAGCAGCGATTTTCACCCCTGGAGCTGGTGAACCTGACGGCGGCGATCGCCATGATTAATACGTGGAACCGGCTGAGCGTGGCCTTCCGGGCAGTCCCAGGAACTTATCAGCCGAATTTGCAAGAACTTAAGCGGGGCGCCTAATTTTGGCTTTGCTCGGCCGGCAATTGCGGGCGAAGGCGCAATTTGCCTATAATGGCCGAGTAGGCAACGCGCTTGACCGATAGCGCTTCCTGGCGCTGACTAGAATGCCCGACTCGCAAATGATTGATCCGGCTGAGAAAATCAAGCAGAAGCTGAAGGACGAGATCGCGGCCCTTGAGCACGAGCTCCATACCGAACTGCCCAAGGAGATTAAAATCGCCCGCGCGCATGGCGATCTCTCCGAAAACGCCGAGTACAAATACGCCAAGGAGCGCCAGTCCTACGTATCCGCCCGGCTCGGACAACTCCACCAACGCATGGCCAACCTGTCGATGATGAACCTGACCAACTTGCCCAAGGACCGCGCCGCCTACGGCTCGCGCATCGTGGTCCTCGATACCGAGAAAGATTCCAAGGTGAAGTACAAGCTGGTGACGGTCGAGGAAGCGGATGCCGCGCAGGGCTTAATTTCGACAAGTTCTCCTATCGGCCGCGCACTTCTGGGCAAGAAGGTAGGCGACGAGGTGCAGGTCACCACTCCGGCAGGGGTGAAAAACTACGAAGTGGTGGAGATGCTGACGATCTACGATGAAGAATAGCGGAGTGAGACTCACTCGATGCTGAGAAAAAAAATCAGCCGCTACTTCTCCTGGCCGATTGAGCGGCTGGCCGCGCTGCTGGCGAGTACCGGAATCCATCCCAATGTGATCACTTGGTCGGCCCTTGCGGCGAACCTGTGCGCGGGGGTCCTATTTGCGGAAGGGCGATTCCCCGCCGCGGGCGGAATGGTGATCATCGCCGGGCTTTGCGACCTTCTCGATGGCCCGGTCGCTCGCATTCAGAACCGGGTTTCACTTTTCGGCGGATTCCTCGATTCCATTCTCGACCGCTACGCGGATTTCCTTCTATTCCTGGGTTTGCTGGTCTACTACGTGCAGTTGAACCGTTTCCGCTACGCGGTGCTGGCGGGAGCAGCGATGGCTGGCGCGGTGATGATCAGCTACGCGAAAGCGCGAGCCGCTTCGCTGGTGCCGGACTCGGACGTGGGATTCTGGGACCGTCCCGAGCGGCTGGCGCTGATCATACTGGCCGCGCTGGCAAACCGCATGGGCTTGGCTCTCTGGATTTTGGCCATCGGTCCGAATATCACCGTGATTCACCGCATCGTTTACACCTGGAAGCAAGCGGAAGCAGGCGGCAACACCCTGCCGCAGTCATCGGCACAGCCGAGTGGTTCGCACTCGCGCGGCCCAGCACCAGTGCAGTCAAAAGCAGCGCGAGCGAGCCATTTTATGCAGCGCTCCACCAGGCGTTCCATCGGACGGGGGCGCTGACGTGCCAAAACTGGTGAGTATCGTCGGCTTCATCGTGATGTGCGCCGGGATCGACTTGCTGTGGCAGTCGCGCATGGATATTCGTTACTGGTTTGCGGCCTATCGTTCGATCTTGCGGGAACTCTGGCGCAGGCGTGACGTGTCGCGCCTGATTGCATCCGCGCGCAAGCGGCAGGGGGCGGTGGGCGTGTTGCTGGGAATGAGCTTCGTATTTTTGGTTGGCCCGGTGTTGATCCTGACCGGCGTTGCACTGATGTTGCTGCTTCCCAGATTCTGATTACGCCCAGGCCTTGAAACCCTCCCTCATCGTTCATGGCGGCGCCGGAAACATTCCCGATGGCGCGGTGGAAGAATACCGCCGCGGCGTGCGCGCCGGGATCGAGGCGGGCTGGAAAATTCTATCGGCTGGCGGAGCGGCGATCGATGCCGTGGAAGCAGCCATCGTGGCGCTCGAAGAAGATCCAGTGCTCGACGCGGGAATCGGGTCGCATCTGAATCGCGAGGGCCGCGTGCAGCTCGACGCGATCCTGATGGATGGAGCGACGCTGAAATCCGGCGCGGTGGCCGCCGTGGAGCGCATTCGCAATCCGATCCGGCTGGCGCGATTGGTGCTGGAGAAATCCGAACACATGATGCTGGTCGGACAAGGCGCGGAACGGTTTGCCCGCGAACACGGGTTACCGCTCTGCGATCCCGAGGAATTGATTACGGAAGCGGCGCGAATCGACTGGCAAAAGATGCAACAGGAATTGCGCGCCAGAGAAGACGCGGCTGCGCCGCCGAGCGGCACGGTGGGCGCCGTGGCGCTGGACGCCAATGGAGGCCTGTTCGCGGGCACGTCCACTGGCGGCACTCGCGGCAAATATCCCGGACGAGTAGGCGATTCACCGCTGATTGGATGCGGCTGCTATGCCGATGCCGAAGCAGGCGGAATATCGTGCACCGGATATGGTGAAGGCATTATGAAGGTGGTGATGGCCAAGATGGCCGCCGATCTGCTGCGCGATCCGCGCGTGCTCGCGCCGCATCGCAAGAAGCGCGGGGCTGCAAACATCGCGCAGGCGGTCGCTGATGCCTGTATTCGGGTCTTGGAACATCGCGCGCACGCCACCGGCGGTTTAATTTTGCTTGACCGCGACGGATGTCCGGCGGCGGCATATTCCACGCCACGGATGGCATACGGCTTCGTGGAAGCGAGCGGATCTTTCACGATCGCTCCCTGACGCGAGCCGGTTTAGGGTGTCGCCGCTTCGCCGCAGTTTCGTCCGCAAACCGGGACACTTTTTTAGAAAACTACTTGCGCTCGACCGCGGTTTGCACGAAAATTTCCGCAGACACACATAGCTACATAAAGGCCCGCGCAACGCCATCTTCTCTCCTCGGACGTCTCGCGCGGGCCTCCTTTTTTTCCCGGCTTTGGCCTTCCCAGGAGTAAAATACCTGATCGAAATCAAGTCATGGAGGCGCTTATGCCGATTCGCGACATGTTCCTGCCCGAGTTCGACCACGAAATGGAAACCACGCGCAAGACGCTGGAGCGCGTGCCCGAAGGCAAACCCGATTGGAAACCTCACGATACGTCCATGCCCATGGGACGGCTGGCCGGACATATCGCCGAGCTGGTGGGATTTGGCGCGACAACTTTCGAGGGCGACAGTTTTGATTTTGCTCCAGGCGGCAAATCGCAAAGGCAACCGACGGTGATGACTTCGCGCGCGCAGTTGCTGGAAGTATTCGATAAGAATGTGGCCAGCGCGCGAGCGGCGATCTCGAAAGCCAGCGACGAAGATCTGCAGAAAATGTGGGCGCTAAAGAATAACGGGAACACCATGTTCGCCATGCCCCGCATTGGAATCCTGCGCAGCATGATCCTCAACCACATCATTCACCATCGCGGTCAGCTGTCGGTTTATCTGCGGATGAACAAGGTGCCGGTGCCCTCGATCTACGGGCCATCGGCTGATGAAGGTAGGATGTAAAGACCTTTGGGAATTGAGCCATTTCAAGGCTCGTTCTGAAGTTCCGGGCGACCGGGCCAGATGCTTAAGGGCGTAAATGGCGCGCGTATTGCTCGGGCGCAACGGCGCTGTTCTGGGATGGACCGGGCGTTTCGCGGACTACGTAAATTCCCGGCCAAAGTTGATTCAGAGCCTGCGCCTGCCGCTCGGCTTCGATCCGCGAACCGTACGCGGATACGAAGACCCTTTCTCCATCGTCGAGATCGCGGATCAATTCGAATCTCATGTCGAAGCTCATGGCACCACAATAGCGAAAACTCGGCCATTGGCCGTGACCCGCATCACCGTGCGATGTGATGCTCGGACGCAAACTCGCGCAGGCGTGATTTGCCGCCATTCCGAAACTCGCCCAATGCCCGACGCCCGGACATCAGTTGGAACACGATCATTCAGCAGGAAATCAAGCGATCATCGTGTTCCGGAACAATCTCACTAAACAGCACGTCCTGCTCCTGAATGACCGGATAGCCTTCGCAGCAGGTGATGAGGTGCGCGAGAGCGCGCGGCAGGAAGAGGCCCTCGTCGCTGGCGCGCAAGGACGCCCGCGATTGCCACAGGCCAATCATGGTGCAGCGCGGCTTGGGATCGTTGTAGAGACTCCGAAAGAGCAGGAATCCGCGAAAGCCTCGTTCTTTTTTTGCTTGCGGCGTGAGCGTGCGCACGGATTCCACAAATTCATCGAGCTTGCCGGGAAGAATTGTAAAGCGCCACATGCGAGAATACATGGACGAGTCCCTCTGCCCCGAGGGGCTATAAGCGGAAGTTGGCACGCGCGCTGGATAGGCCGGGTGAGGCGCGTGTGTCGCGCGCAGACTACCATGGAAAATCGCCGGAATATACAGCCGACGCGCGCTATGGAGGAAAGTCCCGCTTGCCAGGTTGATTCATAGGCGGGATGCTGGAAGGTGAACCGAATGGCAGGAGGTGCGGCGATGATGCTCGACAAGCCTCGGGGACTCGGTTGGATCAAGGCAGCATTGCTAACAGCTTCGTGTCTGGTGGCGTTTGCTCCGCAGGTCGCGCTAGCACAGCGAACTGGCGCGCGTCCTATTGCTCGTCCTGCCCCGATTGGAAGTTCCTACAGGCACCCTATGCCTCTGCGTCCCATCCGGCCGTTGATTCCTCGAACGATGCCCGTCCAGCGGATGATGATTCCCCGGCTGTCGTCGCGGCCGATCACCCTTCGCTCCCATCGCGCGATGCCGATTCCGCAGCCAATATTCCGAGGCGTCCCGCCGTCCGAACAGGCCAGTGCGACGGTTCTGGATACCCATCGATTTGGAGTGAATCCATTGGCTCCGCGACGCTTCGGTGTGCCGCGGACCTTCTCGCGAGGCTCCGAGTGGCGAGGGATCGGCCGACTCAGCTACTTCGATCCTTATTGGTTTGGAAATCCGTACTTCTCAAACATTGGCTACGTCGGGCAGTCGGCAAACTATCAGATGCTGCCTCTCGGCTTCGGGCTTTGGCCAGCATGTGATTCGTCGGCGATCCCTGGCCGGTTCTGGACCATCGGCCCCTGCGCCGGCATCGGCGACTATGCGGCAGCTACGCCGAGCAGCGAGAACGAGTACTCGCAACAACCCTATTACTACGAATTACCGCCGGAATTCATCGTCGAACAGCCACAAGCTGCTGCTCCCGCCGCGAAGAAACCAAGCGAGCCGGAGAAAAAACCGAACATGGTAATTTATCTGACCGACGGCAGAGCGCTGGCCGCGTCCGATTGGTGGGTGACGCAAGGCCGCTTCTACTTCACAACGGTCACCGGCCAGACCGAGACCGTCGACCTGCCTACTCTCGACCTGCAAAAAACCATCGAGCAAAACGAGAAGCAGGGGCTTACGTTTATCCTGAATTTCACGCCGCCAAACGAGCGCCCCGTGCTGCCGCCGCTGCCCGCCCGCTAACTCGACTCGCGGGTTCGCGGCTGTTGCTTGAACGGGCACGGAGGCGTGTGCTAGCATCCGGTTTTTCGAGCCCGTCTTTTGCTACACGCAGAGACGGGTTACACGACCATCGGGCGCAAGGCCGGGGGGCGGCGCCGTGATGCAGAATGAAGTTCACAGGTCGGGTAGTCCCATCGAGTTATTCCCACACGAAATGCCTGTCCAGGCTGAAGTGTGCCTAGCGCCACGCAGTAACCGCGGGCCCAAGAGTTCAAACGCACAGCGAGGTGACACATGAAATCGTACGCAACGGAATGGATACGCAACGTAGGCATTGTCGGCCACGGCGGCACGGGGAAAACCCAGCTCGTGTCGTCGTTGCTGTACGCAGCGGGAGTGACGCCGCGGTTCGGCAAAGTGACCGACGGCACCACCACCACTGACTGGGACGAAGAAGAAATCGCGCGAAAAATCACCATCAGCACGGGACTGGCGTACGCGGAATGGCAGGGCGAGCACCAAGCGGAGAAAACAAAGATCAACATCCTCGATACGCCGGGATATTCGAATTTCATCTGCGATACCAAGGCTTCGATGATCGCGGCGGATTCCGCGCTGATCGTAATCGACGCCACTGCCGGAGTGCAGGTGATGCACGAAAAAGTTTGGGATTACGCGGTGGAGTACGAGCAGCCGCGCGCTTTCGTGCTGAACTGGATGGACCGCGAACTGGCGAGCTTCGAGCGCTCCCTGGAATCTCTGGAACAGGTTTTCGGCCGGGGTGTAGTGCCAGTGCAGCTTCCGATCGGGAGCGAGAAGAGTTTCCGAGGCGTGGTGGACCTGGTCACCATGAAAGCGCTGATGTACACGCCCGACGGCGACGGAAAAGGAAGAGTTGAGGAAATTCCCGCGGACATGGCCGAAGCGGCCCAAGCAGCGCACGAAAAATTGGTGGAGATGGTCGCCGAAGGCGAAGACGAATTGATGCGGGAGTTTTTTGAAAAGGGCACGCTCCCGGCTGAGGACCTTAAAAAAGGACTGCACGAGGAAGTTCGCGACAAGAAAGTTTTCCCCGTGCTGCTGAGTTCGGCGCTGCACTGCATCGGCGCGGACGCCATCCTGAATTTCGTGGCTGAAATTTTCCCGGATCCCAGCTATCGCGGTTCCGTGCGCGGATTTAAAACGCCGGAGCGAACCGGAGAGGAAATCGAACGCAAAATCGCGGATTCCGAGCCGCTGTCGATATTCGTATTCAAAACCATCGCCGACCCATTCGCGGGGCGAATTTCGTGCTTCAAGGTAATGTCCGGCCTGCTCAAAAACGATGCCAATGCGCAAAATTTCGACCGCGACTCAGCCGAGCGCTTTCAGCACCTCGAAGTGCTGCAGGGCAAGACGGCCACGGCTATAACGGAGCTGCACGCCGGAGACATCGGCGCGGTGGCCAAGCTGAAAGACACGGTGACCGGCAACACTCTGGGCGAGAAGAACGCGCCCATTTACTTCCCGAACGCGCGGATACCGGAACCGTCGATTACCTTCGCGATCGAGCCGAAAACACGCGCGGACGAAGACCGCATCGGCATCGCCATCCACAAAATTCTTGAGGAAGATCCATCGCTGCGCTTTACGCGGGATGCGCAAACGAAGGAATTTTTGTTGTCGGGCGCCGGGCAGCAGCATATCGAAGTGATCGTTTCGCGGCTGCGTAAGCGCTATCACGTGGAGCTGACGCTGCATCCGCCGAAGGTGCCGTACCGCGAAACCATTCGCGGCAAAGCGGACGCCGAAGGCAAACACAAGAAGCAGTCCGGCGGCCACGGGCAATTCGGAGTGGCGCGCATCAAAATGGAGCCGCTGCCGCGCGGCAAGGGGGTTGAGTTCGTCGACGATGTTTTCGGCGGCGCGATCCCAAGGAACTGGATACCGTCGGTCGAGAAAGGTATTCGCGACGCGGCCGAACGCGGCTACCTGGCGGGATTCCCGGTGGTGGATTTTCGCGCCACGCTTTATGACGGGAAATACCACGATGTCGACTCCTCGGACATCGCATTCAAGATCGCGGGATCGATGGCTTTCCGCGAAGCCATGAAGCAGGCGCGACCCGCGCTGCTCGAGCCGGTGATGAGCGTGGAGGTCTACGCGCCGGATCAATATTCGGGGGACATCATGGGGAATCTGAGCGGCCGGCGCGGAAAGATCAGCGGCAGCGAATCGCGCGGCGGGAACGTCGTCGTGAAGGCGCAGGTTCCCTTTTCGGAAATGCTCAGTTATGCAAATGAGCTAATTTCGATGACGCAGGGGCGCGGCACTTATTCGATGGAGTTCTCGCACTACGATTACGTGCCGAATGAACTCGCGGAGAAGGTGATCGCGGCGCACAAGCCGCAGCACGCAGGCGAAGTGACAGGCGAAGCGGCTATAGCTTAACCTTCTTCAGCAAGCTGTGAATGCCGTGCGATTTTTTGGCGCCGGAGGCGCTCGCCGGGCCGGGGCTAGTCTGCGAAGTTTGGCTAGTTTGGTTGGGCGAGGCCTGCGATTTTGCACCGGACGGCGTGGTGAACGCGTGGCATCCCACGCCGTAGCACGGTCCCGTGGCGTGTATGCATCCCGCGAGACTCAGAGCAAAAAGTAGCAACAAACCACCGGTGAGTTTCATTTTTGAATCCCTTTCGAAGCGCGCTGGCACCGCCGACACGTGCCCAATCACTTGAAATAATGTTGGCATGGCTGTGATTGAATCGGGGCGTCTTTTCGGTTCGTGGCGTCCGCGAAGGCAATAGAACGTAAGGCGAAGCGGTCTTTCGACCATATGTTTCGATGCGAAACATGTCGACAACGCCGCGCAAACTCGTCACCCGCCGCAGTTGGGCATGAAAACATTCTGCCTAGCTTAATGCAAGCTGAGTGCCACACTTCGCGTTTTCGAAAATTCGGTGTTCTAACCCGTGGCAAGCTGGAATTAAACTGGGGAGATGGCTCGCTCAATTGAAGACTACGCGATGATCGGCAACTGCGAAACGGCCGCGCTGGTGGCACGCGACGGCTCTATGGACTGGATGTGCCTTCCGCGATTCGATTCCGACGCATGTTTCGCGGCCCTGTTGGGCACTCCGGAAAACGGGCGCTGGTTGATTGCTCCCACGGCCAAGGCGCGGACGACGCGTCGCTATCGGCCGGATACTTTGATCCTGGAAACGGATTTCGAAACGCATAGCGGTGCGGTGCGGCTGATTGATTTCATGCCGCTACATACAAAAACGCCGAGGATCATTCGCCTGGTACAAGGTCTTCACGGCCGAGTCCACATGCAAGCCGAGGTGGTGATCCGCTTTAATTACGGCCGCACCGTCCCGTGGGTGACTCGGCAGCATGACGCGCTCGTCGCCGTTGCCGGACCGCACCTCTTGGCGCTGCGAACGCCGGTCGAGATGGAAGGCAAGGGACTGCGAACCGTCGGAGACTTCACCGTGACCGCAGGCAAGACAGTTTCGTTTGTGATGGGGTATGGCAATTCTTCCGACGACGCGCCGCCGGCCGTTAGTTGGAAGAAGTGCCTGCGGGAAACAGATCGCTGGTGGCGCCAATGGACCTCCAAGCTGAAATACCGCGGCCCGTGGGCTATTTCGCTGAAGCGCTCGCTGATCACGGTCAAAGCCCTGACGTACGCTCCGAGCGGCGGAATCGTGGCGGCTGCCACGACTTCCCTTCCCGAGCGGCCGGGCGGTCCGTTGAATTGGGACTATCGCTACTGCTGGGTTCGAGATGCAACGTTCACGCTGCTGGCGCTCATCCACGCCGGCTATCACGAGGAAGCGCAAAGCTGGAAAGAATGGCTGAAGCGCGCGGTGGCCGGAAGCTTCGATCAGTTGCAGATGCTCTACGGAGTGGCCGGCGAACGGAAACTCCTTGAATGGGAAGCCGATTGGCTGGCGGGATATCGCGGCGCAAAACCAGTGCGCATCGGCAATGCCGCTAGCGAACAGGTGCAACTGGATGTCTACGGCGAGCTGGCCGATTGCTTGCATCAGGCGCGCGGAACGCGGGAGTTGCCCGACCATGACCAGGAAGGATTCAATCTCCAAATCGAGCTGCTCAAGCAACTGGAAAAAATCTGGCGTGAGCCGGACAACGGCATCTGGGAAATTCGCGGAAAGCGGCAGCAGTACACGCATTCGAAGATGATGGCGTGGCTGGCGTTTGACCGCACCATCAAGAGCGCAGAAATGATGAAGCTGAATGGACCCGTTGGGAAATGGAAGAAAATTCGGAAGCAGATTCATGATGACGTCTGCCGCCGAGGATTCAACAAACGTATCGGCGCGTTCGTGCAGACCTACGGATCGAATAAACTCGACGCCAGCTTGCTGATGATGGCGATGGTCGGGTTCCTTCCGGCGAACGATCCGCGCGTCGAGGGAACGGTGAAGCAGATCGAAAACCGCTTGATTCAGGAGGGATTGGTGCTGCGGTATGAAATTTCCGGCTCGAAAAGCGTGTCCACGGGAGAAGGCGCGTTTTTGCCGTGCAGCTTTTGGCTGGCCGATAACTACGAGCTGATGGGACGCCATGAGGAAGCCACAAAGCTTCTGGAACGCTTGCTCGGCTTGTGCAACGACCTTGGATTGTTCTCCGAAGAGTACGATTTCGACAATCAACGCCAGCTCGGAAATTTTCCACAAGCGCTGACGCATCTCGCCGTGATCAACACGGTGCTAAATCTACACGCCGAAGAAGGAGGGCCTGCGCACCAGCGCTCGGCGCGGAATTCCGGGGCGTCTTTGCAAGAAAAGAAACGACGCGCTGCGAAGCTGCGGGCTTTCGATTAACTTGATTTTTCGATAACGGCGGCGAAGAAACCATCCGAGGCTTGCTCCGCTGGAGAAGTGCGGAAATAGCCGCGCGCGTCAAAGAGCACGGCTGCGTCAATATTAGGCGAGAGTTGAGGCGCGAGAAGTTGTGTCAACTCGTTGGCTGGAACAATTCGATAGGCACTTGAGTCCGCGATTTCCGCGAGGACCGATTCGTTTTCCTCGGGCTCCATCGAACAGGTGGAATAAACCAGCCGCCCTCCCGGCGCGAGTTTTGCGAGCGCGATGCGGAGTAAATTCGCTTGCAGCGCGTGAAATTCGGCAAGCTGCTCTGGACCAAGGCGCCAGCGGATTTCGGGATGGCGCCCCAGGGTCCCCGTGCCGGAGCATGGCGCGTCCACGAGAATGCGATCGAAATCCACTGCAAACGGAAGCGTTTTGGTGGCATCCAGCGCCACGAGTTCGACGCGCGCGTTTCGCTGCCGCGCATCGCTAGATGCTCCAGCAGCCTGTTCGACACGATCATCGAGAGAGCCAGCGGTTGCGATTCGCAGTCGCGCAAGTTGGCCGCGCATCGCACGTAGCCGGTGCTCGTGAAGCTCGCCGGCAACCAGCAAACCATTTGCACCGGCAGCGCGAGCCAGCGCGACGGTTTTGCCTCCCGGAGCAGCGCAAAGGTCGAGGACGCGGTCGCCAGAACGAACTCCAAGCAGAAGCGGGATCGTCTGCGACGCTTCGTCTTGAATCGAAATTTCGCCAGCGCGAAAGGCTTCCGTCCGGGTAACGCTACCGCCGCTCGCGGCGAAAGCATCTTTTAGCAGGCGGCCTGCCTCGACGCTCAAGCCAGCCGCTTCCAAATCGCGCAGAACCCCGTCGCGGCGGTCTGAACCGTGAATCGCGAACGTGAGCCGCGGCGGCCGATTATTGGCATCCAGCAACGCGACCGTGCCGGACTCGCCGAAGCGCGCGAGCCATCGCTCGACCATCCAAGTCGGGTGCGAATGCAGGATGGCGAGGCGCTCGGCAACGGGCAGATTCGGCGGCGGGAAGCTTTCAGCCGG
Source organism: Candidatus Dormiibacterota bacterium (assembly GCA_035534415.1). Taxonomy (GTDB): domain Bacteria; phylum Acidobacteriota; class Terriglobia; order Acidiferrales; family UBA7541; genus Palsa-295. Next base: position 542 of record DATLSB010000122.1, on the reverse strand, counting down.
AGTTTTCGCGTCCACGGAAGCACGGCGAAGCACGGCGTTGACGAGAGATGCAGCAGAACTTGTTCGCGCGCGCTTGACCAGTTCCACCGATTCGTTCACCGCCGCGCGCGCGGGAATTTTTTCCAGAAAACGAAGCTGATAGAGACCGACACGCAAAGCGATCGCGACCGGCAGGTCGAGCCTTGCAACAGGCTTTTTCAGATGGCGATCGAGCAGAAAATCAAGAAGCCTCCGCCACCGTAGAACACCGAGCGCGATCTCCGTGGCCAGCGCCGCATCGGCGGGTTTTACATCCGGCGTGAGCGCGGAATGCAGCAGTTCGCTCGCGTAGGCGGACTCGGACTCCACGCGCAGCAGCACATCGAACGCAATTTTTCTAGCAACGCTAACCGACATGATTAGAACTCATTTCAAAACCTTGCGTAAGGTGATCATGAGACAGGCGATATGAAAGAAAGCTTCGTAAATCGAATCGGAACGGTCATAGCGGACAACCAGTCGGCGGAAGTTGCCGAGCCACGCGAAGGTGCGCTCGATTTTCC
>DATLSB010000121.1:0-2801 GCA_035534415.1 Candidatus Dormiibacterota bacterium | reverse complement strand
CGCTAGCAATCAAACGCGCCAGCGCATTCGAGCCTTGCGCGCGACCGTGCATGTCGAGTCGCAAATCGCCGCGGGCGGCAGACTTCAGCGGGCCTTCCATCATCGAGCCCATCGAACCAGCATAGGCGACGTCGAGGAACGGGAGAGTCGCGGCCGACATGGCCGCCGGAATGGCAGCTGCAGCGACCGCGCCTACCAAAAGGCCACCGCCTAGCGCGAACATTTGTCGGCGTGTGAGATTCTGGGCTGTTCGAGACATAGAGAGCCCGCGGAGGGGCCCGAACAGGAGGCCCTGGGAGCTGACACTACGATTTAATACGACCGATATCGCTATTGTCAAACAGTATTACCGGCCTGCAAAGCGCGAGGGGCTAACGGCCGGGTTGTGGGCGCTAACACCTGCGGCGGACGTGCGCTCGTTCCGTGAGCACATCCGCCGGGAGCGATGACGCAGATTACGAAGCGGCGTACGCCCGCTGCGCGACCGTTCTGCCCACAGCTGGCGCGATGGCGCGAATCTCGTCCATCAAGTGCGCGAACTGATCCGGATAGAGCGACTGCACGCCGTCTGAGAGCGCGCGTTCGGGATCGGGATGAACCTCAATGATGAGCCCGTCCGCGCCGGCCGCGACCGCCGCGCGGGCCATCGGGGCCACCTTGTCGCGACGGCCGGTGCCGTGCGACGGGTCGGCGAAGATCGGCAGGTGCGAAAGGCTTTTGATCACAGGAATCGCGGCGATATCGAGCGTGTTGCGCAAATAGGTGTCGAAAGTACGGATGCCCCGCTCGCACAGAATTACTTTGTAGTTGCCGCCGGCCATGATGTATTCGGCGCTCAGCAGGAGCTCTTCCAGGGTGGCGGACATTCCGCGCTTCAGCAGAACCGCCTTGCTGGTTTCGCCGAGTGCTCGCAGCAAGTGGTAGTTCTGCATGTTGCGCGCGCCGACTTGCATCACGTCCACGTAGGGCAGCATCACTTCGATCTGCGACGGGTCCATCACTTCGGTGACTACCAACAAATCGTTCTTGTCCGCCGCTTCGCGTAGCAGCTTGAGGCCCTCTTCGCCCATGCCCTGGAAGCTATAGGGCGAACTCCGCGGCTTGAACGCGCCTCCGCGCAACAGCTTCGCGCCAGCCCGGGCGACGCGCGCGGCCACGTCATGAATCTGCTCGCGCGATTCCACGGCGCAAGGCCCAGCAGCCACCACCACTTCCCTGCCGCCGACGATCACGCCCTTGCCCAAGTCGATCTGCGTGCCTTCGGGTCGCATGCTGCGTGCCGATAATTTGAATGGATGCGAAATTTTGACGATGTCTTCCACACCCGGCGCCGACGAAAGCGCTTCCAGCTCGCTGCGGTGACGCCCGCTATTGCCCACCACGCCGATCACGGTACGCTCCTTGCCGCGAATCAAGTGGGCTTCGTAACCGCACTCCTTGATGCGCGTGACGATATGATTGATTTCCGCTTCCGTTGCTTCATTGCTCATGTTGAAAAGCATTGTTTCTTGCTCCTCGCCGATGGTAAGAATGTCCTAAGAGTGCGTGCTGCTCGCGCGCGCCGCGGCGGGATACGATCCCAGAATCCGCAGACCCACTACGAGCTTTTCCAGTTCCGCCAGTGCCGCGCCGACTTCCGAAGCGCGCCGCGACGCCTGCAAATCCAGGTAAAACCGATACTGCCAGGGCTGCCCGTGGACCGGACGGCTCTCAATCTTCATCAGATTTAGGTTGCGCCGCGCGAAAGGCTCCAGCGCCTGAAATAGCGCCCCCGGCCGGTGATCGAGCTGAAAAACCAGCGAGAGTTTGTTCGCGTCTTCAGGCGAGGCCTGCGCGCCGTCCGATGCGCGCGCCAGCAGCAGGAATCGCGTGTAATTTTCGCGATTATCTTCCAGATGCTCGCGCAGAATCTGACCGCCATAGATTTTCGCTGCGAGCTGGCCAGCGATCGCCGCGCGCGACTTGACTCCCGCGTGGATCACGTCGCGAACGCTTCCCGCTGTGTCTTCCGTTGCAATTCTTTTCAGCTGCGGATGCTCGCTGAAAAATCGTTCGCACTGCGCCAGCGCCACCGGATGCGACTCGACAACGGCGATATCCTCGAACTTCGCGCCCGGCACGCCGATCAGGTTGTGCGCGATGGGAATGATCTCCTCCGCCAGGATGCTCAAGTCGCTTTCCACCAGCAGATCGAACGAACGGTGCACCGAACCCGCCAAACTATTTTCGATCGGCGCCAGCAGATAATCGGCGCGCGCTTCGTCGATGGCCGAAAACGCAGCCTCGAAAGACGGCCGCGGCACTAGCTCGATTTTTTCGCCCAGCAGTTTCAACGCCGCCTCCTCGCTGAAAGCTCCGCGCTCTCCCTGAAAGGCCACGCGCGCATTGTCCTTCACTCGCATCGGCGAAAACGGCTCCCTAGCTCCGAACCACTCCGCGCGCACGATTCCCCTTCGGATTGCGCTTCGCGTAGCCGTGCCGCTCCTGCGTGCGTATCGACTCGTTCAGCAGCAGCTGGTAAATGTTCTTGATCGCTTCGCTATCGAGCGGACCGGGATTGAGCGCCTTCATGCGCGAGAGGATTTCCTGCTCCCGCATCGGGGCCCGCAACGCGCTGCCGCTTTCGTTCTTCAACCTTCCAACCTCCAGCGCTAATTCCGTTCGCAAATTCAAAAGGTGCAGCAGGGCCGTGTCAATCGCGTCGATTTTTCCGCGCCAATCATCGATTTTCATTTCCTCGAGCCTCCCAGCTCTGTGCCACCCCGAAACGCCGCTCGTTTTGGGGACTATGGCTGTTTTCC
>DATLSB010000120.1:0-32281 GCA_035534415.1 Candidatus Dormiibacterota bacterium | reverse complement strand
CTCTGCACCCACTGAATCTGCGGGCCCAAATTGCGCAGCACCGAGCACGATTTCTCGGAGACGCCCTGCAACTCCGCTGCGGTCAATTTCCCCGCTCCCCGCAGTTCCCGTTCAATCACGAATTTCGGCATACAAGCTTCCTCTCCGGTCCGCCCCTGTGACGCAAACCTGTATCTTTATTTTAACCGAATCTCGGCGGGGACCTCTGTACCTGGCATCCTACGCTTCGGCCGCAGTGCGCACAAGCGACGTCCCCGCAGCGGCGCCCGACAACCTCGCGCCGCTGGCTGGCGGTTATTGCCGGTTCCGAAAAGGGGCGGAACCTGGCTCGATCAAGCTGGATTCTTCAGCTTCAACCTGCTCTTGTTCTCTTCGAGGAAATTGCGGAGGCTATCTGCCGCATCCAGCAGCCGAATCCATTGCTCGTAGTAAAGTGTCACTGGGAATCGCCCCAGCCCGTACACACTCACGCCGCCCTTTTCACCCACGCGGAATTCCAGAGTGCCGCGCGCTCGCCCTCCGGTCTGCTTTTCGAGCTCGGCGATGCGAGCCATCAATTCTTCCTTCGTTGGTTCGGCCATCGATTCCCCCTGTGAATTTCCGCCTCGAATCATATCATCGGCTTGCCTGCTGATGGGGCCACACGCAGCCATTCTCAAACGCTCGGATTCCGCACGGGATTTGTGCAGGCTGGAGAGGACAATCGCAGCGAGGCTGCTTCGAATTACAAGCTTCTTCGGTTTTTTAACCGAAGCGATTATGCTACGGGAGCTTCATACGACGCGCAATGGAGGGGCATACATGACCGAAAAGATCGCTACTCAGAGAGTCTCCCTGGATGTTTCCGACGGCACCACCATGAACGCATACGTCGCCCGCCCAGCCGAAGCGGGCCAATTCCCCGGGATGCTCGTGTTGCAGGAAGCCTTTGGCGTGAACGTGCATATTCGCGACATAACCGAACGCATCGCGCGCGAAGGCTACGTCGCCATCGCGCCCGAACTTTTTCATCGCACTGGCCCGGGATTCGAAGGCCGCTACGACGATTTCCCGGCCGTGATGCCCCACATGCAGGGGCTCACCGAACAGGGCCAGATCGCCGACATGCGCGCCGCCTACGATTGGCTGCGCACCCACAATCAGGTAACCGCGGAACGCATCGCCAGCATCGGCTTCTGCATGGGCGGACGCGCCTCGTTTCTCGCCGACGCGATTCTTCCGCTGCAAGCGTCGGTTTCATTTTATGGTGGCGGGATCGCGCAACAATATTTGCACCACGCTGCCAAGATGCATGCGCCAATCCTGCTGTTCTGGGGCGGCCTCGATCAGCACATCCTGGCGGAGCATCGGCACGCCGTGGTGGAAGCGCTGACGAAAGCCGAGAAGCAGTTCGTCAACGTGCTGGTTTCCTATGCCGATCACGGATTTTTCTGCGACGCGCGCGCGAGCTACAACGCCGCCGCCGCGGGTTTGGCGTGGGCGCTCACGCGGCAATTTCTGGATACCTATGTGAAGGGATCAGCGGCGAAAGCAAGCGCGGGCTAGCGCGCCGTTTGTATCAATCGCGGTAAACGAATTCCAGCTCCACGCCCGCCACGGCGATCACATCGCCCGGCGAAAGCTTCGTCGGGCGCTCGATCGGCTGGCCGTTGACGCTCGGCGTTTTGTCTGCCGCGCCAACATAGTAGGACTGATCTTCGCGCCGGTTGATCTGCGCGGCCGCCCGCGGAGCGAACCAGCTCGTCAATTTGACGGTGGCCATCGCGGATTTTCCCAACACGGTCAATTTGTCCGAGAGCGCGTATTCTTTCTGGCTGGTTTTGCCCTTGCGCACCACCAGCGACGGCACTTTCAGGCGCGCCGGCGCCACCTGCGAACTCTCGCCGCCGGCCGCCACTTGCTGCATAAACGCGCGTCGCTCCTTGGTGTCGAGGATCACCGTCTCATTTAGTTTCGGCGCAGCCGCTTTCGAGCCGCCGTTTCCCACCGCAAAACCGTCCAGATCGCGCGCATCGGAAACCACGATGGTGTGCTTGCCGATCGCGACGGAATCTCCAGGATTCAGCGTGACCATCTTCACGCGCTGCCCGTTTACGAACGTCCCGTTCAAGCTGCCGAAATCCTCCAGCATGGTGCGCCCTTCTTCTTTGAACACGCGCGCGTGATAGTGCGACACCGCTGGGTTATCGATCACCAGCGCGTTATCCGGCGAGCGGCCGATGCTCACTTCTTTCGAGTTCACCGGCACTTCCCGCAAAATCGAATTCTCGAATTTCAATACGAGCTTGGGCATGTTATCGTTCTCCCGTCCACGTCAATTCCTGGATCCGTTCAACCATTTCCCAATTCCACGCATTCGCGCAAACGCGCGCGCGGATTTCGCGGCGCGCCGCAGCACGATGGCGGTGATGTTGTCGCCGCCGCCCGCTTGCTTCGCCAAATTGACGAGCCGCTCCGCCGCTTCTTGAGCCTCGCCGCATTCACCAAGCACTGCGGCGATCTGCGCGTCCGCTAATTCGCGCGTCAGCCCGTCCGAACAGAGCAGCACCGTGTCCCCTTCGAGCACCAACTCTTCGCTGACGTCCACTTCCACTTCCGCGCTAGTCCCAAGCGCGCGGATCAGCACGTTCTGCAATCCGCTGCTCGCAGCTTCTTGCTCGGTCATGCGCCCCTGACGCACCTGCTCGGCAACGAACGAATGGTCGCGCGTGAGTTGCTCGATCTGTCCCGCGCGCATCCGGTACGCGCGGCTGTCTCCCACATGTGCCAGACTCATTCGCTCGCCTACAAAACGCACGGCAACCACAGTCGCGCCCATCGGCTGGCTGTTTTCATTGCTCTGAGCAGCGCGGTAAATAGCTTCGTTCGCGGCGCGAACTGCCGCGGCCAGTCGATTCGACTCGGCGGAAACGCCGCCAGCAGAGCCGCCGTTGGAAGCAGCTGACGAGCCGGAAATTCCCGCACGCGATTTAGCGACAATCATTTGCACCGCCATCCGGCTGGCGACCTCGCCGCAAGCCAGTCCACCCATGCCGTCGGAGAGAACGAAAAGGTTCAGCTCCGGCGCCGCGCCGTAGCTGTCTTCGTTGCTTTCTCGCACGCAACCGATATCCGTCTGCGCGCCGAATTCGATTTCCGTGGCCATTTTCGTTCCGCACGCAGCCCAATTCGAAGGGCCGCTGCAGCAGATGCCTCGCTTACTCCGGATCCTGCTCCACGCCATCCACCAGATGTCCATTTCGCATCGGATTTTTCAGCACGCGGATGCCCAGGAATCCCTGTTCCTTGAGCCACTCCATCACGCTGCCAACCCGCTTTGGCCCGAATGGCCCGCTCAAAACCAAGTAGAACGAATTCCCGTCGCGGCGCCGCGGAATCACCGTAACAGGCAAGCCTAAATCCGATACCTTTTTAGCTTTTTCTTGCGCGCGATCCTCGGATTCGAATCGCCCGATCCACAGATAACTCGGCGCGCGCTCATTTACGGGCGGCACTGAAAGCGTTCCAGCGTCTCCAAAAGCCGGGTCCGCGCGATGCTGCACCGCGACCGGCGCTTTCGCGCCATGCGCAGGAGGAAGCTGTTTGGGCGCAGCCGTTACACTTGGCGCGGAAGCAGACTCTGCGTCCGTAGCCGCTGTCGATTGTGTTGCTGATGGCCCGATCGAGCCTGTGCGCTGCCCGCGAGCGGCCACTGCCGGAGCGGCAGAACCACCAGTCCCCGATGAGGTCGCGCCGCGAGGATGCGTTCCGGCTGATTGTGGCGCAGGTCGGGCATCGGACGCCGACGCAGCCGTGTTCGCGGGCTCAGATTGCGCGGCGGGAGCATCGCTAGCCAGGGTTTCAGCGTCGGTTGCATTCTGCGCGCCCGGCTGCGTGCTGCTTGTACCTTCCGGCTGCGCGTCTGCTTGCGAGGAGTTCTGCGCCGCGCCTGGGTGGATGAAATTCCTCGCCTGCGCGTAATAGTATTGCGCCGCGCTTGCAGTTACCGGCGCGTATTCATGTTCAAACTGCACGATCTGCTGCCAGCGCGTCGCCCCGTACGCTCCGCCCGCGAGTAAAAGAATCAGCAAAATCCAGCCAGATGCCGAGCTCCGCCGCGGCTCCGGAACGGACAACGCTGAGGAGCCATACAGCGGATGCGGCGCCAGCGGCGATCCATGCGTTGGATGCTTCGGTGTGCTGCTTGCGCTCGCGCCGCCAGTGGCTAACGGAGGCGCCATCATCGGCGAGCCCGCTGCAGCAGTTACCGATGACGCTTTCAATGCGTCGCCCAATTGCGCGACGGACTGGAAACGCCGCGCCGGATCTTTTTCCAGGCACTTCATGATCGCGCGTTCAATGCCAAAAGGAATCGATGCGTCGATGTTATGCGGCGGCTTCGGTGCTTCGCGCATCTGCTTCAAAGCCACGGCCACGGCATTTTCGGCCTGGAACGCCGGCTGCCCGGTAAAAATCTCGTAGAGAATCAGTCCGAGCGAATAGATATCCGAGCGAAAATCCACCTGCTTTCCAGCCACTTGCTCGGGCGCCATGTACGCGGGAGTGCCCACCATCGATCCGGTCAGACGCGTCATCGCGTCCATGGAGCGCGCGATTCCGAAATCCATGATCTTTACGTTGCCCTGCGCGTCCACCATCACGTTCTCGGGTTTCAAATCGCGATGGACGATTCCCTGCGCGTGCGCCTCTTGCAGCGCCGAGCACATCTGCAACGCCAAGTCGAGCGCCTTGCGCTGCTGCAGCCCGCCAAATCGGTTCAGCACCGATCGCAAGCTGTCCCCTTCCACGAACTCCATCGACGTGTACGCAATTCCGCCGATGCGGTTGAAATCGTGCACGCGGCAGACGTTTTTGTGCGTGATCTTGCGCGCGAAGAGCAGCTCCTTCTTGAAGCGCTCCATCATGCTTTGGTCGGACGCAATTTCCGGCTTCAACAGCTTCAGTGCGACTGTTTCGCCCGTCTCGCGGTCGCGCGCCTTGTACACGTTGCCCATGCTGCCGTGCCCCGCTTCAGCCAGCAGTTCGTATCGCTGCGAGAGTGGACTCAAGTCGACAGTGGGAAAATGCGGAGCAGCGGTTTGCGGGCTTGCGGATTGCGGCGCGCTTCCTTGCGTCTGATGGGCAGCTTCGGCCGCCTCCGGCATCAGCGCCGCAGCGTCGGGCACGTCACTCAGCAGCAGCGTTTCCTGCGGGTCGCTGCGTTTGAGACGTTCTCCAGAACGCTGGCTAGGGCGCTCGCCGGTCGCGTCCGCGTCGCCGGCGGTCGCCAGCGGAATATCGGGTTGGCTTGGCTGGGGCATACCTCAACTCATGTAGAGTAGGCCAGCCAAGCACACCTATCCATAGGACGCCTCACCGCTGTGAGCTAAGAGTATCCGGTACCAAAGGACTACAGAGTCTGCGCAAAAACTGGAGAAGCACTAAGCCGTGCGTCATCGCGCGCGCCGCTGCTAATGGGCCGAAATACTTGGTATCGCGCGGCGCAATCGAGTCACCACGCGCTCCTGCCCCAACGCGACCATCGTCTCAAATAGCGGCGGTGCCACCGCTCGTCCAACGATCGCCACGCGCGTGGCGTTGATCAGCAGCCCTGCTTTCACGCCCTCCGCAGCGGCCACGGCGCGCGAAGCCGCATCGCACGCATCGTGGTTCCATTCCGGCAGCGCGGCCAGCGCATCGGCAAGCTTGGCCAGCATGCCCGGCAAGCGCTCGTCCTTCCAAAACTTGGCGCGAGCCTCGGGCTCGTAATCGAAATCGTCGGTGAAAAACGCGCGGGCCCACGTAGTGAAATCGTGCAGCAAGCGCGTCCGCGGACGGATCAAGTCCACGGCGCGCGCAAACCACCCTGGATCGGCCGCCGCCTGTGACCCTTCCCACAAATTCGCGCACTTCAGTTCGGCCGCCACGTGCGGAAGCAGTTCCTCGACCGGCAGCTTCTGCAGGTATTGCGTGTTGAACCATTCCAGCTTGGGACGGTCAAAAACTGCGTTGGTGCGGCTAACGCCCTCTAGCGTGAAGCGTTCCACCAACTCGCTGGTGCGCAGAAATTCTGAATCGCCCCCCGGCGACCATCCCAGCAGCGCCAAAAAATTGCGGAAAGCCTCGGGCAAAAATCCCTCGTCCGCATAAGAGCTCACGCTCGTCGCTCCATGGCGCTTCGATAGCCGGGTGCGGTCCGCACCCAAAATTAGCGGCACGTGTGCGAAGATCGGCGGTTCCGCGCCCAGCGCTCGGTACAACAACACTTGCTTGGGCGTGTTCGACAGATGATCGGCGCCGCGAATCACGTGCGTGATGCGCATGTCGATGTCGTCGACCACCACGCTCAGCTGATAGGTCGGTAAGCCATTCGACCGCAGCAGGACGAAATCCTCGATCTCCTCGTTCTTCACCTCGCGCTCGCCGAAAACCGCGTCCTGAAAAGTGGTAACGCCGCTTCGTGCAGTGCGGAAGCGGATCGCGTGTGGAACGCCCTCGCGTTCGCGGGCGGCGCGCTCGCTTTCGCTTAGATCGCGGCAAGGACAGGTGATATTTTTTTTGAACTTTACGCCTTCGTCGTCGCCTTCTGGCTCTTGCTCCTCACCGGAATCATCTCCGGCAGGGGCCGCGTCCCCTCCAGCATACGAGGAAGCCTTGCAATAGCAGGCGAACGCCGCGCCGCTGTCGAGCACGCGCTCAGCCGCCGCGCGGTACATATCCGGCCGCTGCGACTGAAAATAAGGGCCTTCGTCCCATTCCACGCCGAGCCATTTCAGGCCGGCAAGGATGCCATCCACCAACTCCGGGCGGTTCCGCTCGACGTCCGTATCCTCGACGCGCAGAAGCATAGTGCCGCCCTCATGGCGGGCGAAAAGCCAGTTAAATAGCGCGGTGCGCGCTCCCCCCACATGCAGATAGCCGGTGGGCGATGGCGCGAAACGTACGCGCGGCTTGTTTGTGCGATCCATAAGACTCCCGATTTTGCGCTGGTGAAACCAGCTATCTTAGCGGAAGGGCGCGCTTAGCGAAAGTCCGCGCGGAAACCCCACTCTGGGCCGACAGCCACCCGGCGCCGTGAGCGCTCCCAGCCATCTGCACGCGCGTCAGTACCCCGGTACCGTTGACGCCAGACCTGGCGGCAGTTAGCATGGGGCCACAGAGGAGTATAAGCAGCTTGGGGAGCATTTGCCGGCTCATCTCGCGCTACTGCAGTAGTGCGTCCGAAGTTGACGCTCGCGAAACTTCTGCGGATGCGCCGCAAGCGGCCCGCCGATTTTCTGCTATCCTCGCCGGAAGCGTAACTATGCGAAACGGAGAGTTGTGATTTGAACGACCACTCTACCCTTATCGTCACACTGGAGTTAGGGGCGCTGCTCCTTGCGTCGTTCTTCCTGTTTCTCTACCGGCGCAAACGGCATTCGTACCTGCTGGCGTGGGCGGTCGCGTGGTTCCTTTTGGGGCTGTTCTTTTTCGCGCGGCTTCCAGTGTCTTGGATGCCTGCCGGTCCGGCACAGCTCTGGTACCGCACCTTCGACGAATCTCTGTTCGCCTTTTCTGCCCTGGCATTTTATTGCGCGGCGCGGCTTTACGTCCGCGTATCTGTCCCCTACCGGCTCGTTGCTGTGGCTGCGGTGCTTGGCGCCGTCTGGTCTGGTCTGCACGTGCGTGGCGTTATTAGCGTTCCAGTTGGGCTCGGCGTCGCCATGCTCTTCGTCGTTATCGGCCGGACGTTTTGGCACGAAGGCCGCCGTCAGGAATCCCGCGCAGACGTCCTCCTGGGCATCACCTTTCTGGGCTGGGCATTGTTCTTTCTGGTCATGATTTTTCAGAACCGCATTCCGTTCATGCGCGGGATAGACCTCTTGCCCCTCGATCTCTTGCCCCAGATGTTCACCTGTGTGCTGATGGTCATGACCGTCTACGAAGACGAACGGCGGCGCGTCGAACGGGACATGCTGGCGCTTTCCAATTTGAACTTGGCGACCTCGAGTTTCGTGGGCTCCGAGATTCAGAAGATGTTGGCGCAAGCGTTGGACCGCGTCCTCAGCGTTGCGCGCATTCCCGCCGGCGCGCTGTGCATGCGATACGGCGAATCGGACGGTCCGACCTCAGTGATGGTTACCGGCCTTGAGGACACATTCTGCAGCGCCTTGCAGGAAGATGATCTTGACTCGTACGTCGTGAATCTGGTGGCCCGGCTCGGCGGACTCGTGGTACTCCGCGATCTGGCCCGCGACGCGAATTGGGAAGCGCTTGAAAAGGAGCCTGCCTTCGGCCGCCTTCGCCACGTGCTGCTGGGCCAGCATCTTCGGACCGTCGTTGGCATCAGCCTGCAGACCAAGCAGCATGTCTTTGGCGTGCTGCTGCTGGGCACCAACGATACACGGACATTCACGGCCGCCGAGCGGCGTCTGCTCCTGGCGCTGGGGCATCAGATCGGCATGGCTGTCGAAAACAGCTACCTCATCCAGCAGAGCTCCCGCCGCAGTGAAGAGCTACACATTCTCAATGAAATCGGCTGCGCTCTCAGCTCCACGCTGGATCTAAACGCCCTGCTCGAGCGGATCTACACCGAAATGCGCCGCGTGGTCGATGCTGATAACTTTTTCATCGCCTTCTTCGAGCCCGCGTTGCAAGAGGTCCGCTTCGCAATCGAAGTGGTCGAGTGCGAAAGGCGCCCGAAACGCACCCGCCCGGCCGGCAATCATTTGGTCGAGCATATCGTCCGCTCCGGTCAGCCCCTTCTCATTCGCGATCACTTCGCGGAAGAATCGCAGCGCCTCGGCTTCGAGCCTTCGCGCGAAGTCGGCTCCTTTTGCGCTGTGCCGCTGATCGTTTATGACAAGCCCGTGGGCGTGATGGCGGCCTACAGCATGAAAGCTCGGGTGTTCGACGAAGGCCACGTCGAGCTGCTTCGCGTGCTCGCCAGCGAAGCGAGCATCGCCATTGAGAACGCGCGTCTCTTCGCCGAGGAACAAAAAAAGTCGCGCCAATTGCAGCTGATCAACAACATTTCCGGCCACGCCATCAACACCCTCGATCCCACCGAGATGCTTTCGAAGATCGTCGAGGAGATGGAACGCCATCTGGGCTACGACCATATCGGCATCGCCCTCCTCGATTATTCCTCGAAGGAGCTAGTCGTCCAGGCCGAAGCCGGAGCCCGCCGCGAGGCGCTGGGGCGCCGCGTGCTTCTCGACGAAGCCTTGATTGGACACGTAGCCCGCTCCGGCCAAATGGGCATGGTCCGCAATCTGGACGCCTCCTCGCCCCGCCTGGTTCTGCCCGGGTCGGTGGCGTCGTTGGCCATGCCGATTACCTACGCCGATCAGTTTCTTGGCGTTCTCTACGTCGAATCATCCGAGCCTCGCGAGTTCCCCGAGCAGGAAGTGATGTCTCTGCGAACGCTCGCCGATCTTTTCGCCGGCGCGCTGCATAACGCCCTCACGTTCCAGAAGGCGCAAGAACAGGCCATCACCGACGGGCTCACCGGCGTCAAAACGCACCGCTTCCTGATGGAAGCTCTCTCATCGGAATGGAAGCGCTCCACGCGCGCGAATCGGCCCTTCGCGCTGGCCCTGATGGATCTCGACCGCTTCAAATTCGTTAACGATTTCTACGGCCACCTCGAAGGCGACGTCGTCCTGCAGCGCGTCGGTCACATCCTGGAAGAACACTGCCGCCGCTCCGACGTGGTGGCTCGTTACGGCGGAGACGAATTCGTGATCCTAATGCCGGAAACCACCGTCGAACAGGCGCGGCAACTCGCCAACAAGTTGCGCGGCTGGATCGCTTCCGATCCACTGCTGCGCGACAAGAACGTCACCGCCAGCTTCGGTATCGCCGCCTTCCCGATCCATGGTTCCACGCCCCAGGAACTCATTCAGGTCGCGGACTCGTCCATGTATCTCTCCAAGCATCAAGGAGGAAACTCGGTTTCCAGCGCCGAACAGGCTGATCCAATGGACCGCAAGCGCTGGAAGAAAGACGTCCTGGAAGCCTATCTCGGCGTCACGCTCAAGCGCCTCTTCTCCACCGGTCCCGAGGCTTTCGAAGAAATCTACCGCCGCCTCGAACATTTCACCCGCTCGCTCGAAGAACAAGGCGGTGGCAATGGCTTCGCCGACAGTTTGCCCCCCGCGGTGGTCGAGACGGTCACTTCCCTCGCCCTGGCCATTGACGCCAAGGACCACTACACTCAGGGCCACTCGCAGAAAGTTTCTACTTACGCGGCCATGATCGCCGAAGCTCTGGGCATGAGCCCCGAGGAAGTGGAAGAAATTCGCCTGGCCGGGCTGCTGCACGACATCGGCAAAGTCGGCATCCCCGAAGTCATTCTCAACAAATCGGGTCCGCTGGATGCCACCGAGTGGGAAACCATGAAGACCCACACCGACCTCGGCGCGCGCATCCTCGAACCGCTGAAGACCATGGCCCGCATCCGGTTGATGGTCCGCCATCATCACGAGTTTTACGACGGCTCCGGCTATCCAGACCGCCTCGACGGCGAGCGCATTCCCCACGGCGCCCGCGTCATCGCCATTGCCGACGCCTACGACACCATCACCTCCGCGCGCACCTATAAGCGCGCGCGAACTCCGGAGGACGCTTTCGCCGAGTTGGAACGCTGCGCCGCCAACCAGTTCGATCCCGACATCGTCCGCGTCTTTATCGAGACGATGCGCCGCGCGCCGCGCCCCACCGTGGAAGCCACCGTCAGCTCCTCGCGCAGCGTCGATCTCCGCCTGTAACTTTTCCCGACCGCGGTTTCCGCGGCGCGATGTGCAATCCCTTTATCCCTTTCGGCGAGTACAAAAGAAAAAGGGCTGTCGCCTCGCGGCTACAGCCCTTTTGTTGAAGTCTCCCGACCTGGTGCCAGCGTTAGCGCGCGGCACTCCGGCGGGTGATGCTTACTTCCCCATCTTTTTCGCGGATGCTTTGGCTTTCTTTGCTTTTGCTTTCTTGGCCATCGTCAATTCTCCAGGAGAACGATTTGCCCTCGCGGGCAGTGAGGCATCTTATACGTGAACTTGCAACAAAGTCCATGAAGAAGATGCGTTTTTCGGCTTCGCCCGCCAAATTCTCCACATACACCGTGCGCAATCGCTCGCCCAGCGAATCGTCTGCCTGCCACACTGCTAAGAGCTCCCAATCAAAATCCCCACAGCAAACACCGTCGCGCCACCCACGGCCACCTGCAACGTAGACGAAAGCAGCGGCGCATCCATGTACCGGTGCCGCACGTAGCTGATCGCCGCCAGTTCCACCGCCACCACCGCAATCGCCACGCTAAACGCAGCATGAAAGCTCGACAGCAGGAACGGCAGCGTGTGCCCGATACCTCCCGCAGCGGTCATCAAGCCGGTAACCCCGCCTCGCACGTACGGCCGCCCCCGGCCCGTTAGCGAGCCATCGTCCGAGAGCGCCTCCGCGAAAGCCATCGAAATGCCCGCTCCAAGCGATGCCGCCAGCCCCACCAAAAACGCCGCGTGGCTCTGGTGCGTGGCAAATGCGGCAGCGAATATCGACGCGAGCGTCGAGATCGAACCATCCATCAGCCCCGCCAGCCCCGGCTGGACGATCTGCAGCATCAACATACGCCGCCGATTGTTCCTCCTGCTCCCGCTCCCCGGATGCGACCTACTGCTCCTTTAGCAATTCGGCGAATTCGGAATGTTGCCGCTCCACCTCCGCCAAATCGCCCAGCAGCTTGCGCGTGGACGGATCGGAAACTCTGGCCATCGCTCGCTCGTAAAATCGGCGAGTCTCCAACTCCATGATCTCCACGTGTTTCTGGACGGCGCGCATCCCCAGCGGCCGCACCAGCCAGATCGGCTTGCGCTCGATGAACCCCTTCACGTCCTGCCGCCGGATCAGCGGAATGTGATCGCCAAATCTCTGCTCATACGTGTCGATCAGCCGCTGGCGGTGCCGCGATTCCTCGGCCTGCACCTCCTCGAATTGTTTGGCGGTCGAGGGATACGATTCCCGCAGGCCCTCGGCGAAATCGCCATAGACGCGGCTGTCCTCCTCCAGCTGAATCGCCAGCGCCAGCATCTCCCGCTCCGTCAGATCCTTGAAACTCTTCTTGGCCACGCTCGCCGCTCCTCGTTGAAGAAACCGGTGCCCACGCAAAGAAATCCGCACTTGCGCCGGAGCTTCTAGCCTGAAAAGCCCAAGTGCGCTGCACCCCTGCGCACTCTCTTGCGCGAAGCTTGCCAATCCGGTCCGCTGCGATCAGCTTTAGTGTGTCATTGAATAGATGATGTAATTGATGCCCAAGCGGTAGGCCACGGATGCGGCTTTCTCGGGGTAGCGAGGGCTATCCGCCCATTCCCACGCGTCGCCCACATCCGAATTGTGGCAGATGGCGATCACTACGCGTCCTTTGTCGTCGCGCACCGCAAGCCAGCGCGGCTGTTGCATGTCAGGCGAAAGAGGCCAGCGCCGTCCCCAGATATGCCGAGTGCCCGGCACTTGGACGCGGTCGTTCAGGTCGTACACCACGTGGAAAATCGGGTCGTCGTTGGGAATATCCTCGATGGGGTGTCCCGGCATAATCATCGCAACGCCCGCTGCCATGGTGGACCATTCCTGGTCGCCCCAGGAATCGTCCAGCATGATGAAGCCGCCGCGCTCGATGAACTGATGCAGTCGATTCGCTTGCTCCCGGTTGATGCGCCACGCGCCGGGGTCTTCCACGTAAATCCACGGATAGTTGTAAAGCTCGTCGTGATTGGCGTCCACGATGTGCTCGGTCGAGCGCGCATCGATGCGGCTCAGCCGCTTGACGCCCATGATGAACTGCCGGTCCGCCTTCGGATAATCCGCCGCCCATCGTTGAAATCCGTAGTAGCCGAATTCGTCGCCCAGGTCGTAATGGAAACGCGCGAACGTCCATTCGGCGTGTTCGTTGGGATTTTCCGGAGCGAAGCTCTTGCCGTCCATATCGATGATGCCGTGGCCCGGAGAATAGCCAGGGTAGCCGGGATAGCCCTGAAACTGCGCCAGTAACACGCCGGCAAGGAATAGGCCGGCAAGCGCGAGAGTCGCGGCGCGCAATGCCCCGGAAGGCAATCGCCGGCCGATCTTCGGCTTGAGAGGCCCAAAGCCCATTTCGCCTCGCCCTGTTCCGACGATACCACAACCGGTGCCGCGCCATTCGCGGACCTACAAGCTTCCCGCGTTTCAGCCGATCAAGTGATTTGGCCGCAAGTGTCTGCGAAGGCCCGCCGCCCGGAAAATCGGAGACACACTCCCATGAACCCGAATAGCTTGGCGTCCGGAGCCGAGTTGCTCAGCGCCGTCAGCGCGCAAAGCGTGGGAAACGCCGCGCCTCCGCCAACTGCCACCGTCTCCGCCCTGCGAACCGCCGTCAACGAAGCCGGCATGAACATCGAGCAGCTTCTCGGCGATCTCGCCTCCGGCACCTCGTCCGGCTCCCAGCTCAACGTCTACGCCTGATCGACCATCTGGCATTCGCCGCGCAGCTTCCCGCGCAGCCTACTTTTGCACGCACTCCCGCATCGCCGCTCCGTCGCGTCACACGCCGCATCCCTAGACAGGCAGCTTGAGGGGTCTGAGTGAAACCCGAGAATTTTGCAGGTCATGGCTTTCAGCCACGGCATAAAGGCAGGAAGATCAGAGCGGCTTTAGCCGCTAGAGTATCTGAGTTGCTCCGTCATAGAGGCGCCACACCACCGCCTCGGACTTCCTCGACCTCGCCGCTCAACTTCCGCTAGCCCGGCGATTCCGTGGCGCTAGTGAGTAACCGTCGTGAACCGTCCATCGACCACGGGGTCACGCTCGTTTTCCTCGCAGTCGGTTTCCTCGATCATGCGGTTGAAATCGGTGACCCGCGAATGGATGATCGTCGCGTGCATCGGTCTCGTCAGTGCCTTCGGATCTTCCACCATATAGTCGATCTGCATGTGATCGTGATCGATCATGCGAACGCGCTCGATGAAGTGCATTTGATCGCTCATTGGAAAAAAGAATCCCGAAAGCTGCCCCGTGTAAAGCCGCGGCTTTGTCGAGACCGTGTCGATGACCAGCGTATCGCCTTCCCAATGCCCGACCGAGTCTCCCATGAGCGTGGGCCAAAGCTCGTCCTTCGGTGGATGCGACCGGCCGTCCGTATATATGTGCCGCACCGCACCCACCGTGCTCACAAACGTGGTCTCCTCGGGCGTCACCAGCCACTCAAACATCCCCGGCGTCAGCGTCGCGGGGAACGGCGGATCGTCACACAGCGGCGGATGCGTCTCCGGTGAATGGTTCGGGTCGGCAGCCACCGCCGCTTGTACCTTTTTTAGGATCGCATTGAACTTCGACTGGTATTCCGGGGTGAACGCGGGCCGCAGGGCCGCCGCATAGTATTTCAATCGGCGCTGTCCTTCGGCGCTGAATTGCTGGCCGTCGGATTGCCCCACAAAAGCGTCAAGCTCCCAAATGCCCGACCAATTCGGCAGCTTGGCGAATGCTTCCACTCGCTCCTTGGAGGATTTCTGCGCGCCGGTCGGCAAAAGACCACCCGCAACCAGCACCATCGCCGAAACCGCCGCCGCGCGGCGCGCCGCAACTCGAAAATACAGCTTCGCCGTCATTTTACCGGCACCGCAGGCCTGCCAATGACCTTCCCGTCCGGTCCGGTGACCGCAAGCACCAGCCCGCCGTGCTGCCCATCTCGGAGCGGATTAATCAGAATTGTGACCTTATCGCCGGCATGCAGGCTTCCCGGTTTCCATCCTTTTCGCATCAGCTCCACCGGCGCGCCCATCTCCACTCCCCACGCCACGGCTGCTGCGGTGGGATTCCTTGGGTCCGGCACCAGCACGTCAATCCAGCAGTGTGGATTCGTCCACTGAAAATCCTTCACCGTTCCAACCAGCTTCACCTGCTTGGTCTGGTCAAACATCGCCCGCGAATGATGTGCCCACGCCGCCCCGCTCAGCGAGAGGCTCGCGAATATTAGGCCACCGAATACCGGCCCGACAAATATCGCGCCCGCGAGCCTGACGCGCGCAAATGTCACTCCCGCGCGCATCGCGTCGCGAATCGTTTTCTTCATGTCGGAGCTTTTCATAGCGGACGAATTCGCCCGGATTATAGCCGCGTAGCCCGCCCTTGGAAAGCTTTCGCCGGATTCCTGCGCCGTCTTTCTCGGATCGTCCGCCGCCTCCGCCCTTGTTGCGAGTTGACACAGCGAGAGTAAAATCCTCGCACCTATGCTTCGAAAGATATCCTTGCTGCGCGAGCGAGTGGATAGTTGGGACGTATATCCTTTCTCGGTCCACGCCCTCCACAATTTCACTGAAATTTCTTTTCGCTCACGAATTTGTTTCTTCTGCGGAGAAAACGGCAGCGGTAAATCCACGCTGCTTGAGGCGATCGCCGCTCACTATGGCTCGGCCGTGAAGGCGGGACACGCAATTTCCGTAACGATTCCACGGACAGCAATCGCTCCGTCGAGCCGCTCGTCCGCGCGCTGCGAATGTCCTTCGACCGCCGCACTGGCGCGGGCTATTTTCTGCGAGCGGAAAGCCTGTTCAACACCATCTCGCACATGGACCAACTCGATGCGGAACCAGGTCTAGGGCCCCCGATTAGCTATTACTACGGTGGCCGCAGCCTTCACACTCGCTCCCACGGCGAAACATTTTTCACCATCCTCGATCTCAAATTTCGCCGAAACGGGCTCTTCCTGCTCGACGAGCCGGAGGCCGCACTGTCCCCGCAGCGCCAGCTCGCGTTCTTGGTGCTGATCCACGACGTGCTCCGCGCCTACAAGGACGCGCAATTCATCATCTCCACGCATTCGCCGGTTTTGCTCGGTTACCCCGAGGCGCAAATTCTGTCTTTCGATGGCACTCACATTCACGAGATCGCCTACGACGAAACAGCCCCCATGCAAATCGTCCGCCGCTTCTTGAACGACCGCGACCGCTTCCTCCAAGAGCTCTTCAAGGAAACTCCTCGCCTCTTCAATGATGCCGAGAAGTGATCACCGCGACAAATGCCGTGCTCCATACGCAGTGCGTTTTCCAAGAAGTGCGGCTCGCTCGGCCTAAGCGCGCGAAGTACAGGTTATAGAGCTGTGCTTCCCCGCCAGTAATAATCTGTACCGCCCAATCTGCTACCGTCACTGCATAGCCATGTATTTCGACGCAAAGTCTGCCACACAAACGGTTCTCCGCAGCCGGAGCGAAACCCGTGTCCCGCGCGAATCGCAGGGGCAGCCCCGACTATCGCGCCGCCCGCACGACGCCTCGGTGGAAGGGCGGGACTTCACTCCCGCCAAAAGACGCGGACGAAAGTCCGCTACCTTTCGCGCTGTTTCATCCGCGCGAAGTGTTTCGTCCTTGCTTCCTCGATTCCTTGCTTCCCTGCTTCCAGCCCATGGCGCGCCAGCCGCCCTCTGGCTGCCAGCGGACGGGCTGAAGTTGGCACTGTTCAAACGACCACGTACGCGTCACATGACGCGGGTGATGTCCGTCACAGATGAAATTGCGGTAGCCAGGTAATCCTTGGGTGAGCAGAAAGGAAGGTTGACCATGCTCTGTCCAAAATGCGGCAAGGAAGGCATCGAACCCGGTGATGCGTTCTGTCGTCACTGCGGATTCGCTCTTGCACCCACAACGTCAGTGACCCAACGCGTCGTTGGCATCGCTGAAAAAAGGCCTGTGTCGATGGCGGATTCGGACGCCAGCAAAGGTTTACAAACTTTCGGAGTAGCGATACTTCTCGTCACCCTCTTAATCGCAACCGTCGTGGCCTATTCGATAGGATTGCCCAATTTCGGTGGGAGTGTTTTACCTTGGCTAATGGGCGCCTTATTGCTGGCGGGTCTGGTCATGCTCGTCATCGGATTTGAGCTGCGGCGTACTCATTAGACCGGCGCCGAATGGAGGCTCTTCATACTTGAGTCGGTGCTTCGTGATTTTTGCAGCGCCCGATCCAGTTACGGACGGAGGCCTCGCTCTGCTGCCTCCACGACCGGAAACTACAGGGTTCTATAGTTGACTTAGGGACAGCAGAAACCTGCACCCACGAATGAATGACAGTCGCGGTATTTTCACCGAGTCATGAGCGAAGAATCTCCCGTTTTACCTTTTACACCGCACCAGCGAAATCATTTGCCCTCACAACGTTTATCGGCCCTGCCCCATGATCCTGCGCATCCAGCCGCCACACACCCGCCGTTCCCTTTCCTTGAGCTAACCCGCCTCAACGCCGTGATAGAATCTCGCCGCCTTGACCACCTCCGACGCCAGCCCTGAATTTAGACTCCTAATGGAGTTTCAGAACCTGTTCCAAGGCCGCACCTATAAACACCGCGTTTCGAATCAAGGCGACTGCGTCGCGCTCCATCTCTACGAAGACTTGGTGAAGATTGGCAGGTCAGCGAAATTGTTAGCCGGAGTGACAAGCGGCGAACGCGTCGTCAACATTCATAACCGCCGAAGAGGCGTAGAGGCGAGGAGAGGCGACGGAACTTTCGGCGAGATCATTCCCGGGGAACATCCGGTCAGGGACTCAGGATTCCTGGTCGGGCGGGGTCAGATCGCGACTGTAGAAATTGGGACGGAAGTGAAAGTTCTCGCCAAAGCAATGATTAAACAGATCGATCGAGTCATCAACGATCTCCGGAACCAAGTAGCCCAATTCAAGAGGGGCGGGGGGAATCCCATCTGCGTCGGAATAGCCGGAATCAATTTTGCAGCGCGATATACCGGCTACGAACGAGACCGAGAGTACAGGACAACCGGCAAAAGCGGAGCGCCACATCCCGCCCAAGAAGCTACTGAGGCCGAAAGGCGCCTGAGAGACCAAGCGGCGCCCGCGTTTAATGAATTTCTCGTGCTGCGATTCCGCGCGACCAATGAGTCGCCTTTCCCATTCGAATGGGTCGATTACAACGCGACCAGGCTCGATTACGCTGCTCTCTTGGCACGCGTCAGCAGAGAGTACGAGCAGCGATTTTGACCTCAGATCACTTCGGCGCCGATGCTGAAATCTCCGCCGTGCTAAACAGCGAAGAAGTTTCCCGGTGAATACGTTTCTCCGCCAGCTTGAAATAGTGAGGATCGATCTCGAATCCGATGCTGCTGCGGCCCCACTTCGCGGCGGCCACCGTAGTGGTTCCCGTGCCCATAAACGGATCGAGCACCGTGTCGCCTACAAAGCTGAACATCCGCACCAGCCTTTCGGCCAGTTCAATCGGATATGGCGCGGGATGCTCTCTCGTCGATGCGCCCGTTACTCCCGTCCAAATCTGCTGGAACCATTTCTTGTGATTTTCGCCGGATATCAGGCTCAGCACTTTCGTTGAAATCGCCGGCGCGCGATACCCACCCGGCTTCCGCTCCATCAAAAGAAATTCGATATCGTTCTTGATCACCGCATTCGGCTCGTAAGGCTTTCCGAGGAATCCCGAGCCGCCTTCCACTTCGTAAGCCGCGTTCGAAATCTTGTGCCAGATGATCGGAGCCAAATTGTCGAAGCCAATCTTGCGGCAATGCTCCTGAATTGACGCGTGTAGCGGCACTACTGTGTGCCGCCCGTTGTTTTCCCGCCGCGAAAGGCACACATCGCCCACCACGCAGATCAATCGCCCGCCGGGAACCAGAGCGTCGAAGCATCGCTTCCATACGCGGTCAAGTTCCGCCAAAAATTCGTCGTAGTCCTCGATATGCCCGAGCTGCGCGTCCGAATCCCGGTATTCCTTAAGCGTCCAATAGGGCGGCGAGGTCAGCACCAAGTGAACGCTTTCAGGCTCGATCTGCGGCATTTTTCTCGCATCGCCTAAATACAGCGCATGCGCAGTCGGCACCTTCCGTACAGCTTCCTCGATGCTCGCAACGGCGCGTTCATCCCTCGCCAGCCGTGGAATCGCGGTCTGTGGATCGCCCAGCTCGCAGAAATCTTTCGGCACAAACGTCGACAGCTCGCTATTGGCAGGCTCTGCGGCTGCGTCGGCAAATTTTCGCTTGGCGGCTACGTGCATGTTGGCATTTCTGCTGGGGCAACTGTATCAGACCTTAACCGACAGAGCACGTCAAGGACCCTTACCGCCCAGTTCTTCGGCTCGGATAGTACAGGGTTCTAGAACTGTACTTCCGTACAGTAGAAACCTGTACCCACGAATTTGCTACTGTCGATCTGTGCTAACGCGTGCGGAAGAGAGGCTCGGCGCGAACGAAACCGGCTGCAGGCGGAGGGCGAACTGCGCCCCTCACCGGGTGGAAGCGCCGGGTTTTGACCCTGCGGAAAAAACGCCGACGTTGTTCCGCCTCCTTTCGTGCGCCGTTTGCATCTCCGATTTCGGGAGTTCCGCGGCCGGACCCGGCCTGCCGGGACGCTAGCTCCCTCCGCGCGAAGTACTCGTCCTTGCCTCTATGCTTCCTGCTTCTTGCATCAACCACTGTCCGCAGAATTACGCGCGATAGGTATTCGCCTTTTGTTTTCTTCCAGCGCGTCGCCAAGGGCGGAACGGTCAATCGACCTTCAACACTCGTAAGTCGCAGAAAAAAAACGATCGGCGGCATGCAAGGGCGGAACTTCCCGGTGCATCTTCTTTCGCCATTTTCGCTGCGCGGTTCCGAGCGCCCAACACGCTCCCGCGTGCTGCGATGCGAGATCGATACATGTTCGCCTAAAAACCCTCGCAAGTCGCTGCGAACAAACAGCGAGCCACCCGCCAAATCGATACACTTCCCTCGCGCGTCCGAAGGCTATCCCTGCGCACCTACACCAGCGCTAAAATGGCTCGGAGGATCAAGTGATGAAGGCCACGCGATGAAGGTTTGCCTGCTCCATTCTCCGGCGCCGGTGGAAACGAATCCGCTGCAATTTACCGACGCGCCCGATCCATCGCCCGCGCCGGGCGAAGTGCGAGTACGCGTCAAAATGTGCGGCGTGTGCCGCACCGACTTGCACGTCGTCGAGGGAGAGCTGCCGCCGCGCAAGTCGCCCATAATTCCCGGGCACCAGATCGTCGGCGTAGTCGAGAAATGCGGCGAAGGCGCGTCGCGCTTCAAACCCGGCGCGCGCGTGGGAATCGCCTGGCTCCATCACACTGATGGAACTTGCGAATACTGCCGCGCCGGCGCGGAAAATCTTTGCGACCACCCGGACTTCACCGGCTACACCGTCGACGGCGGCTACGCCGAATACGCCGTCGCTCCGCAGGATTTCGTCTACGCGCTGCCGGATAATTTCGCGGACGAACATGCCGCTCCGCTTCTCTGCGCCGGAATTATCGGCTTCCGTTGTCTGCGGCTTTCGGGCGTTAAAAAAGGTTCCCGGCTGGCGTTCTATGGATTTGGCGCCGCCGCGCACGTGGCCATTCAAGTGGCGCTGCACTGGGGCGTGGAAGTCTACGCCTGCACCCGCGGCAAAAAACATCAGGAGCTGGCTCTCCAGCTCGGCGCGGTGTGGGCCGGAGAAGCCTCCGAGCAGCCCCCGAAACTTCTCGACGCCGCGATCGTGTTCGCGCCCGTCGGAGAACTCGTCCCGCCCGCGCTCAAAGCGCTGAAAAAGGGCGGCGCGCTGGTGCTGGGTGGAATCCATATGAGTCCCATTCCATCTTTCGATTACGACCTGCTCTATCAGGAGCGCATGATACGCAGTGTGGCGAATAACACGAGGAAAGACGGCGAAGATTTTCTTCGCGTCGCGGCGGAAATTCCCATTCATTCGCAGGTCGCGGTTTTTCCGCTGCGCCAGGCGAATCGCGCGCTCAACGATCTGAAAAGCGATCGCATCAATGGCGCGGCCGTCTTGAACTGCACGGAATGAAAATCATCTCTCTCAATGTGGGCCTGCCGCGCGTGGTGGTCGATCGCGGACGCGAAGTGGCCACCGGCATTTTCAAGTCGCCTGCCGCCGGGCCGCTCATGCTCCGTGAAACGAATCTCGACGGAGACCGCCAGGCGGATCTGAGCGTCCACGGCGGCGCGAACAAAGCCGTGTACGCATACCCGTTCGAGCATTACGAATATTGGCGCAACGAGCTGTCCGACGTCGAATTGACGTGGGGCAATTTCGGAGAAAATCTCACCACCGAATGCTTGCTCGAAAGCGAAGCGCGCATTGGCGACCAGTTCCGTATCGGCGGAGCGCTCGTGAAAGTCACGCAGCCGCGGCTGCCTTGCTTCAAGCTGGGAATTCGCTTCGGACGCGATGATATGGTGAAGCGCTTTCTCTCAAGCGGCCGTTCAGGCATTTATTTCTCGGTTCTCGAAGAAGGGCTGGTCAACGCCGGCGACGCAATCGAATTGCTGCAGCGCGACGCGCGCGGCATCACGATTGCGGACGTGAATCGCGCCTACGCCCACAGCCGCGAAAATCTCGATCTGCTGCGCCGGATCGTGGCCGCGGAAGTTCTGCCGCGCGGTCTGCACAGCGACTTCGTCGAGCGGCTCGCATCGTTGGAAGCGCGACCGGCGGAAGCTCGTTCGGTGGAAGCATGACCGCTACCGAAGGTTCTGCACAGGAAACCGTCCCTAGCGACCAGGACATTTCGCGCCGCGCTAGCGGGTGCGCCGAATCCAAAAGCTCGCAGGCGACCACTCCTGGTTGCGATGATACGAATGAAACGCCGCCTCCATGGCGCGCGGCTGCTGCGCGTGCAAGTATGCCGGCGCCAGCAGCACTTCGAATGAATCGTTGAATGCCAGGAACGCCTGCAAAATATATTGCTCCGTGAAATAGCGGTTCATCTCTTCCACCCAGTTTCGCGGGTACTCGTTGGGCAGACAAATATCGTGGAAGTGCACTAGGACACCTTTAGCCAGACGCGGAAGAATATCCAGAATCTCGTACTGCACATCGCTGCCGATTTTCAGGATGTGGCTTGAATCGATGAATAGGATGTCGTTCTTTCCGAGCTTATCAATTTCCGCAAGCGGCACTTCCTGCGCGGGCTTGGTAACTAGCCTGGTGAGTCCGGGAAATCCAGCCTTCAACACGTCGTTTGGATATGGCTCGATGGCGGTCAGGTCGCAGCGATACCGCCGGTCGTCGTTCCGGTTGCGCGCGATTGCTTGCGCGAAAAGATACGTGGTATTGCCCGATCCGATTTCGATCACGCGCCGCGGCCGAAAATGCCGCACCATGGAGTACAGAACGTACCCGTCAACATCGTCGAACTATCCGTTCGACGAGTAGTAGGTATGTGGCGGCGAGCCGGACGGCTTCCTCGCCGGAAACGCTTCGTATTCTTTGCGAAAGCACCGCGCTAAAGTAGCGAGCAGCGCGAGCTGCTTTTTCACGTTTGCGTCCACTCCGGGCATTTCGCGTGAACGCGTCCACAGCTCGTCGGGCGGCGCTTTCGCCTGCGGAACCGGGCTGTAGAAGTGCGCGGGCATGCGGCACATCGAGGGGACATCGCTGGTTTTTGCCGAGATTGGTCGACAACGCCGAACGGTGCGTGCTGCGCGTGCGTAGAGCGCCGTGTCGAGAACGGAGAAGCTTCCACTGAAAGCGATTTTCATAGCGCCGGGGCTGAGCCGCGTGAAGCGCGGGTACGAGCGGTTCGTGCTGGAGTTAGCAGCCGAACTTCGCCGCGCGGGCATGGACGCGACGTGCTGGGGCACTTCCGAAGCTCCCGGCGTGGAGGCCATCGCGATTCCCGGTCGAGATGAATTACAAATGCTGGCGTTCGAACGGCTGCGCGCGGACCAGCGATTCGCCTCTCTCGCGCCCAACGTTCTTCAAGATTGGGCGATGTACGCGGAAGATCAGCTCTTTGCCATCCCGGTTGCGGCGCGAATCGCCGATTTACTGAGGCAAAAAGAACGGCTGCTGGTGTACGCGAAATGGCAGGGAGGACTGGTCGATGCCAGCGGCGCGCCCACGCAACTTCTGAAAATTCTCGCCTCCGCCATACTGGAGGGCAAAGCTTCTCTGGTAGTGCACACGGACTTCGTTCATCCGTCCATCGATTCGATTCTTTGGAGGGCGGGCGCCACTTTTCACGCGCTAGGTCCCTGGATTAGCGAACAGTTGGCGCAACTCGGAGCAGGCCGCGAAGGGATTCTGGAATTCCCGATGTGCATCGACGCCTCCGCATATAAAAACTGCCGGCGATTGCGCGAGCAGATGCGGCGCGAGTTGAGCATTCCCGAAAATGCGTTCGTAATTCTCAGCGTTAGATCGTTCGACACGACGACTCCAGACAAGCGGCACGCCCAGCTGCTCGGCGAGATCTCCGCATTGCCGGCGGCGGACAAAGTCTGGTGGGTGGTCGCGGGTTCGCGCGGGCCAGCGCCCGCCGCGTGGGAATTAACGGCTCGCGACGCGCTCGGTTCGCGCTTCGTTCCGCTGCCGAACGTTTCGTTCGAACGGATGCCTGGGCTCTACGGCATGGCTGATCTCTTCGCGCTGGCCAGCATCGACGAGACGTTCGGGCTCGTTTATCTGGAAGCGCAAATTGCCGCGCTGCCTGCGGTGATTCATGAAAGCCCAGTGTCGCGATATCTCTGCAGCGCTCTCGCCGCGGATATTCGAAAACTTTCTCTGGTGGACATGCGGCGCCCAGGGTGTGCGGCGGGGGCCATTGACCGCTGGCTGCACTTGCTTTCGAAGCGCGCCGGCGCTGACTCCGTAAATCTGGCGCTGAATCAATTCGCGCTGGAGCAAGAACGCCGATTTGGCTGGGCGATCGTGGGGCCGCAGTATGCCGCCGCTTTCCAAGATCTCACGAAAGCCGCCCCGCAGCAGCACACGCGAACGCCGGCCGCGCGAGAGTTCGGCACGTGGGACGAGCAGACCCATCGCCAAGGCGTGCGGCTGTTCGAGGGAGGAAAGTTTCGCGAAGCGTTGCTGCATTTCGGCCGCGCGCTCGGCCGACGCGAAAACAGCGAGCGCTGGAACGACTGGGCCACGGCGCAGATGGCGTTAACAAATATTTCCGAAGCAGAGCAGGGATTCCGCCGCGCTATGGCGCTCGACCCGCGCAGCGCGCAAGCGGCCGCGAATCTAGGCGCGCTGCTTTCCGCCTCGGACCGTCCAGCTGAAGCGATTCCGCTGCTCGTGCAAACTCTCTCTGGAGTTGACGCCGCAGAGCAGGCGTCCATTTCGAAATTGCTCGCGGATTGCCGCGCAAAACAGGATGCGATCGCTCCGCCCACGGACCAGCAGATGTCCAGTTATTTGCGCTCGCTCGCCGGTCTGGAATTCTACGAGGCCATCCGTTTTCAAGAGCACCTTCCCTACTATCTCGCTGTGATCAAGTCGATCCCGCGCAGTTCACCAGGGCAACGCCTGCTCGGCGTCGGGTCCGACCCGCGGGTTCTGGCGTCAGCGTTCGCACGATGGAAAGGCTACGACCACATTTGCTGGCGTGCCGAAAACCGTGGCGCACGGCATACCGATGGATCTGCTCCGGCGGCATTGCGTCTCGACCGATTCAATCTCGAACAAGCGTGGCCGTACGAAGATTGCTCCTTCGATCTAGTTTTCATCGGCGGCGCGATTGAGACGCTTTCGCGCGATCCGATGCACGTGATTGCTGAAGCGAATCGCGTGCGGAAGGTGGGCGGCCGGCTTCTGCTCACCGCCCCAAATTTGGACGGCGGACAAGCAGTCCACGCCATTTTGCACGGCAAATCGCCTTACGTGCGCGGGCGGTTTTCGTCGGACTCACACAATTCCGCGCACAGCCACGAGTACACTCCGGCGGAAATTGAATCCTTGGCGGTCGCCGGTGGATTTTCGGCGATTCGTATCGACACCCGCGATATCTACTGGCGCGCTCCCGGCAAAGTTTCCCCGGCGCTAGCGGCGAGCGGTTATCCGGTCGGAATGCGCGGCGACACGATTCTGCTTTTAGCGCGCAAAGAATCGCCTGTACGGGAGCGTTATCCCGCGAAACTGTACGATTTGCCAGCCTTGCCTCCCGCCGCACAAGACGAAATCGCGCCCGCAACGATGGTTTCAACTTCCGTTGCACATGCAGCGAAGGAGCACAGCGAAACGAGACGCCCGCTGCGCGTTCTCGCCGTACACGAAAACCTGCCGCGCCCCGATCAGAGCGGCGCCGATTTCCGCCTTCTGCAAACGATCCGCGAACTTCGCGCGCAAGGCCACTCCGTTACGTATTTGGCGGCTCGCGGATTCGAGGAGGAGCGATACACGCCGGCGCTGATCGAGTTGGGCGTCGATGTCTACACGAACGATGCCGACGTGCTGCGGCGTGAAGGCATCGAAATCATTCCTCAGTGGACGCTGCAGGAACTTTTGCGCGAGGGCCAGTTCGACGTTGCCATCTTTTTTCTTTGGTTTTGGATGTCGGTTTCGATTCCTGAGCATCATCTCGATGAAGTCCGGCGTCTCTGGCCGCGCACGCGCATCATCGTGCAAACTGACGATTGCCACGGACTGCGCGAGCTGCGCGGCGCAAACCTCACCGGCGCGTGGTCCGACCGTGAACGCGCCCAGGACTATCGCGAACGCGAAGGTGAAATCCTTCGCGCGGCCGACCTCGCGCTGGCGATTTCCGAAGACGATCGCAAGCGGCTTCTGGAAAATTCGCCCGATTCGGAGATCTGCCTTTTGCCAATGGTCGTCGAGCCCGGTCCCACTGGCCCGGATTTTGGCGCGCGCGAGGGCTGATGTATCTCGCCGATTACAACAATCCCGCAAGCTGCGACGAAATCGATTGGTACCTCCAACAGGTCGCGCCGCTCGTTCAAGCTTCGCTACCCGGCGTTTCGGTTTACCTCGTAGGCGCCGGATTGCATCCGGAGTTCGCGGCCGGCTACCTCGACGTCGTCCGCGTGGGATTCGTCCCGGAACT
This sequence comes from Candidatus Dormiibacterota bacterium, assembly GCA_035534415.1. Lineage (GTDB taxonomy): Bacteria > Acidobacteriota > Terriglobia > Acidiferrales > UBA7541 > Palsa-295. The sequence goes on along the minus strand of DATLSB010000120.1, from coordinate 6,501 downwards.
CGCGACCGAGTTTGCCAAGCACCGCATGTTGATCGCTCCAGTTCGGTACGGCACCGGCACGAAAACAAAAATCCTGCATGCGCTGGCGCACGGTGTTCCGGTAATCACCACCAGCATGGGCGCGGAAGGAATGGGCCTGGCGCACGAAGAATCCGCGCTGATCGCCGACGCTCCTGAAGATTACGCCCGCGCGGTGACGCGCCTCTATTCGGATCGCGGCCTGTGGAGATCGCTGGCAGCGGGCGGCCGCGCGCACATCCTAAAAAAATATGCGCATGGCGTAATGGCTTTGCTGCTGCGCGAAGCGCTCGATCGCGCGCGCGATCTTCGCCCGAAGCAGCATGACCCGGAGCACGCGTGGTCTATTCGGCTGATCGAGGCCTATTTCCCCGAAGTGCTGACGCATTTCCCGCCGCAACAACGCACTGCGTTGCGACTCCTTGCCTACGCGCGCGCCGCCGAGCAGCTGGCTGCCGCGGGAAATTCCGCGGAAGCGCGGCGGCAGCTTCGCCACGTATTCAGTTACGTTCCGTATCGCATACCGCGCGAAACGCTTTTCGGCGAGCTCTTCTCCATCGCCGAAGTGATGGAGCGCACCTATCGCACCCTGAGCGAAGCCGAAGGCGCGGCCGAATTTCGACGCGAGGCCCGGCAGTTCGCGCCTGCGGCTTTCCAAGAAAGCTGTACGCCGCTCGTTCTGCCTCAGCCCCTACCCACCGCAGAATCGCAATCGCGGGATCGCGGTGCCGCGCCCGCGAAAGCGAACGGCGCGGCCAAGCGCAATGGCGGCAAGCTCGATTTCTCCGTGATTGTTCCCACCTACAACCGCAGCGAAACGCTGGGCGCATGTTTGCACGCGCTGTGAGCAACCAATCGTTTTCTCCGCGGCGCTACGAAGTGCTGGTGGTGGACGACGGCAGCACCGACGGCACCGAGGATTTCTGCCGCGAATTTCGCTCGCGCTTCGAATTTCATTATCTGCGCCAATCGAACGCAGGCGCGGGAGCCGCGCGCCGTTTGGGAGTTGAGCACGCACGCGCAAAGTTCCTGCTGCTATTCAACGACGACACCATCGCCGACCGAGCTCTGCTGGCGCAGCACTGGCGGGCGCATCGCGATTCCATGGGCGGCAAAATGGCCGTGCTGGGCGATTTCCGCTATCCCGAATCGGCGCGCCGCCGTGCGCTCACGCATTTCCTGAGCACCGAGCCCTTTCTGTTCCCTCAAGTCACTCTCGCGCCTGGCGATCATTCCAAGAACGTGTACTTCATTGCGTCCAATCTGAGCCTGCGGCGCGAAGCGGTCCTCGAAGCCGGATCGTTCGATCCGCGTTTCCGCATCGCGGAGGACACCGAGCTAGGCGTGCGGCTTCGCCAGATCGGCTTTCACGTGCGCTATGTGCCGGAAGCCCGCGCGATTCACGATCACGTCTCATTCACGCTGCCCGACCTCGTCCGCCGCGCGGAAGTCTACGGCCGCACTCAGCTTCTGCTGCTGCGCAAGCATCCGCATCTGCTTGGCGATGGCTCGGGGCCGTTCGGGCGCCTCGATGCCGCTGCCATCGACAAGCTGCGCGCGCACCTCGAAGCACGCGAGAAAGAAGTAAGCGAAGCATCCATCACGGTAGAGAAGTTCGACTCGCTCGATTTCGAGCCGTTTTTTCTGCGCGCTTCCGGCCAGCGCACTGCATCCGCCGACGTGATGGAAGCCTTCAAAATTGCCGTCCCGGCGATTTTCTGGTTCCACATCGTGCGCGGATTTCTCGCCGCCTGGGACGAACAAGCCGGCGCGCCGCGCGGCGTGCCTGAAACAGCGTCCGAGCGCGAGCAGGAAGTTCGCGTCTCGTAAAATTTGCGATCCGCGGTGCGTCAAGCACCGCGCAGCTCCTGTTTCACTTTTCGCGGCAGCGTTTGCTACGATAAGCAAGCGGCGGGCGGCTTATTCACGCGAAGCTTCGCCGCACTCCCGATCGGAATGGACCCCGAATGCCAGCGACCAACAATATAGGTATCCTTACCGGCGGCGGCGACGTGCCGGGACTCAACTCGGTAATTAAATCCGTGGTCTATGGAGCGAGCGAGATCGGCCGCCAGGTGATCGGCATCCGCAAGGGATGGCAGGGCCTGACGCATCTCACCGGCCCGATGGACGCGAACTACGTGATTCCGCTCGATCGCGAAAACACGCGCACCATCGACCGCTCCGGCGGCACCATGCTGCACACTTCGCGCACCAATCCCCGCCGCGTGACGGAGTCGCGGCTTCCCACGCACCTCGGCGCCGCCGGAATTCGCGAGCTGCCCTTTGACGGCAAGCACTACAACCTCACGCCTCTCGTGTTGCGGAATCTGGAGCGTCTTGGAATTTCCTGCCTGGTGGCGATCGGCGGAGACGACACGCTGAGCTTCGCATCCGCGCTCTCGGCCGCCGGATTTCCGGTGCTGGCGATTCCGAAGACCATGGACAACGACGTGCAAGGCACGGAATACTGCATCGGATTTTCCACCGCCGTCACGCGCGCCAAGCAATCCATCACTCGCCAGCGCACCACAGTTGGATCGCACGAACGCATCGGGATTTTTCGTATCTTCGGCCGCGACGCGGGTTTCACCGCGCTGTACACCGCCTACGTAACTTCCACGCGCTGCCTGATCCCCGAGCACCCGTTCGACCTCGACCGCGTGTGCCGCCTGCTGATGGAAGATAAAACCAATAATCCGAGCCACTATTCCTTGATTGTCGTTTCCGAAGGCGCGATTTGGACCGGAGGGCGCGTGGAAGAATACGGAGAGGCCGACGCTTTCGGGCACCGCAAGAAAGTCGATATCGGCCATGCGCTGGCCGAAGAGATTCGCCGCCGCACCGGACAGGAAACCATGGTAAGCGATCTCACCTACGATCTGCGCAGCGGCGAGCCCGATTCCATCGACCAAGTAGTGGCGATCACCTTTGCCAATATTGCCGTCGAGCTGATTCGCCAGGGCGTGACCGGCCGCATGATCGGCGTGCAGAACGGCTGCTACGCGCACGTTCCTCTGCCCGATCTGTCGCTCGGCGCGCGCAAGGTCAATATCGAGCAGCTCTACAATACCGAGCGCTACCGCCCCGATTACACTTCCAAGCTGGGCATGCCGCTCCTCTTCAGCGGCTCCTGATCGACTTCGCGCAGGCGAATGAGGCGCGGCATCCCGCGCCCCATCGGCGCAATTACGCACAGGAATTTTATTCCGGAGAAAATGTAAATCGGATGCCGGAAATAAAATTCAGTCGCAGCGCCGGGTAGCCGAACGACTCCTCGTAATGCTCGTTCAAGAAGTTGTTCACGTGCCCGTAGATTTCCACGCCGCGCGGAAGCCGGTACGAAAATCCGGCGTTGGCATCCACGTATCCCCTGTTCCAGAACAAGCACTGCAGCCCCAGCTCGCACGCGTAGCTTCCGTAATTCGGCTCCAGATCGAGCACCGCGCCGCGGATGCTGGCGTTGGAATTGAGCATCAGGCGCCCGTGAGTCCACGTCGCGTCGTAGCCCGCGGAGTTTCGGGGCCGGCGAATCAACGGGTCGCCCACTGCGAACGGCACCTGCACCTGACTGCTGCCGCTGAGCGCCAGGATCGCCGTGTTCAGCCAGGTATATTCGGCGGAAAGTTCCACGCAACGAACCGGATGGAATCGCACGCTGCTCTCGATTCCGTATGCGCGCGAATTCGCAATATTTGCCGAGCTGAATGTGCTTAGATTCTGGAATGATCCACCGAGGGTGACGATCTGGTCCGTGAACCAGTTGTAAAAATAGGTCACGTCCATATCCATCTTGTCACCGAAAAAGCGCTGCTCGACGCCCGCGTCCCCGCTGATGCTGCGCTCGGGCTTTAGATCCGGATTGTTCGTAAACGCCAGTTCCAGACCATCGGGCGGCCGGATTCCGGTGCCAAAGCTGCTGTGCAAGCGCGTCATTCCAAGCCAGCCGCCGCTCGATTCCCGCGCCAAATATGCGACCGAAATTCGCGGATTCACTTGCACCACGGAGTTCGCTGGGATGAACGGCCGCCCTGCATCCGTTAGGTCAGCCGCTAACGAACCCGTGAAGATGCTGTCCACTCGCAGCCCCGTGGTAAGGAACCATCGATTGTCGCCATTCCATCTGTTTTCCACGAACGCGGCGAAGCTTTGCCGTGGAAGCGTAAACGGCACGCCGTTCGGTTCGCTAATGTACGTGTCCCGAAATTGCTCGCGGTCATATTCGAATCCGGCCAGCAGCACGTCCGTAGGCGAAATCGTGATCTCGCTTCTCGTGTTCGCCGTTAGACGCTCGCTTTTCCAGAACGAGCTGAATTGCGACGAAAGCCCGGCGGGAAACGAATATTGATCCGTTGCTACGCTGACCATGCTCACCTGCCGGAAGCGGCTCGAAAATTGTTCGGTGTATCCCGCCTGGTAGCCAAAAAGATCCTGCTTCTGCAGCAGCGCCGACGCGCCAATTCCGGGATACAGCCCGTCCGGATTGGAACCCCAGGGTCCAGGATCTTCGTCGCGTCCCGCGTCACCAAAAAAGTGAAACACGAACTGCCTCCGCGGGTTCTGCGAATAGCCCAGCGTCACGAACGAAGTTTGATTCCGGTAAGTATCGTCCATCACCGGCCCTTGCGTGCTGAACCGCGAAAGATCGTAGGCCCAATCGATCCCGTGATTCAGTCCGGCGCCGCCGGTGGCGATGTGATACGTATCGTAGCTGCCGCCTTCGCCGGTGAAACTGAAATGCGGCGAAGCCTCGCCGGTCTCGCTCACCACGTTGATCACGCTTCCAATCGCGTTTTCGCCGTACAGCGCGCTCTCCGGACCGCGCGTCACCTCCACGCGCTCCACCCCACTCACGGGCAGCGGGGCCAAGTCGAACCCGCCGCCAAAATCGTTCATGGGAATCCCGTCGATCATCACCAGGTTGTAGTTGGAATTTCCTCCGCGCACAAACGCGCTGGTAACCGCACCCACTTGCCCGGTGCGGTTGATATCCACTCCCGGAACGTTTCGCAGCGCGTCCGCCAGCGTTTCCACGCCTTCATCCTGAATCTGCGGCTTATTCACCACGCTGACCGACGATCCGATCTGCGGCTCCAGCGCGCCTCCAAGCGACGAGGAAACTACCACCTGTTCCTGAACCGCGCTCAACGTTAAATGCATATCAGCCGTAATTCTTTTTCCTTTGCCGAGCTGCAACGGCGCGGACGCGCTGGTCAGCCCCGGCGAATTCGCGGCCAACTCGTACGTGCCGTCACTCAACCCGGAAAAACTGTATTGTCCGTGCGCGTTGGTTTCCGTGTGCGCGATGGCTACCATGGATTGCAGCAAATCAACTCTCGCATGTGCTACGGCTTCGCCATGCGGATCGTAAATGGTTCCGCGAATTACGCCTGCGCTCGCTCTGCGGCCATCAGTTTGCGCACACACCGAGCCGCAGCACGAAATTGCAACAACGCTCAAAATCAAAAGGGAATATCGCAGTCTCATTAGTTCCTCCTCTCCCTCTCGCGCGGGAGCTGAAGGTTGTCCGATGGCGCGCCGATTAAAGCGTGCGCATCCGGATTGAGACTCCGTCGGTCTCCTGGCTTGGCGGATTCCTGAAATTCAGGGCGGCGCGGCCTTCCCATCCCGGCTGCGAATCAGGGCGATTCGCAGAAAAGGACAGTGGCGCGCGCCGGGAACTTTCGATCACGCCCATTATGGGGGCGCGTCTTCCCGTTACGCCCCCTACGGGGGGCAACTTCTAATCACGCCCCTAACTGGGGGAGTAATTTCCGCCTTACAGTCGCGCGGCGGCGACGGATTTTCACCGTCTTCCCGGGCGCGGAGTCTCCTGTGATTGTGGACGGCGCCCGCTGTTCGTTCCAGACGCCGCTGGCCGGGCCTTGCACTTCTCCCAGCACTTATCGAATAGAAAAAATCTTTTTCCTACGTATTGCCGCGCAGAATCACGCGTGGGCGCCCGCTCGCCCGTATCTCCACTTCGAGCGGTGCCTCGAACACTTCCTCCAGCAATGCCGGCTCGTACACTTCCGCGGGCGTTCCGGCGCGCAGGCATTTCCCTTTGTGCAGCAGCACGACGCGGTCGGAAAACTCCGCCGCCAAATCCAGCTCATGCGTAACCACGAGTACGGTGTAGCGCCGCTCCGCAACCAATCGCCGCAGCCGCCGCAGCAATTCCACTTTGCCGCCAATATCCAAATGCTGTGTCGGTTCATCCAGCAGCAGCAGCGACGGCTGCTGCGCCAGCGCCCGCGCCAAAATCACGCGCTGCTTTTCGCCGCCCGATAACTGGTCCATCCAGCGGTCGCGCAACGCGTCCGCGCCCACTTGCGCCAGCGCGTTCCCCGCCATCAGGCAATCTTGCTGTGACTCAAATCGCAGCCCTCGCCCGTAAGGATACCGGCCTTGCAGTACGTACTCCCACACCCGCAGCGGAAACAACAGCTCGCTTTCCTGCTGCACCAGCGCGATCCGCTGCGC
>DATLSB010000119.1:0-3279 GCA_035534415.1 Candidatus Dormiibacterota bacterium | reverse complement strand
CGGTTCGATACAGGTCACCGTGGCGACGAACTCGCCCCGCGACGGCATGGACGATTCGAAACTCCCGTACGCCGTGGTGCGGCGGCCAACTTTCGGCCAGTTGAAGCGCTTAATCCGAGACGCGGACATCGTTCACCTCGCCGGTCCGTGTCTTCTACCGATGCTGGTCAGCTGGGCCACCGGCAAGCCGTTCGTAGTGGTGCATCACGTTTACCAGGCTGCATGCCCCAACGGTTTGCTTTTCAAGCAGCCTTCGCAAACAGTCTGCCCTGGGCACTTCATGAAGAGGCAATACTTGGAGTGCGTTCGCTGCTGCTCGCAACCGATTGGGCGCGCCGCCGGAGTCCGTTTGTTGTTGCTTGAATTTGCTCGCCGCTGGCTCTGCAAGCGGGCGGCTGCGAACGTCATGATCACGAATCATGTGGGTAGGCGGCTACATCTGCCGCGCAGCCAGACGATTTACTACGGTATTGACGAGGTCGAACCAAAGCCCGCGCGAAACGTCAGCAGTTCCGAGCCGATGGAATTCGGATACGTCGGCAGGCTGGTCGCTGAAAAGGGGCTTCCGCTTCTGATCGAGGCAGCCAAGCATCTCGCGGATGGCGGAAAGCCGTTCCGGCTGACGTTCATCGGCGACGGTCCCGAACGCGCGCAGCTGGAAGCTCTCGTGCAAAAATTGGGCATGGGTAATTGCGTGTCATTCACGGGAGATTTGCGCGGCGCGGCGCTCGAACATGCCGCCAGCCGCATCTCAGTTCTCATCATGCCGTCGATATGGGAGGAGAGCGCCGGCCTGGCGGCCATCGAGCAAATGATGCGAGGGCGGATGGTGATCGCCGCGGATATCGGCGGCCTAGGTGAAATCGTCGGCGATGCAGGTTTGAAATTTACTCTCGGCGATTCGCAAGGCCTGGCCGCCTTAATGCTCCGCGTGATTGACGAGCCTTCGTTGGTTGGCTCACTGGGATCTTTGGCGCGTACTCGCGCAACGGAAATGTTTTGCCTGGATGGCATGATCGAACCCCACGTCGCCCTTTACCGTGAGCTCTTACAGCGGCGATCGGCACCAGTGGCGGAGGCCACAAACGCAAAGTGAGCCTGTGGCGTCGACTTCGATGAGTTCCGAGACGCTCAAGAACGCGATCAGAACGCTGGTGCCAAGGCCGATTCGAAACTCGCTCCGCTCGCCTTCGCGATCGGGGAAGTATCTGTTCGATTCAGCCATGTATTCGCTCGGCGCAAAAAAGACGCTGAAATTCCCTGACGACGATTGGTCCATCATTTGCCATCCGCACGCTTACCGGTACGCGTACGAAAGCCAAATCCTGGATCCCGAGCAAAACGAAGAATTTCGGGCCTTTCGCTCCCACTGTAGCGCTCAAATGCTGCTGTTCGATGTTGGCGCACATTTTGGAATTTTCAGCTTGGCCGCGGCGCGGATTGGGGGCAGAGCGGTCGCCGTCGATCCTTCTCCTCTGGCAACTCGAATGATTGCGATCCAGTCCTCGCTAAATGACTTCGGCGACAGAATTCAAGTGATTCGCGCGGCTGTGGGCAGCGACGAGGGATCGGTCGAGCTTCTGAGCTCGGGAACATTCTCTTACGGCTACCTCAAGGCCGCTAAAGGCAGGTTGAAGCGGGACCTCACAGAGGTGCCGTCGATTACCATCGACGCTATGACGCGCAGATTCGGAGCTCCCACTCACATTAAAATCGACGTCGAAGGCTATGAAGGGGAAGTGCTTCGTGGGGCGCAGCATACGTTGGGTCTCTGTTCTCCGCTTCTCTTCCTGGAGTTGCACAACGAAATGATCCGCGCCGAAGGCGGGGAGCCCCGCTCCGTGCTCGATCAACTCACGAACGCAGGCTACGCATTTCGCGCTTTGGCCGGCAATGAAGCCCATGCCGGAGCTCTGACTGCGCAACCGATTGTTCGCTTCGTTGCGATACGCCGCTAACCGCCTGACGAGGCGGTTGCGCTCGCTTCTCTCCCACCTTGGGATAGAATGGGCGAACCCGTGCTGCGTATTGCAGGGGCAAAGCGCCGTATCTCGCGTGGGGGTCTGGGCATCATCGCCGGAGACATCCGAATGCTCGAATTCGCGACTCTCGGCTTGAGCAGAGTCGGCGCTGCCGCTTTTAGGAGCTTTTCGCTTCCTTGGGGATGAATCTTGAATCGCTCCGCACCAATTCAGGTTCGACCGCTGAGCAAACCCGGATCTTCACAACTTGACATGGTGCGAGGGCTTGCTGCGTTGGCAGTTATGTACGGCCATTTGCGTGCGCTGTTTTTCGTCGGATTCCGCGATGTACACCACCGCAGCTTGGCAACAGACATCATTTACTTCCTCACCGGATTCGGTCATCAGGCCGTCATGGTGTTCTTCGTGCTAAGTGGATTCCTGATTTCATCGGCTATCATATCTAGGCGCGAGTCAGGGAAGTGGTCGTGGCGAGACTACGCGATCGACCGCGGCACGAGACTCTATGTCGTACTCATCCCGGGCCTCCTCTTAGGCCTGCTATGGGACAAAGCCGGAGAACTGTTTTTTGCGAATAGGCACATCTATTCTGAGCCCCTAGCGGGCTTTGGGGCTTTTATCGTCGCGAGGCACGTTACATTGGGTGCATTCTTCGGAAACCTGTTCTTCCTCCAGACGATACGCTGCCCGACGTTTGGCTCCAACAGTCCACTTTGGAGCTTAAGTAACGAGTTTTGGTACTACGTGCTGTTTCCCCTGAGCATCGCTGCAGCCGTTGCATGGGTCAGGAGTGCTTTCGGCCGCGCCATCCCGCTGACGGTGTTAAGCGCCTGCGTGGCCTTCTTCGTTGGTCCGAGGCTCCTCTGGGGTTTCCTGGTATGGCTGACCGGAAGCGCCCTAGTCCTGGTCCATTCGAAATGCAGGTTTCGGACGAGGGGCGCTGTTTGGATTTATTCCGTAGCGTCCCTGCTCGTGTTTACCCTGTGTCTGACCGAAGCCCGATTTGGACGGTGGGGAGCCTTCTGGAGCGACCTGGCAGTCGGGGGCGCCTGTGGCGCATTCTTACTGGCCATGCTCCGCGTTGAAGTCGGCGGTACTGGGCGATATGCACATGCAACTCACACCTTGGCCGGTTTCTCGTATAGCCTCTACTTGCTGCACTTTCCGTTCTTGCTCTTTTTGAGGGCGTGGTTGATCACAGGCCCTAGATGGCAGCCGGACTTCCTTCACCTCTTATGTGGCGCATCCCTCGGCGCGGCGGCAATACTTTACGCGTGGCTTACCGCCTCGCTGACAG
>DATLSB010000118.1:0-4329 GCA_035534415.1 Candidatus Dormiibacterota bacterium | reverse complement strand
TCTCAACGATGGTGACGTTTGAGCTGCTCGCGGTTCCGGCGGTGGATATTCTGAGCGGCGGCGACGCGCGACCTCTGCCTTTGCTGAAGGCAAAATTATCGAAAGGCGTTGAGCAGAAGGCGGCGCTGACACATTTCCTGCCGGCCTTAGTCGAATGGCCGAATGGGGAAGCTATCGTGACGGAATTGCCGTGGCAAGGCTCAGGAGACATTGGGGCGTTGGCGCGCGGGAATTGTTTTCTGGTGGTACATCAATCGAAATTGAAACTCGCGGCGGGCGAATGGGTGGACGTGCTGCCACGGCGAGGGCTATTGTAGAGCAATATGAAACAAACGCTTTCACATTACGATTCCGAGGGGCGCGTTCGCATGGTGGACGTGACGGCGAAGTCCGCGACGGAGCGCACCGCCGTCGCGCGGGGCTTTGTGAAAATCGGCAAGGCGGCGCTGGCGAAAGTGCGGCGGATGAAAACGCCGAAAGGGAATCCATTTGAGATTGCGCGAATTGCAGGAATCGCCGCAGCGAAGCGCACGGCGGAGCTGATTCCTCTTTGTCATCCGCTGCTTTTGACGCACATAGATGTTGCGACCGAGCTATGTCAGAATGGAGTTGAAATTGTGTCGCGAGTGACGGCGACAGGACCTACGGGTGTCGAAATGGAGGCGCTGACGGCGACTGCCGTGGCGGCGTTGACGATTTACGATATGTGCAAGGCGCTGGATCGAGGCATGGAGATTTCGGGAATCTATCTGGTGGAAAAGGCGGGAGGGCGGAGCGGCCATTACGTGCGGCGGCGCTCCGAGCGCGCGCGGCGATGAAAGACGTAAAAGTTTTGGTGGTCGACGACAACAAACTGGTGCTGGACCTGATCGTCAAGGGCCTGGAGCCGCATTGCGAAGTGCGGACCGCGGGCGATGGCGCGGATGCGCTGCTGAAAATGGTGGACGAGCCGACGGATTTGGTGCTCTGCGATTACCGCATGCCCGGACTCGACGGGCGGCAGCTCTTCGAGAAATTGCGGGAGCGATTCGCGTCGCGTCCCATCCCATTTATTTTTCTGGCGAATCGCAGCGACATCGAGGAAAAGCTGCGGCCGATGGTCGAGGGCGTGGAAGAGTTCATCACCAAACCTTTTTTTGTGCATGAATTGGTGCGTCGCGCGAAAAAAGTGATTGACCGCTTGCAGCTCGAGAAATTGCAGAAGGCTTCCGTGCGGCCGGGCGTGATCCAGGGACGCCTGGAGGAAATGAGCATGCTGGACCTGATGCAGTCGATCGAGATGGGCCAGAAAACGTGCAAGCTGGCCGTGCGCAATGGCGCAAATACGTGCTTGATTTATTTTGCAAGCGGGCAATGCCAGGACGCGAAGATGGGGAAGGTCGAAGGCGAACCGGCGGTTTACGAAGCGGTGCGCTGGGCGGCGGGCGAATTCGAGATTGATTTTAATTCCGCGCCCACGCGCACGACGATCGAGCGTTCCACCACTGGATTGCTGATGGAGGCGCTGCGGCTGATCGACGAAAGCCAGGCGGTTCCCGAAGGCCAGCCGGATACGGCGGGAAATTAGCGCGACACCAACGCCGGCCGCGTACGTCTAGATTTAATCTGACGAATTCGAGCGATGCGCGTTTCCATAATCACAATCAGCGATTCGGTTTCCACGGGCGATCGCGAGGACGGCTCCGGCAAGGCGCTCGCGCAGAGATGCCGTGACATGGGATGGGAACTGATTGCGACGTCAGTTGTGCCGGATGAAGAAAGTCGAATTCGGACGCAGCTTCTGGCGCTGGCGGATGCGAGGAAGAGCGATTTGATTTTGACGACGGGCGGAACGGGACTGGGTCCGCGAGACGTGACGCCGGAAGCGACGGCGTCGGTGGCGAATCGTCTGGTGCCAGGACTCGCAGAGCGGATGCGGCAAGTCGGCGCCGGGAAGAATCCGAATGCAGCGCTTTCACGTTCGATTGCGGCGATTCGAGGCACGACGCTGATTGTGAATCTGCCAGGAAGTCCGCGCGGAGCCGTCGAGTCGCTGGACGCGATTGCGGAATTGCTGCCGCACGCGGTTTCCGTGTTGCACGGCGCGCGGCATGATTGATTGCGCGCGCGTGCGAATTGCCATCTGAGCCATGGACCCGAACTCATCCGAAAAAGATCGCGGGAACGCCCTCAAGCAGATGGCGCTGGCGTTTCAAGTTCCGTTCACGCTGGTAGTGCCGGCATTTGTCATGGGCGGAATTGGTTACCTGCTGGACCGCTGGCTGCATACGAAATTTATACTGATGATTGTTTTGGGTTTTGTCGGTTTCGGCGTCGGGTTGTGGAACGTCTTAAAAAGCGCGAACGCAGCGGAGAAGAAGAGCGGTGGATGACGCAGATTATCAGGGGATCGAGCGGCGGCTGGAAATTCTTATCGCCGGACTTGGCGCGACCATGGCGGTCGGAGCAGGGCTTGGATGGGGAATGCGCGCCGCCGAGGCAGCCGCGATTGGGACGGCACTGTGCTGGCTGAATTTTCGATGGCTGCGGCAGGGAGCGGGCGCGATAGTGCGACTGGGAGTGGCGCAGGCGGGCGCGGAAACAGCGCACGTGCCGCGAATGGTGCACGCGAAATTCTTCGGGCGGCTCGTGTTGCTGCTGATAGTTGCGTATGCTATTCTCGCTTGGTTGCGGTTGCCCGCAATGGCGTTTCTGTGCGGTTTGGTCGCGGTGGTTCCGGCAATTTTGGTGGAATTGGTATACGAAGTAGCGCGCGGCGGCCACCGGTGGAACACTCTGTAATTCCGATTCGTGAAATAAAACCTACATGGTTCATGTTGTGGGAGATTCATGGGCGAAGAGCAGGTTCTCGGCGTAACAAAACTCGTTAATTGGCTGCTGGCCAAGCCGGCGCTGGCGCTTTTTGGATTGTTGCACCTGCAGCCGGCGAGCGCGCAGTATCCCATACCGAATTTCTTCGCGATGGAGCTTGTCGTTTTCCTGTTCGCCATCATTTTCTTTTTGTGGCTGCGGGCGCGCATGTCGGTGGAACGTCCGGGAGCGACGCAGCAGTCCATGGAATTTTTCCTGTCGAATCCGATGGGCGTAGGCGTGAAGGATTTGTTGGACGACATCGTGGGGCACGGATCGGAGCGGCACATTCCGCTGATCGGCTCGATTGGGGTGTTCATACTGCTTTGCAATCTGGCGTCGCTGGTCCCTGGGTTCATGTCTCCTACGGCGGAGAAAACGGTCCCGCTGGGTTGCGCGGTGGTCGTGTTTCTCTATTACAACTACTTCGGGCTGAGGCATCATGGTGCGGGCGGATACGGCAAGACCTTGATGGGACCCGTCTGGTGGCTTTCGTGGCTGATTGGCCCCATCGAAGCGTTCAGCCACTTCGCGCGCTTGCTTTCGCTGACTGTTCGGCTTTGGGCAAACATGTTCGTGAGCGAATTGATTTATGTGGCGTTTCTCGGACTTTCAGTTGGGCTCTTTGACCTTTTGAGCCATGCGAACCGCGCGGGGTATATGACGGCCGTCGTACCGGTGGGAATTCCGCTGATACTGATTGGTCTGCATATTTTTGTGGCTGTTTTGCAGGCGTTTATTTTTACGATTTTGGCGATTGTGTATCTGGGACTGGCGGTTGCGGAAGAGCACTAGACATTTACAGGGGATCGTTTGCAGGGAATCATTTCACAAGGAATCATTTTGCACAGAATGTTTGGATTTATTCGGAATCATGCGCTGGCAGCGTGAGCCCGGCTGCTCGGTGTCCGGGAACCACCTCCTGACGGCCAATTCATAAAGAGGAGAAGAAATGACAAAGAAAGCAATGTGGTTTTTGGTGGCGCTGTTGATGGCCATGATCGTGGCGCCAGTGGCGTTGGCGCAGACGGCGGGCACAGCGGCGGCGGGGATCGACTGGGTGGATGTGGCCGCCGCGGTCGGCCTTGGTATCGCAGCCGCGGGTTGCGGAATGGGGCAGGGAAAAGCGACCGCTGCGGCCTGCGAAGGAACGGCACGCAATCCGGGAGCGAGCGGTCCGATCCGCATCGCGTTCATCATCGGCGTGGCGCTGATTGAGTCCCTGACGTTGTACGCGCTGGTTATTGTGCTGATTAAGTAGTTCTGACCCACTCCCCACGCAATTGACAGGTTTTCCGGCCCGGAAGCTCATGCAAAGTGAGCTTCCGGGCCTTTTGCTTGTACGCCGTGCATGTTCGGCAGCTAGCGGGTGCAAGTCCCGTCCCAACCTGATGGAGGTGAAGGGTAGCGAAGCGCAAGGGCGTCACCGTGAGGTGGGGTCTGAAGGAAGCGTGGAACAAAGATACGGGCTGATGAACA
>DATLSB010000117.1:0-9051 GCA_035534415.1 Candidatus Dormiibacterota bacterium | reverse complement strand
GCGCCGAGTTTGCAGGATTTTGAACGGTTCGTGAAACAGAAAACCAACGCCTTGAAGGACAAGGGCGCACAGCAGATCGAATACACCGTGAGCGTGGAAGGCGGGCGCGTGAAACTGAAAGCCCGCGTATCACGCTGAAATATTCCGCGCTGGCCTGCCCCGCCGTTTGTTTCCCTCTAAATTCAATTTCGAAATTTCCTGCGAACGCTTACACTGGCCGCGTCGCGATTTCAGCAGCGAAATTCGTGCCGTGGTGCGGGAGATAAAAACAGTGGCCATCGAGCGGGCGCTGATCAGTGTTTACGACAAAACGGGAGTGGCGGAGTTTGCGCGGGCGCTTGCGGACCTGGGCGTGGAAATCGTGTCAACGGGCGGCACGGCGAAGCTGCTGCGCGATGCGGGAATCAAAGTGCGCGACGTGGCTGAGCTGACCGGCTGGCCGGAAATGCTCGGTGGCCGTGTGAAGACGCTGCACCCGAAAGTGCACGGAGGGATTTTGTTCCAGCGAGGCAAGGCGGAGGACAAGCGCGAAACGTCGCAGCATTCCATCGAGCCGATCGATTTGGTGGTGGTGAATTTGTACCCGTTTTCCGCGACGGCGGCGAAGCCCGAAGTGACCGCGGAGGAGCTGATCGAGAACATCGACATTGGCGGGCCGGCGATGCTGCGTTCGGCGGCGAAAAATTTCCAGAGCGTGGGAGTGGTCACCGATCCAGCGGATTATGCGACAGTGGCTAGCGATCTGCGCGAGAAACTCGAGCTGAGTTTGGCGACGCGCCTGGATTTGGCGCGGAAGGCGTTCGCGCGGACGGCGCGCTACGACGGCGAAATTGCGACGGAGTTGGAGCGGCTGGCGGCGAACGGAAAAGTGGCGATTGGTCCGCTGGAAAAATTGCCGCACCGCGTGCACGTTGCCCTGGAGCGGCGGGAGACGATGCGCTACGGAGAAAATCCGCACCAGGCGGCGGCCCTGTACGTGCCGGCGGGTCGTGCTGAGGCGGGTTTTGCGGCGGCCAAGCAGCTGCAGGGCAAGGAACTTTCGTACAACAATTTGGTCGATCTGGATTCGGCGTGGGCGCTGGCCAGCGAGTTTCGGCGGCCAGCGGTGGCGATCATCAAGCACAACAATCCGTGCGGCGCGGCGGAGCAGGAGTCGCTGCGCGATGCGTACGTGAAGGCGCTGGCGTGCGATCCTGTTTCGGCGTTTGGCGGCGTGCTGGCGTTCAATCGCGTGATCGATGCGGCGACGGCCGAGGAAGTGGCGAAGCTGTTTGTGGAATGCGTGGCCGCGCCGGGATACGAACAGGCCGCGCTCGAAAAACTGACGGCCAAGAAAAATTTGCGGCTGCTGGAGATGCCACGCGACGCGGCTCCCGTGGAATTGGAATTGAAGCGGATTGCCGGAGGAGTGCTGGTGCAGGAGCCGGACCGCCACGAGTTGAAGGAGAGCGACCTGAAAGTGGCCACGGAGCGCGCTCCGACGGCGGAGGAAATACGCGCACTGATGTTTGCTTGGACCGTTTGCAAGCACGTGAAGTCGAATGCGATCGTGTTCGCGCACGATGGAGCGACGGTGGGAATCGGCGCGGGGCAGATGAGCCGCATCGACGCGGTGAAAATTGCGGAGATGAAAGCGGCGGAGACGAAACTTTCTCTGGAGGGCAGCGTGATGGCGTCGGACGCGTTTTTCCCGTTTTCCGATTGCGTGGAAGCTGCTGGAAAAATGGGAGCGACGGCGATCATTCAGCCGGGCGGATCGGTGCGCGACGCGGATTCGATTGCTGCGGCGAATAAGTTGGGAATGGCGATGGTGCTTACGGGCGTGCGCCACTTCCGGCACTGATCGGAATTTTTGATTCCTTACTAAAGAGTATGGCCAATCAAACCAAACAGAACGGGCTTGCGGGTTTGCGCGTGCTTTCGCTGGAAAGCCGCCGCGCGGCGGAAATGGCCAAGCTCATCGAGAGCTACGGCGGTCAAGCCATTGTGGCGCCGTCGATGCGCGAAGTTCCGCTCGAATCGAATGCCGAGGCGCTGGATTTTGCGCGGAAACTCGCGGCAAACGGCTTCGATATGGTGATTTTCCTCACCGGCGTGGGAACCAAGGCGCTGGCGCATGTGGTGGAAACCGTCTATCCGCTGGAACAGTTTCGCGCGGCGTTAGGCAGAATCGCGGTGGTGGCGCGCGGGCCCAAGCCGGTGGCGGCGCTCAGGGAATTGGGCGTTGCGGTGACGGTGGCCGTGCCGGAGCCGAATACGTGGAAGGATTTGCTGCGCGTCCTCGATGAAAAGGCGGATGAAAAAGCGGAGTCGCTGCTGCTGCGAGGCCGAAGCGTGGCGGTGCAGGAATATGGCTCGTCGAATGCAGAGCTGCTCGCAGGGCTCGCACAGCGCGGCGCGAGAGTGACACGCGTGCCGGTGTATCAGTGGGCGCTGCCGGAGGACACCGGACCGTTGCGCGCGGCGGTGGAAGCAATCGCGCGCGGGGAAATCGACGTGGCGCTGTTCACGACGTCCATTCAGGTGGTGCATCTGCTTCGCATCGCGCGCGAAATGAAATCAGAGGAACAACTGCGTGGCGCTTTCGAGCGGATTGCGGTGGGTTCGATTGGGCCAGTCACGTCGGAAGAATTGCGCGAAGAAAAATTGCCTATCGATTTCGAGCCGGAACATCCAAAGATGGGATTCCTGGTGAACGAAGCAGGGCGGCGAGCCGCTGAGGTTGTGGCTCACAAGCGCGCTCTTTCGAGCGGCTAATTTCCCCTGAAAGAAAGAGCGGCCGGGCACGGAAGGTGTGGGTGGGGGGAATGCCGTAACCCGGCCGCATCGGCGAAGGTCAGAAATCGTATCAGGCGACCCGGGAACGTGGTTCGTCGAATTATCAATAGATATGATTCGTCTTTCCGATGATCAGAGGCAGCGCCTTTGTGGGCCGATTGTGTAATGCGCTGTTAATGTGAATTGCGACGCAGTTTCCGTTTACTTTTTTTTCGGCGCTGGAATTTTCTGAACGACGCTTCGCTGGCGAGATGATGCAGAAGTTTTTTGCGGCGCGCGGGCGGCATATTTCTCTCGGCAAACAACTGCTTTCGAATTTCCCCGATTTCGGCGAGCCACGATTCGTATTCGGGTCCGATTTCGCGCGCGATTTTCTTTTTGAGGCGCTGCGCGAGCGAAGGGCTGTGCCCTTCGGTAGAGATGGCGATCTGCAGCGCGCCGCGGCGAACGACCGCTCCGTAATAAAAGTCGCAATGCTCGGGATCGTCGACCACGTTGCAGAGCACCGCACGGCGGCGCGCGTCCGCGTAGATCGTCGCGTGCAAATCAGGAGAAGAGGTCGCCGCGATCACGAGAAATGCTCCCGTGAGATCGGCGGAGAGATACGGGCGCGCATCCCAGCGGATCTTTTTTGCGCGGGCCCAGGCGCGGATTTGCGACGTGGCGCGCGGAGCCACGACGCGAATATCGGCTTTGGCCAGCAGGAGGCCAGTGATTTTTTCTTCGGCGATCGGGCCGGCTCCCACGATCAGGCAGCGGCGCCCGGCGAGTTTCAAGAATGCCGGGAAGAGTGGCATGTGCGCTACGCCTCTTCGCCGCGAACCAGATCGTCGTACGTTTGGCGGCGGCGCACCACGCGAAATCGGCGGCCCTCGACGAGAACCTCAGCGGGGCGGCGGCGCGCGTTGTAATTCGAGGATTGCACGAAGCCGTAGGCGCCAGTGGCCCAAATCACCAGCAAATCGCCTGCCTGAACGGGCGGCAGCGGGAGGTCGCGCGCGAGAAAATCGCCGCTTTCGCAAACTGGCCCGACGATATCGACCAATTGGCGCGAATTCCCGAAGGCTTCCTTGCGCACGGCGGGTGTGATGGGATGTAGCGCGTCGTAAAGCACCGGGCGAATCAGGTCGTTCATGGCGGCATCGACAATCACAAAAGTTTTGCCGCGATTTTCTTTGACGTACAGAACGCTTGTGAGGATCACGCCCGCAGGGCCGACGAGGGCGCGGCCCGGCTCGATGAGCAAGCGGCAGCCGAGCGGCCGGATGATTCCGCCCAGAGCGCCGGCGAAGGCCGCGGGGATGACAGGTTTTTCGTCCGTGTAGCGAATGCCGAGGCCGCCGCCGATATCGATGTATTCGAGCGGGACGCCGTTGCGAGCGAGATCGCGCACGCATGCCGCGAGGCGCGCGAGAGCCTGCCGATACGGCGCGACGGATAAAATCTGCGAGCCGATGTGCGCGCTGATGCCGCGCCACGCGATCGAGCGGGAATCGGCGTTCGCCAGATAGAGACGGCGCGCTTCGAGCCAGTCGATGCCAAATTTGTGATGAGGCTTGCCGGTGGAAATGTGCGGATGGCCGCCGGCCAGCACGTCAGGATTGACGCGGATTGCGGCGGAGGGTTTTTCGCCGCCTGCGGTAACATGGCGCGCCGCTTCGTCGAGAAAAACTTCGAGTTCGGCGGACGATTCGATATTGAAGAGCAGAATGCCGCTCGCGCGTGACTTGTCACCGGAATAGCGCAGAGCGGCGCGGATTTCTTCGCGCGATTTGCCCACGCCGGAAAAGACGATGCGGCGACCGGGCACTTCGATGCGGCGCAGGCGGTCGAGTTCGCCTCCGGAGACGATATCGAAGCTGCTGCCGAGGCGCGCCAGCGCGCGCAGAATGGCGAGATTGCTGTTGGCCTTCACGGCGTAGCAGATCGAGTGCGGCAGGGAGCCGAAGGCGCGGTCGAGCGTTCGATACGCGGATTCGATCGAGGCGCGGCTGTAGACGTAAGCGGGCGTGCCCACTTCGCTGGCGATGCGCTGGAGAGAGACGCCCTCGCAATGGAGAACTTGCGCTTTCGCGCCATCGCCGCGCACAGAGTGGTAGGCGTAATCCGGCGTGTAGCGCTCCGGTTCGAGGCCGCGCTCAATCGCCCTGGCACGGGCGCGAGCGGAAGACGCTTGCGAGGCTGAGGTGGATTTCATCGCCAGCGAGTCAGGCCGGCGCCGCGGACCGGATCAGCGCAGCACAGTCCATCCCAAGGATTGAGAAAGGTCATGGAGAAACATCATACGAATTTTTGCGAGAAAAGCCACGGGCGGGTAGTGGTGCCGTTTCAAATCCACAAAGTCGTTATCGCCCGTCTTTCCTTATCGCCCTCGGTTTATTCTTGCTCTTCTGCTGCGGCGATGTTGCCAAGTCTTGCTCGGGGAGCCAAAACGGATTCTTGATCCCTGAAAAGATCAATAGCGGCGCAGCCCCGTCCTCCGCCACCGCACCTCCGGTTGTTCGCCCTTTAAAAATAATCGCCTCGGCTATTACACTAGAATCCGGACCACGTATATGCAGCCCGGTTTCGGGCTTACCCGCATCGAACGGCCACTGTCCACATTGGTCGATTGCATTCATTTGCGCCCTTTGCACCACGTCCAATAGAGAAACGCAGAATAACCAACCCTCTGCATCGCCTATATACGATCTAAGCACCACCTGCCTACCCTTGAATGGTTTTAAAGATTCAACGAGGGCATCTGTATCGTTAATATGCCGAGCCAATGCAAAGATTTGGAGTTGGCGTAGCTTTCCCTCAGCCGTGCCTAACGTTGTCATTAGATCGTCTGCCTCTTTGCCTACTGCTTTCACTTTCTTTTTGGCATCTTCTGCCGCTACTCCGGCCGCATCGGCTTCGTCGTGTGCTCTTTGGGCAGAAGTAGCGGCGTCGCCAGCATCTAATGTCGCGGCCTGCACTTTGGCGTCGCTGCATTCTTGGATGTTTGCATCTAGATTCTGGACCTTGGTTCCCGCAAATTGTTCCACGCCGAGTCCCGAAACAATAAAAATCCACCCGAGGAACGCTATGACCTTTACCCAAGCAGGGGCTTCGCGCTTGGGAATTTCAGAAGGAAGGTTCTTAAGTTTTGCTTTTATTTTCAGGCATATGGGAATCAGATCGTGGATAAGTTCTGGGGCCTCCGCTATGAGTCCAAGGATTACGCCAATCGCAGCATCCGATACAACGCCAAACCACATGTCTCTAGTGCCAACGAAATTATGGTTAGCACACTCGCTGAGCTTGGACGCTAGGTCGGGCGATAACATAGAAAGCTACTCCAAAAGTGATGCGAGACGTGCTCGCATTATGCGCCAGTTTTTTATGGCCTTAGAAGCTGAGGGCCTCCTCTTTGTCATTGTTTCCAGCCTCTGTATTTGGGAGTTTACCATAGGCATTAAACAAAGCATTAAACGTTTTCATATAGGCATTAAATAGCTTGACATTTGCCGTTGTATTGCCTAGACTAAGGCAATAGAGGGGCGGCGATGAATCAACTCAGCACAGCAAAGCGTGCACAAATCAACGAATGGATGAGAGGAATTATGGCAAAGACGAACCAAGTATCAATCCCTTACCTTGATCCGAACGTGCAGCACGTGGGAATCAGCAAATTGCGGGCGCTCAACGTCGCTCAGTTACGTGCTCTGGATAAAACGCTTGTGATTCAGGACAACGACAAACCCCTAGCCGTGCTGTTGAAATACGAGGACTTTCTGGCGATGCAGGAAAAGATGCCGGATGAGGAATAAGCTACTTATTTTCGGTAGCTTCGCGCACGATCCGCAGTGCATTCTGGCTGCTATCGGTAGGCTTGCATTTGTGGACATCAAACTGTGCCTGAATATCGGCACCCTTGAATTGCGAGTTGCACCGTTCACATACGCCAATGGCTGGAGGGCCTTGCTTCACGACCCGCAGTTTGCGCTTCTGCATAATTGCAGTCTAGCGCATCTGGCTGGGAGGGCATAACCACTGTGGAAATCAAACGGCACCACTACCCACGGGCGAGAGTCGCGGATCAGGTTCGCCGCGCCGGCAGAGCGATGTAGCGCAAGAGGCGCTCAAATGCCGCGGTCGTTGACTGCGAAGTGGAAATGCAGCAACTTCACTCCGCCCGGCACGCGGCAGGGCACGTCGTAAGTGACAGCGATATCCACGTGGCCGATGGCGGTGGTGCGCTTCTGGATGCCCAGCAGGTTCAGCAGGTTACCCGTCTCCTGGTCCTGTGGCGCGGGCGGCGTGACGTGAATTGTGATGGCGTCATCCTGAATGGAAAGACCGAGATTTTGCGCTTTCTGCAGCAATTCGCCGCGAATTTCGCCTTCGTCGCGGCCGTCGGCAGCGGCGAGTTGCGCTTCGCGCTTGGCAGCGCTTTCGAACTGGTATTCTTTTGCGAAATCGGAAGCGACTCCGAGCGAAGCCAGGACGAAAAGCACCAGCGCGCCTAAGATGGCCCCGGTCAGCACACCCCGTATGGGCTTCAGAACAGACGGGTTGTAGATCGAATCCAGTATCCTTCGATACTCCGTGCGATACTCCATGGTCACCTTACCAATAAATTATAAGAGCGGGCAGAGTAGCATCCGTCGAATCGTGGAGCGAGTCACATTTGCGGAGATTTGTTGTGCAAGAGTAAACGCGCCTGGCACCAAAGTTAGCCAAATTGTGGAAGGAGCTGGATTTTGAATGGGAGGTTACATAGGCGCGTTCTATTTTGGCACTGCGATTGTGCTGGCGGAAATATTTTGAAGGTACGGTATAATTAGAGATCGTGCTGTCTCTAACCAACATTTCGATGCGCTATGGCGCGCGCGTGCTTTTTGAGAACGTGAACTGCGCGTTTCTCGCCGGGCGGAGGTACGCCATCACTGGGCCAAACGGCGCGGGCAAGTCCACGCTCATGAACATCATGACTGGGGAGTTGGAGCCAAGCCAGGGCGAGGTTTCGCGGCCCAAGAAGTTTGGCGTGCTGCGGCAGGATCAATTTGCGTTCGACGAGTTCCGCGCGATCGACACGGTGATCATGGGCAATGGTCCGCTATGGGATGCGCTGGTGGAGCGCGACGCGCTGTACGCCAAGCCGCATGAGGAGCTGACGGACGCAGACGGCATGCGGCTGGGGGAGCTGGAAGGAATCGTCGGCGAAGAGGACGGGTACACGGCCGAAGCGGACGCGGGTCGGCTACTTGATGGCTTGGATGTGCCGGAAGAGCTGCACGAACGCAAGATGGGCGAGTTGCAAGGCGGCCAGAAAGTTCGCGTGCTGCTGGCGCAGGCGCTTTTCGGGAATCCTTCGGCGCTGCTGCTGGACGAGCCCACTAACCACTTGGACCTCGATTCCGTTCACTGGCTGCAGGACTATTTGTGCGAATACGACGGCGTGCTGATCGTGATTTCGCACGACCGGCACTTCCTGAACAGCGTTTGCACGCACACCGCGGACATCGATTACCAGACGGTGATCATGTACAACGGCGGGTACGACGACATGGTGCTGGCGAAGACATCCGTGCGCGATCGGATCGAATCCGAAAACGCGCAGCGCGAAAAAAAGATCGCGCAGTTGCAGGAGTTTATCGCGCGGTTTTCCGCCGGAACGCGTTCGGCGCAAGCCACTTCACGCAAAAAAGAAGTGGAACGGCTGCAAACCACCACGCTGGCGAGATCGAATATCGCGCGGCCGTTCATTCGCTTTCAGCTGGATCAGCATTCGGGGAAAAATCCCCTGGAGATTCGCAGCATCACGAAATCGTATGACGGCGTGAAGGTGGTGCCGCCGTTCTCAGCGCACGTGGCGCGCGGAGAAAAGGTCGCGCTGGTGGGGCGCAACGGGGCGGGCAAAACCACGCTGCTGAAATGCCTGGTGCGCGATGCAACGGGTTACATCGATGACGAGGACCGCGCATTTCCGGTGGACGGCGGGACGGTGGTTTGGGGCCACAACGTGCTGGCCGGTTATTTCGCGCAGGACCACGGCGACTCGATCCAGCACGGCACCACGGTGATCGAATGGCTGGGCTCGTTCAAGCCGCAGGCCACGCAGGAAGAATTGCGCGGGCTGCTGGGGCAGATGCTTTTCAGCGGCGACGACGCGCTGAAGCCCACGCACGGGCTTTCGGGAGGCGAACGCGCGCGCTTGATTTTCTGCCGGCTGATGCTGCAGAAGCCGAACTTTCTGGTGCTCGACGAGCCGACCAACCATTTGGATTTGGAGTCCATCAACGCGCT
>DATLSB010000116.1:0-5780 GCA_035534415.1 Candidatus Dormiibacterota bacterium | reverse complement strand
CGCTGGATGGCCGACTTCGCCAAAATCCAGATCAAGGACGAAGTTCGCCCACTGATCCTGAAAGAAAACGCCATGCGTCTCTTCGGCTTCACTTCGAAGCAGGCGGCAACCAAATAGCGGTTTCAAGATCCTGTGCCGGTGCAGCGCATGCTATATGCCGGCTGCACCGGCGCAAAGCCTGGCACCACCAAAAAAAAACGACTGTCATTCCGAGCGCAGTGGCCGAGGTTTTGGTTTTCCGATTCGCAGCACTTGCGAATCGGTCGGCCACGCAGAGAGGAATCTGCTTTTGATCTTCCTACCTACGCCCGCGATGAACTCCGCTACGGCAACGTCACGTGGAGCGCGGCCTGCCCTGAGATCAGTCGACGGGCGGCTTGCCGCCGCTTTCCGCGATTCGCGTAATAGCGCTCTACCGTCTGCACTCTACCACTTCGGATTCCCGCACACGAAGTTCGCGGCGTCATTCGTATCGCCACTGCCCTTGTAAATCGCCGCTTGCGGGTAAGGGCACAGCGGCCGCGTCTCCACCACTTTCCCTCCGACCGATTTCGACGCGATGATCCTCTTCGGCGCCACTCCTTCTTCTCGCCATTTCTCAAGCGGAGTGAGAGGGTCGAATTTCGTCGGACCGATGCCGCCCTGGCAGTGCGTCATTCCCGGCACCATGAAAAGTCGCGCGAATTGCTGCGTTTTCTTCAGCCCACCCATCTTCGCTACGACGCTTTTGTAGTAATTCACGCTGTTTTCCGGAGCGATCAGCTGGTCGGCCCACCCGTGGTACATCAGCAGCTTTCCGCCGTGCTCTTCAAAGGCGGACAGATTGGGGTCGATCGCGTTGATCATCGAGCCAATCTTTTTGTCCGCATAGCGCGTGTCGTGGTCGGCGTTGAACGTGCGAAAGTCCCACTTGGGATTGTCGAATACCATATCTTGGAAAAAACCGGTCCCAATCGCCGCCGGTTCCGGTCCCGCCGCCATGTAGCGCCACTCCAGTTCGCTGCCGGGTTCGAGGCCGGGATAAATCTGTTTGCCATCGTTATATTTCGCGCCGGCGTAGATTTCCTGCGCTGTTTTCACCTGCGGCCCCGTCAAGCAGTCGGGACCATCCGCGCCCTTGCATTCAATCTCCTTGGGATTGAAGTGGCAGAGCATGGGATCTTCGATGACTCCGTCTTTTACGCCGTCGAGCGCGTCGCAGGCATTCAATGCGGCTTCGTGAAGAACTTTGTATTTGCTGGGTGGAATGTATTCCGGCCCGGTGACTCCATCCTTGAGCGACACCCAGCTCAAGTACTCGGAGCCGGCCTGCAAGTGCGTGATGTAATTCGCCGGGGCGCCCGCGACGATGGCGTCATAATCGTCCGGATAGCGTTGCGCCTCCGTCAGCCCTTGTTTGCCGCCCGTCGAGCATCCGTCCCAATAAGCCAGCTTCGCGGCCTGACCATAATAGGCTTTCACAATCTGTTTCGACGCCACAGTCATCACGTGCACCGAACGGTAGGCCCAGTCCACCACCTTTTCCGGGTGGCCCAACGCCCACTTCTCGTCAAAACCTTTATGCCCCGTGTCCGTCCCCGCAACCGCATAACCAAGCTTAAATCCGGAATTCATTTCGCCGTAGTCGATCTGCCCGATGAATCCGCCGTTGCCCACCGCCTCGAACTTCTTGTTCCAACCAGAAGCTTCGGGAAGCCAGACTTCGAAATCGATGTGTGAATCCGAAGTCGGCGTGGCGTACGCCGTCACGCGGCAGAGCGGCCCCGCGATCTTCAGATTGCCGGCAGCGGCAAACGGCGATGCGGGTATCGGGATCGTAAGAGCGTGCTCAGCGCCGTAAGTTTCTGCGGCCACAATCGTGACGTTCTGAATTTTGACCGACTTCAGCCTCTCGCACGATTCTTGCGCCGATGCTGCCGACGCCATCATCGCAAAAGCAGCAATCACAACCAACGAACAGACCAGCAAGCTGGCACGCTTCATGCCTTCTCCCGTATATCGCTGACGTTGAATATCAATTCGAGATTTTCTGCATGGGAGATATACACCGGGACGAATACGCCCGCAAGATACTTTCGTGCGCATCCGAAGCCGCGACAACAAAAGCCTCGGCGGGCTCGGTGCAGTCTGCAAACGAACGCTGGAATGTGGATTCCCGCTGGCGGCTGCTATCGGGAAGCTTCGGAGCTTTCAGTGGCACCGGAATAATCTTCCGGGTGCGTATCGGCAACCGTGGCGAAATAGTTGTGGGCGTAAAGGCCGCGATAGATCTGCCCCGCGATTCCCGACGCCCGCGGCCCGCTGATCCACGGGTTCGACCCGTGCAGCAGCACCACCAGCACCAATTTCGGATGTTGTTGGTCGGCGTAGGAGACGAACCAGCCGAGGTGCCCGCCGACGTGATCGTCGGTGCAGGTGCCGGTCTTGCCGAGGTCCTGTTCGCCATCCGGGTCGTAACTGCGGCGGGCGGTGCCATAAAGAACCGCGCCCAGCATCCCTTGACGGAGGTCCGGCAAATAGGATTGCAGGTCGAAGCGGTCGCGAATGCGAGGTCTGAAAGTCTCAATCGCTTCGGGGCTGCGCGGATATTGCAGATAATATTGCGTGCCGCCGTTGGCCACCATTGTCACGAGCGATGCCAATTGAAAGGGCGTAATGCGAATTCCTTCGCCGAAGCTGGACATGCGCGCTACACCGCCGAACTGCGGTGGTGCGCTCGGCAGGTATCCCGGCTGCTCTTCGGGAATGTCGTAGCCGACCTTCTGGCCAAGCCCCAACATCGTTTCGTATTTGACCACGCGGTTGAAGCCGAGCTGCGTGCCCACCTGCTGAAAGAACTCGTTGTTGGAATGCGCCAGCGCTTCGGTGAGATTCATGTAGCGGCGTGGGGCCACGCGGAGCATCGTATCGCCCGTGATCACGTCCTCTTTAAGCGCGGCAATTGTAACGAACGGCTTGATCGTCGAGCACGGCTCCAGCGCCGATGAAAACGCCATCTTTTGATTCACGATCGCCAGGATGCGCCCATTCTCGGGATTCACTGCTACCACCGAACCGCTTTGATGGCCGAGCGCTTCCACGGCGATCTGCCGAACGATGGGATCGTCGTAGGTGGTCACATCATCCTTGGAAGGATCTACGTAGCTGGCGCGGTAGTAACGACGATGGCGGTAAACGCGATGGTGACGCACATTCCGCGCTGGCCGTCGCGCCGGAGCGCCAAAAGCTACGCCAAGAGCACCCACGAGAAGAAGACACAATACCGAGCAGGACTGCTTCAAGCCCGAGGGTTTCCCCATGTAAATGGACTCCACCGCTAACTTAAATCGGAATGACAGCACATTTTAAGGAAACGCGCCAAAGCGCGCAACCTAAAAGCCGTAATCATTTTCCAGGTTGGCGAATATTTATGCTACTGGCCTGAAGAACAGGTGCGACCGGCAGCTCATGCGGCCGGCGGGCACCCGATTACCACGGCAGTTCGAACGAGAAAAGCGCGATTCGTTATAACCGCGCGTTAGACGGCGGCTGCGGCTCGCGGAAAATTCGGCGCCGCGAGCACTTCTTCGATCTGGGCACGGTGACGGTCGCCATGCGCGGCGACCAGCAGCATCCACTGGTAGCAATCCAGCTCGCCAAAAGCGCGGTGAGCGAGGAAATGTTGCCGCGGATCGCATACGGTGCTGCCGGCAAGTTCGATGCTGCGAACCCGCACCGCCTCAAATTCGCGGACGAGCTGATCGTGCGGCCAGCGGCTAGAGGGCTGCACGATTTCGGGCGCCTGCCGCGGCGAGCTGCGGTCGGTGACGATTTGCAGCAGCTCGTCATCGCGGCCATCGAACGCGCTGCGCTTCGCCGAATCGGCGGGCTGCTGCAGCGCGCTGGACACATTCTCGTGGAAGCGGTCTTCCACCAGGATGATGTGTTCCAGGCAATCAGCTACCGACCAGCGGTTAGGCGCGGGCTTGAACGCCAGCTGCGCGGGCGAGAGCCCGCGCGTGGCGCGCAGCAGATTATCGCGAGTTTGCGCCAGGTAGCTGACGGCGCGTTCGCGGTCGGCGGCTGTCATCAGTTTTTTCGCATTCTCACGCCGTGACTACCGACCGGCGCGGGCTTGGGTTTGTCCCGCAGCGGCGGCTTTCGCGACGGGCTTTTCCACTTCCTCGACGGCTGGCTTCTTGCCGTTTTCCGACGGCGCGGCAATCAGGCCAAGATCCTTGCGCAGATCGTGCTCGATCTTGTCGCGAATATCCGTATGTTCCTTCAAGAACACGCGCGCGTTGTCGCGGCCCTGTCCCAGACGCTCGCCCTTGTACGAAATCCACGTGCCGGATTTTTCGAGCACGTTGCGCGTGACGCCCAAGTCCAGCAAATCGCCTTCCTTGGAAACGCCTTCGCCGTAAATAATATCGAATTCAGCTTCGCGGAACGGCGCGGCAACTTTATTCTTCACCACCTTGCCGCGCGTGCGCGAGCCAACCACGCGGTCGCCTTCCTTAATCGACTGAATGCGGCGAATATCCACGCGAATCGACGCGTAAAACTTCAGCGCGCGCCCGCCCGTAGTCGTCTCCGGATTGCCAAACATCACACCGATCTTTTCGCGAATCTGGTTGATGAAAATCAGGCAGGTCCTCGACTTCGAAACGATCGCCGTCAGCTTGCGCAGCGCCTGCGACATCAGGCGCGCCTGCAAGCCCATCTGCGGATCGCCCATATCCCCTTCCAATTCGGCCTTGGGAACCAGCGCGGCCACCGAGTCCACCACCACCACATCCACGGCATTCGAGCGGATCAGCGCTTCGGCAATTTCCAGCGCCTGCTCGCCATTGTCCGGCTGCGACACCAGCAGATTGTCCACGTCGACTCCCAGCTTGCGCGCGTAGTTGGGATCGAGCGCATGTTCCGCGTCGATAAACGCCGCCTGCCCGCCAAGCTTTTGCGCCTCGGCGATCACGTGCAGCGTGAGCGTGGTCTTGCCGCCCGATTCCGGTCCGTACACTTCGATCACGCGGCCGCGCGGAAATCCGCCCACGCCCAGAGCCGCGTCGAGCGAAATCGAGCCGGTGGGAATCACGCTGACCGGCACCAGCACGTTGCGATTCCCCAAGCGCATAATCGAGCCCTTGCCGTACGCCTTTTCGATCTGCGAGATCGCCAAATCCAAATTTTTAGTTTTTTCGTCGTTCATGCTGGCACCTCTGCCGGCTTTCGTTTTTTCGTTTAGTCCTGCGCCCGGGGAGGGCACGCAGGCGGCCCCATCATACCAGAAGGCGCCAGCGACCGCGTCGACCCGCTCCGGTGATTTCGGAAGCGGATATTAGCACGAGGCGAACAAAAAGCAAAGACAATTAAAGGGAAAAGACGAACACGCTGAGTTTTTCGCCGTTATGCTCGCGCTTTCGCGTTTCGATGAACTCGTCAACTCGTAGCTCCAGCTCACGCGACTCAGCTTCAGTAAGACCCGAAATTTCCGATTCCTTCTTTGCTCCGAGAGAGTTAAACGACGTGCCGATTCTTAGGCCCTTTCCTTTCGTCAACCACCAACGATCATGAATCGGCAGCTCGCCTTTGGAATTGCCAACCACCACAATCTCAGTATCTGGAGCCTGTTGGTCGCAAATGGACCGCCACTTCTTCTTATAGCTCTCCTCAACGTCGACGGCTCCATTCATCTGCTGCTGTTTGCGACTAGTCAGTATCGCGACTTTCAGATGTGGCGCTGATCGGAGGACGAGCTGCAACACCTGCAAGTCATCGGGACCAAAGTAGGGATCGCA
>DATLSB010000115.1:0-19060 GCA_035534415.1 Candidatus Dormiibacterota bacterium | reverse complement strand
CGGGCCGGCAGCGAAACCGGCCAGGAGACGCAATGATTGATGGAGCCATACCGGAAGGGCTGACGTTTGACGACGTGCTGCTGCTGCCGGGGAAATCGGATGTGCTGCCGGCGCAGGCGGACACGCGCACCTGCCTTTCGCGCAAAATCACGCTGAACATTCCCATCGTGGCGGCGGCCATGGACACGGTGACGGACGCGCGGCTGGCCATGGCCATCGCGCGGCAGGGCGGGCTGGGATTCGTTCACCGCAACATGACCATCGACGAGCAGGCGGAAGAGATCGACCGCGTGAAGCGATCGGAAAGCGGCATGATCGTGGACCCGGTGACCATCGCGCCGGAAATGTCCGTGCGGCAGGCGCTGGACATCATGAACAAATACAAGGTGTCCGGCTTGCCGGTGACGCGCGGGCCGCGGCTGGTGGGCATCCTGACCAACCGCGACTTGCGATTCGAGCGCAACCTGGATCAGCCGGTGAACGCGGTGATGACCAAGGAAAACCTGATCACCGTGCCGGTGGGCACCACGCTCGAGCAAGCCGAGAAAATCCTGCAACAGCACCGCATCGAAAAATTGTTGGTGGTCGATAAGGACTTCAACCTGAAGGGCCTGATCACCGTGAAAGACATCCAGAAAAAAATCGAATTTCCCAGCGCCACCAAGGACGAGCAGGGGCGCCTGCGAGCCGGCGCAGCCATCGGCGCCACCGGCGATTTTCTGGAACGCGCGCAGGAAATGGCGCGCAACGGCGCGGATGCGCTGGCCATCGACACGGCGCACGGCCACACCACTCGGGTGATGGAAGCGATCAAAGCGGTGAAGCACAAGCTGCCTGATATTCAGCTGCTGGCCGGAAACGTGGCCACCGCCGAAGGCACTCGCGACCTGATCGCGCTCGGCGTGGACGGAGTCAAAGTGGGCATCGGGCCGGGATCGATCTGCACCACGCGCGTGGTGACCGGAGCGGGTGTGCCGCAAATTACCGCCATCACCGAAGCGGCGCGCGCGGCGCAAGGCAGCGGAGTGCCGGTGATCGCCGACGGCGGCATCAAGTTTTCGGGCGACATCACCAAGGCAATCGCCGCGGGAGCCTCGGCGGTGATGATCGGCGGTCTTTTCGCCGGGACGGAAGAATCGCCGGGCGAGACGATTCTCTATCAAGGCAGGACGTTCAAATCGTATCGCGGCATGGGATCGCTGGGCGCGATGGAAGCGGGCTCGGCCGACCGCTACGCGCAGGAAGGCACGGAGCGCGGCAAGACCGTCCCGGAAGGAATCGAGGGGCAGGTGCCGTACAAAGGGCCGCTATCGGGATTGGTGGAGCAGCTGGTTGGCGGGCTGCGCAGCGGAATGGGTTATGTGGGCGCGGCGAATATTCTCGAACTGCAGGAGCGCGCGAAGTTCATCCGCATCTCGCAAGCGGGCCTGCGCGAAAGCCACGTCCACGACGTGATCATCACCCGCGAAGCCCCGAACTATCGACTGGAATAGGGCGCTTGGAATAGCGAGGTTGGAGTGGCGCTCTCGCGGTCCGAAGAGGGATTCTTCGGGCACAAGTCGCCCTCAGAATGACGCGCGCGTGAGTTTGTCATCCTGAGCGGAGCGAAGGATCTCTCGGCGCGGAAAAAACGAACGGCCCGTTCGATGGCGTCGCAGGACGCTTCGAACGGGCCGTTTCAATGATTGATTGACGAGAAGAGGACGAGAAGCGATTGCGCCGGAGCTACTTTGTCGCGCCGACGGCCGCTTCCTTTTGCTTCTCTTCCACGGGAGCTTCTTCCGCGGCGCCGCGGCGCGGCTTCTTTTCTTTTTTCTTCAGCTCCGAGCCGATGAATTCGAGGATGGCCAGTTCGGCGCCATCGCCGATGCGCCAGCCGGTGCGAATGATCCGGGTGTAGCCGCCGTTGCGATCGGAGAAGCGCGGCGCCAGATCGGCGAAGAGTTTTTTCGTGGCGCCGGGCGTCATCAGAAATGCGGCGGCCTGGCGGCGCGCGTGGAGCGAGTCGCGCTTGCCGAGTGTGATCATGCGCTCGGCCAGCGGACGCGCAGCTTTGGCGCGCAGCAGCGTGGTCTGGATGCGCTCCTTCTCGACCAGATTGGTGACGAGATTGCGGAGCGTGGCGCGGCGATGCGCCGGGTTGCGTCCGAGTTTGTGGCCCGATATAAGGTGTCTCATGTTCGGTTCCGTGGCCGCGCGAACTTAGACGGCGGTGGTTTCCTCCGAGGACGTCAGCGACGTCTGGCTGGGCAGCGGCGGCCAAATGATGCGGCCGTGGTCGTCGAACTTCATGCCCAGGCCGAGGCCCATCTTCTGCAGGATGTCCTTGATCTCGTTCAGAGACTTGCGCCCGAAATTTTTGGTCTTGAGCATTTCGGACTCGGTCTTCTGCACGAGCTCGCGGAGATTCTGAATGTTGGCGTTCTTCAAGCAGTTGTAGGAGCGCACGGAAAGCTCGAGTTCTTCCACCGAGCGGTCGAGATATTCGAGGCGCGGATCGGCGTAATTTTCGACGGCCTCTTCGGGCAGCTCCGGCTGTTCCTCAAAGTTGATGAAGATGCTCATGTGGTCTTTCACCAGCTTGGCGGCCAGGCCGATGGAGTCCTGCGGCGTGATCGCGGCGTTGGTCCAGACTTCGAGGGTGAGCTTTTCGTAGTCGGTCATCTGCCCCAAGCGCGCGGCTTCCACGGCGTAGTTGACCTTGCGCACGGGAGAGTGAACCGAGTCGATGGGAATGTAGCCGATCGAGAGATCCTCGTCGAAGTTGCGGTCGGCGGCTACGTAACCACGGCCATTCTTGATGCGCAGTTCGAGTTCGAGCTTCCCGCCTTCGCTGACGGTGGCGATGTAGATGCCCTTGTCCAGCACGGCGATGTCGGCGTCTTCTTCAATCTGCGCGGAGGTGACCGGGCCGGGGGTATCGACGGTGAGCGTGATCGTTTTCGGCTGATCGGAGTTGAGCTTCAGCGGAATCTGCTTGAGGTTGAGGATGATGTCCGTGGCGTCCTCAACGACGCCGGGAATGGGCGAAAATTCGTGCAGCACGCCTTCGATTTTCACCGCGGTGATCGCAGCGCCCTCGATGGAGCTGAGCAGAGCGCGCCGCAGCGCGTTGCCCACGGTGGTGCCCCAGCCGCGTTCAAACGGTTGCGCGGTGAACTTGCCGAACTTATCGGTGAGCGATTCCGGCTCGGCTGCCAGTCGCTTCGGTTTCTGAAAACCTTTCCACATCTTTGCCATCCTTCCGGCCCGCCCGCGGCGGACCCAAAACATAATTACGCTGAAAAATTACGGTGAAACCCGGGTTCGCGAATTACTTCGAGTACAGTTCGACGATGAGCTGTTCGTTCATCGGCGGGGTCTGCACGTCTTCGCGGCGCGGCATCGCCACTACGCGCGCCTTGAAATTCTCGCGATCGATATCGAGCCAAGGAGCCACGCCCTGGCTCTGCGCCAGATTGCGCGCTTCCAGAATCATGGCGTTCTGGTGCATGTTTTCCTTGAGCAGCACGTCGTCGCCGACTTTCACCAGATAGCTGGGAATATTGACCTTGCGACCCTTCACGCGAATGTGCCCGTGCGCCACTAACTGCCGCGCCTGCGCGCGCGATCCCGCTAGGCCCATGCGATAGACTACGTTGTCCAGGCGGCGCTCGAGCATGGTTACCAAGTTCGAGCCGGTGGGACCCTTGATGCGCTCCGCCTCTTCAAAGTAGTTGCGGAACTGGCGCTCCAGCAGGCCGTAGGTGCGCTTCACCTTTTGCTTTTCGCGCAACTGCACGCCGTAGCCGACCATCTTCGGCCGGCGCGCCTGGCCGTGCTGCCCGGGAACGAAGTTGCGCTTTTCAATGGCGCACTTTTCCGTAAAACAACGGAGGCCCTTCAAGAAGAGCTTCTGCCCTTCCCGACGGCACAATCTGCAAACCGCTTCACGATGTCTTGCCAAGTGCTGTCTCCTTCTCCAAAACCAAACTGCCGGGGCTGAAGCCCCTTTTTAATCCTTCGTCTATCCGCAGAGCTAAAGCCCTGCGCATCTACCTCTGTCGCCCTCAGGGGCTGAAGCCGCTCCCTGCCTGGCCCGATAAGGCACGACTGAAGTCGTGCCCTGACGGCAATCCAATTAGACGCGGCGGCGCTTGGGAGGACGGCAGCCGTTATGCGGCACGGGCGTAACGTCCTTGATCGCGTTGATGTGCAGCCCGGAAGACGCCAGCGCACGGACTGCGGACTCGCGTCCCGCTCCGGGACCTTTTACGCGCACTTCCACGGACTTCATGCCGTACTGATCGCGAGCGACGCCCGCCGCGGAGACGGCAGCCTGCTGCGCGGCGTACGGCGTGCCCTTGCGCGAGCCCTTGAATCCCACCGAGCCGGCGGAAGCCCAGCTGACGGCGCGGCCATCGGGATCGGTGAGTGTGACGATGGTGTTGTTGAACGTGGCCTGAATGCACACCACGCCGTGGGGCACCACGCGCTTTTCGCGCTTCTTGCGGAATTCTTTTTTGCGCTTCGCGGGTTTTCCCGCTGCTGGCGCTGCTGTTGCGTCCGTCTCTTTTGCCACGCTCGTTCCTCTCTCTGTAATTCAATCTGCTGGGCACTTCAGCGGCTGAAGCCGCTCGAACTTTGCTTACCCGATGTCGCAGCTAAAGCTGCGGCCCACAAAGCGCCTACTCACGGCAACCGACTACTTGCGGGCCATCGTTTTCTTCTTGGCTGCCACGGCGCCCTTGCGCGGACCTTTGCGCGTGCGAGCGTTGGTGTGCGTGCGCTGGCCGTGCACCGGCAGATTGCGGCGGTGCCGGAGCCCGCGGTAGCACTGAATTTCGATCAGCCGGCGGATGTTCATCTGCTGTTCCTTGCGGAGATCGCCTTCGACGCCGCCTTCGGCCTCGATGGCGTTGCGCAGATGGTTGACTTCGTCCTCGGTCAGATCCTTAATCTTTTTCGTTGGGTCGACGCTGGCCTTGGCGGCCAGGGTGCGGGCGCGATGCTGCCCGATGCCGTAAATCGCCGTCAGGCCGACCCACAGCCGCTTATTCGGCGGCAAATCAACTCCTGCAATGCGTGCCATCTAATTCCTCCCGCGATTCCCGAAACTTTTCGTGACTATCCCTGGCGCTGGCGGTGCTTCGGGTTGACGCAAATCACGCGCACCACGCCGCGCCGGTGAATCACCTTGCACTTCATGCAAATTTTCTTGACTGATGCCCGAACTTTCATTTTACCAATCCTTCCCGCCGCGCACGCCTCAGGGGCTAAAGCCCGGTCATACTCACCACCCAAATGTCGGAGCTAAAGCTCCGACCCCCGAAAAACCGAGCGCGAACTCCGCGGCTGCCACTCAGGCCGGCCGCTATTTGTAGCGGTAGACAATTCGGCCGCGCGTGAGATCGTAGGGGGAAAGCTCGACCGCCACGCGATCACCCGAAAGGATGCGGATAAAATTCTTGCGCATCTTGCCGGAGATATGCGCGAGCACCTGGTGCTTATTATCCAGCTCGACGCGAAACATGGCGTTGGGCAGCGGCTCGATGACCGTGGCCATCACTTCGATGGCGTCTTCCTTGCCGCTTTCCTCGGCCGGCTTGTTGCGATCTTTTATAGGCCTTTTCGCCATACACTCCCATCCGCTCCGCTAAAAAACTTTTTCCCGCGCTACCAGCACGGTCCGGCTGCTCCCCGCGGCCGGGTCAAAATCCACGGACCATCCTTGGTGACAGCCACGGTATGCTCGAAATGAGCCGAGTCGCTGCCATCGGCGGTAACCGCCGTCCAATCGTCGCTCAGAACGCGAACGGCCGGGGCTCCGGCATTCACCATCGGCTCGATGGCGATCACTAGGCCCTCCTGCAGCTTCGGGCCTTGGCCCGCGGGGCCGTAATTCGGCACCTGCGGATCTTCGTGCATCTTGGTGCCGATGCCGTGCCCGACGAACTCGCGCACCACCGAATAGCCGTTCTTTTCTACCCATTGTTGCACGGCTGCCGATACATCGCCCAGCCGGTTTCCCGGGCGCACTTTGTCGATGCCGCGCTCGAGCGATTCGCGCGTGACGCGCAGCAGCTTTTCCCGTTCGGGAGAAATCTTGCCAACCGGCACCGTCAGAGCCGCGTCCGCAAAATATCCGTCGAGCTCCACGCCGAAATCCATCGAGAGAATGTCGCCTTCGCGCAGCTTCCGCGAAGCCGACGGAATCCCGTGCACCACTTCCTGGTTGATCGACGTGCAAACCGAACCAGGATATCCGCGGTAGCCCTTGAACGCCGGCCGCGCGTGATGCTCGATGGTGTACGACTCAGCGAACTTGTCCAGCTGCTTGGTCGAAATTCCGGGCTGGACCATGGCGCGCATCTTATCCAGCGCGCCCCATACGATCAGCCCCGATCGATACATCTTTTCCAGTTCGGCGGCTGATTTACAAACGACCATTGTTTCCTTCCGCGCAGTGCAAAATGGCGTTGAGGGCGCGGCTAACTTCGTCAACGCTCTTACCGGCATCCACCACTTCCAGCACGCCGAGGCGGCGGTAATATTCCGCGAGCGGCTTGGTCTGCCGTTCGTAGGCCGTGAGGCGCTCCCGAACTACTTCGGGCCGATCGTCGGGACGCTGCACCAGCTTGCCGCCATCACCATCGCAGACGCCCGGAACTTTCGGCGGCGCGTCGAACTCGTTGTAAATCTCGCCGCCCACCGTGCAAGTCCAACGTCCAGCCAGCCGCCGGAACAGCTTCTCCGGGCTGACGCAAAACTCGATCACCAACGGCTTGCCGAAACCCTTGGAAGCCAGCAGCTCGTCGAGCTGCCGCGCCTGCGGCAAGGTGCGCGGAAATCCGTCGAAAATAAAGCCGTGGGCGCAGTCGCGCTGCGAAAGCCGCTCTTCCACCATGCCCGTCACCAAATCATCCGACACCAACTCACCGGACGCCAAGATTGGCTGCACCTTCTTACCCAGCGGCGTTCCGCGGGCAATCGCATCGCGGAACATATCGCCGGTGGAGAGATGCGGCAATCCGCACCGCTGCGCGGCCAACTTCGACTGAGTGCCTTTCCCGGCGCCGGGAGGACCCAGAAAAATCACAGCACGATTGAGAGCCATCGTCACCGCCGAACGGGATTGAACTGCAACGGCTATTTACCTGTTCAACTACGACGACTACGCGCGCGGCCCTTCCGCACAAACCCTTCGTAATTCCGCATCACCAACTGCGCTTCGAGCTGCTGCACGGTATCCATCGCCACACCGACGACGATCAGCAGCGACGTGCCTCCGAAATAAAACTGCACGCCCAAACCATCCAGCACGAACCGCCACATATGCGTGTCAAACCAGTTGCCCACCAGCCACAGATGCTGCAGGTGAATGCCGGAAATCATCCATTCCGGCAGCAAGCACACGACCGCCAGGTACACGCCGCCCACAAAGGTAAGCCGCGTCAAGATGCGGTTGATGTACTCGGACGTGTTCCTCCCGGGACGAATGCCGGGAATGAACCCGCCGTATTTGCGCATGTTGTCCGCGAGATCCGTGGGATTGAAGATGATGCCAACGTAAAAGAAAGCAAAAAAGATAATCAGCACCACATATAAGAGCGTGTACAGGGGCTCGCCCCAGCTGATCGAACGCGCAATCGATTCGAATATGGGCGACTTGGATTTAAACAGCAGCGCCGCCGTCTGCGGAAAGGTTAACAAGGAGCTGGCAAAAATCGGCGGGATCACGCCGCCGGCGTTGACACGCAGCGGCAGATAGGTCATCTGCCCGCCCATGACCTTGCGCCCCATTACGCGCTTAGCGTACTGCACGGGAATGCGCCGCTGCCCGCTTTCGACGAATACGATAAACGCCACTACCGCGGCCATCAGCACCACCAAGCCGATCAGCGCGATAGGCGTAAACGAGCCCCACTGGCGCGTTTCCGCCTTGTCAAAAAGATCGGTAACGGCGCGCGGCAAACCCACCACGATGCCGGCAAATATGATGAGCGACATGCCGTTGCCGATGCCGCGGTCGCTGATCTGTTCGCCGAGCCACATGATGAACGCGGAGCCGGTGGTCAGCGTGAGCATGGTCATCAGGATAAAGTGGATACCCGGATGATAGACCAGCGCCGCTCCGTTCATGCTCTGACGCTCGAGGGTGAGCGCGATGGTGAAGGACTGGAACAAGCTCAGAACGATGGTCAGGTAGCGCGTGTACTGCGTGATCTTGCGGCGACCGAGCTCGCCCTCTTTTTGCAGGCGCTCGAGGTACGGCCACACCACCACCAGCAATTCCAAAATGATGGCGGCGGTGATGTACGGCATGATGCCCAGCGCGAATATAGTCAAGCGGCGCAGGTTGCCGCCGCTGAAGAGGTCGATCAGGCCCAGCACCGAGCCGCGGCTCTCATCGAACAGCTGGCCGAGCAAGGAGGTGTTGATGCCAGGAGTAGGAATAAACGCGCCGAGGCGATACACGGCCAGAATGGCAAGCGTGAACAGCACGCGATTGCGCAGATCCGGCGTGATAAAAATATTGCGAATGGCCTCGACTAACTTCTTCATGCGATTACTTCGACCTTCCCTCCGGCGCTCGCGATTTTCTCTTCCGCGGACTTGCTGAAGGCGTGCGCGCGCACGGTCAACGCGACTTTCAACTCACCGTCTCCGAGAATCTTGATGCTGCCGCGCGTGGCGCGAATCAAGCCGCGACCGGCGAGCGATTCGGGAGTGACGGTTTCGCCCGCGGGAAACGCATTGAGGCTTTCCACGTTGACCACGGCGAATGTTTTCGGGAACGGGCTCGAGAAGCCGCGCTTCGGCAAGCGGCGGTGCAGAGGCATCTGGCCGCCCTCGAAGCCAGCGCGCCGCGAATAGCCGCGGCGGGATTGCTGGCCCTTATTGCCCGCGCCGGACGTCTTGCCCAGCTTCGAGCCCATGCCGCGCCCCACGCGCACCTTGCGATGTCGCGAGCCGCGCGGCGGTTTCAAATTCGATAGTGTCGGTTCCATGGATTCCCCAGCTACTTCTGGATTTCAACGAGATGGTGGACTTTCGCGATCATGCCGCGAATCGAGGGCGTATCCTGGCGCTCCACCACTTGGTGCATGCGGCGGAAGCCCAGGCCGCGAATGGCCTGCCGCATATCGCGCGGGCAGCCGATAAAGCTGCGCACCCACTTGATTTTAACCGTGCCCGATTCTTTTTTCGATGTGGCCATGATTCCTCAGAATTCTCCAGCGGGCGGTTACGACGCCGCCATTTCTTCCGCGCCGCCCTTGCCGCGCGCTTCGGCCACGCGCGCAGCGTCCTTCAAGTGCAGCAGCGCGTCAAACGTGGCCTTGATTACGTTGTGCGGATTCGACGTGCCCAGAGACTTGGTGAGCACGTTCTGAATTCCGGCAACCTCCATCACTGCGCGCACCGGGCCTCCAGCGATTACACCCGTACCTTCGGGCGCGGGCTTCAGCAGCACTTGCCCGGAACCGTACAGCCCCACGACCTGATGCGGGATGGTGGTGCCGCGCAGGTTGAACTTGACCATGTTCTTCTTGGCCTGCTCGATGGCCTTGCGAATGGCCATGGGCACTTCGCGCGCCTTGCCCATGCCGAATCCGGCATGTCCGTTCTGATCTCCCACGACAACCAGCGCGGAAAAGCTGAGGTTTTTGCCGCCCTTCACCACTTTGGTGACGCGGTTGATGGAAACCACCTGGTCCTTCAAGCTCGCCTGGTTGGCTTCCACTGGGCGGCGAACTGACAACATATCTTTAAGCTCTTGTTTCGGCATAGGATTCAGAACTTCAGGCCCGCCTCACGGGCCGCTTCCGCCAGCGCTTGCACGCGGCCATGGTATTGATAGCCGCCGCGATCGAACACGACGTTCTCAATTCCCTTGGCGCGAGCGCGCTCGGCGACGATTTTTCCCACTACTTTGGAAGCGGCGATGTTGCCGCCTCCGCGAATCTGCGAGCGCACGTCTTTGTCGAGCGAGCTGGCGGAAACGAGGGTGCGCGCGGAAGAGTCGTCGATCACCTGCGCGCGAATGTGGCGCGACGAGCGATGCACGCACAAGCGCGGACGCTCCGGGGTGCCGGCCACGCGCTTGCGCATGCGCACGTGGACGCGCTGGCGGTGCGCCTCGCGCGAAAGTCTTCGAACCGAAATGGCCACGCTACTCCTCCTCCAAAAAAGTTACGCCGATGACTTGGCTCCGGCTTTGCCGGCTTTCTTCTTCAGGCGCTCGCCGGTGATGCGAATGCCCTTCTGCTTGTATGGGTCGGGCGGACGCAGCGCGCGAAGATTCGCGGCGATCTGGCCCACCTGATTCTTGTTGGCTCCGGTCACGGACATATGCGTCTGCTTTTCGACCGCGATTTGAATTCCCTCGGGAATTGGGAACTCCACCGGATGTGAATAGCCCAGCGCGAGCACCAGGTTCTTGCCTTTCACTTCGGCGCGGTAGCCGACGCCCACGATGTCGAGATCCTTCTTGAATCCCTGGGTCACGCCGGTAACGGCATTGGCCACTAGCGCGCGGGCCAATCCGTGTAGGGCGCGCTGATCGTCGTTTTCACGCTTGGCGATCAGCGTGCCGTCCTTCTGCTCGAAGTGAATTCCGCGCGGCAGCGTGATGGTCAACTTGCCCTTGGGGCCCTGAACGTCCACGGCAGTGTCCTTGATCTGAATCTTTACCGCCGAGGGCACCGGGATGATTTTGTTTCCAATTCGCGACATGTTCTCGAAAACCTTTCTACCGGACCTTGCTACAGAACCGCTGGCCGCTACAGAACTACTCGCTGCAAACCTTCTTCACCAGCAACTGGTTGACCGGCGGCTTGCTACCAAACTTCGCAAAGCAGTTCGCCGCCGACGCCTTCCTTGCGCGCCACCTGGCCGGTCATCAACCCGCGAGGCGTGGAAAGAATGGAGATGCCCATGCCGCCCATCACCTGGCGGATGCCGGTCTTGCCGGTGTAGCGCCGCGCGCCGGGCTTGGAGACGCGCTTCAAATCAGAGATCACGCTGCGGCGGTCGGAAGAGTAGCGAAGGAAAACGCGCAGCGTGCGCTTGCCCTTTTCTTCCACGACCTTGAAATTGGCGAGATAGCCTTCGTCCTTCAAAATACGCGCGATCTCGACTTTCATCTTCGAGGATGGCACGTCGACGCGCGGATGCCGGGCGCGGGCGCCGTTGCGGATGCGCGTGAGAAAATCTGCGATGGGATCGGTGGTCATTCGTCAGTCCTTGTCTAACGGCCTTACCAACTGGCCTTTACCACGCCGGGGATCTCGCCTTTGAGGGCCATGCCGCGGAAGCAGATGCGGCACATCTCGAACTTGCGCAGGAAGCCGCGCGCGCGGCCGCAAACGCGGCAGCGGTTGCGCTGGCGAATTTTGTACTTCAGCTTGCGCTTCATCTTCGCGAATTGACTGGTTCGAGCCATTCTCTTTCGATCTCCTTATGCCCGGCGTTACGCCCGGAACGGCACGCCGAGCAGCTTCAATAGTTCGCGGCCTTCTTCGTCGTTGCGGGCCGTGGTGGTAATGGTGATGTTCATTCCCTTAATCTTGTCGACGCGCGTGTAATCGATTTCCGGAAATACCAGCTGGTCGCGCAATCCCAGCGTGTAATTGCCGCGGCCATCGAACGAGTTCGGCGGCAGTCCCTTGAAATCGCGGACGCGGGGCAGAACCACGGAAGTGACGCGGTCGAGAAATTCGTACATTTGCTCGCCGCGAAGCGTGACCATGCAGCCGATGGGCATGCCCTTGCGCAGCTTG
This sequence comes from Candidatus Dormiibacterota bacterium, assembly GCA_035534415.1. GTDB lineage: Bacteria > Acidobacteriota > Terriglobia > Acidiferrales > UBA7541 > Palsa-295. The sequence goes on along the minus strand of DATLSB010000115.1, from coordinate 7,298 downwards.
AAATTGGCGATGGACTTTTTGGCGCGCGTGATCACCGGCTTCTGGCCGGCGATCTGCCCGAGTTCAGCCGCCGCGGTGTCCAGCAGCTTCACGTTGGAGCTAGCCTCTCCCAGGCCGACGTTCAGCGTGACTTTGGCCACGCGCGGAACGGCCATGGTGTTGGTGTACCCGAAGCGCTTGGTAAGCGCCGGAACCACCTCTTTGCGATATCGATCGTGCAAACGGCTCATAGTTTTTTCTTCAGCCTCGGCTTCTTAGCTCTCAAACGTCTGGTTGCAGCGCCGGCAAACGCGCACCTTGGTGCCGTCCGGCAACTTGGAGTGTCCCGCACGGGTGTGTTTTCCGCAGCCGGGGCAAACCAGCATCACATTGGATACGTGAATGGGGCCTTCTTTATCGAGAATCCCTCCGCGCACGTTCTTCGAGGGATTCGCGCGCGTGTGCTTCTTAATGATGTTGGCGCGTTCGACGGTCACTGTGTTCTTGGCCGGATTTACGCTGAGCACTTTGCCGGTCTTACCCTTGGAGCGCCCCGACATCACTTTGACCGTGTCGCCGTGGCGAATGCCCATCGGCGGAATTTCTCGAGTGTTTTCTCTCATCGCTACCACACTTCCGGAGCCAGCGACACGATCTTGGTGAACTTCTTGTCGCGCAGCTCGCGGGCCACCGGCCCGAAAACGCGGGTGCCCACCGGCTCGCCCGCATCGTTAATCAATACCGCGGCGTTATCATCAAAGCGGATGTACGTTCCATCCTTGCGGCGATGCTCTTTTCTGGTACGAACCACCACGGCCTTCACTACTTTGCCCTTCTTGATCTGGCTGTCGGGCGCTGCTTCCTTCACCGCCGCGGTAATTACTTCTCCCAACCCGGCCGTCAATCCCACATCGCCACCTACCGGCAGGATGCAAGTAATCTGGCGCGCGCCGGAATTATCGGCCACCGTCAGCCACGTCCGCATCTGAACCATCGTCGTGCTCCCCTATCCCGCGCCCCGCCGGCTGTGTCCGTTGGGGGCCCCTGCTAAACCGGCTCAGGCAGCCCGATTCGAACGGGCTAGAATTTCCTTGAGCCGCCAGCGCTTCAATTTCGACATTGGACGCGTGGCGACGAGCCGCACCGTGTCGCCTATCCGCGCCTCACGCGCTTCATCGTGCGCGTAGTATTTTTTTGCTGAGCGCACCACACGGCGATAGAGCGGGTGCTGGGTTGTCCGAATGACCTTTACTACGATGGTTTTATCCATCTTAGCACTGGTCACCACGCCGACCAACTCCTGCCTCGCGCCGCGCTCGCGCGCGCCTTCCGGCGCTGCCGTTGCCGCTGCTTCGTTCGCCATTACGCCTTCCTCGACTCGGTTTGCGTCCGCAGCTGCTTTTGCCGCAGCAGCGTCTTCACGCGGGCCAGATCCTTGCGAGCCTCGCGCATCTTCTTTAAGCCTTCGGCTTGTCCCGACGCGATCTGAAACCGCAGCCGGAAAATCTGCTCGCTCAGATCGCGCTGCTGGATCTCCAGCTCGTTCGGATTCATTTCCTGATATTTCTCGATGCTCCGCGGCATCAGAGTGCCTCCGCACGCGTCACGAATTTCGTCGCGATCGGCAGCTTGTGAGCCGCTAGCTTCATCGCTGCGGTCGCCGAAGCCAAATCCACGCCGGACATTTCGAACATCACGCGGCCGGGCTTCACCACCGCCACCCAGTGCTCCGGTGGACCTTTGCCCTTACCCATACGCGTTTCAGCCGGCTTCTTGGTGAACGGTTTATCTGGAAACACGCGAATCCAGAGCTTTCCGCCGCGCTTGATGAAGCGGGTGATGGCCACGCGCGCCGCTTCAATCTGGCGATCGGTGATCCAAGCCGGCTCCATGGCCTTGAGCCCGTACTCGCCAAATGCCAGCGAGCCTCCGCGCCACGCCTTGCCGTTGCGACGGCCGCGCTGCTGTTTTCTGTACTTCACCTTCTTGGGCATTAACATAGACGTCTAACCTGTCCCTTTAAGCTTGCGAAGCGGCAGCAGCCGTTGCAGCGGCCCGCGAACGCTCCGGAACCTTTTCGCCCTGATAAATCCAACATTTCACGCCGATGACGCCGTACGTCGTATGCGCCTCGGCGGTGCCGAAATCAATGTTGGCGCGCAGCGTCTGCAGCGGCAGCCGCCCCTGCAAGTACCATTCCTTGCGCGCGATTTCGGCTCCATTCAGCCGGCCCGCCACGCGAACCTTGATGCCCTTGCAGCCGAAACGCAGCGCCGAATCCACCGCTTTGCGCATGGCGCGGCGGAAAGCTACGCGCTTTTCCAGCTGCAGCGCGATCGACTCAGCCACCAGCTGCGCGGCCATTTCCGGCCGATGTACTTCCTGAATATCGATGTGCACTTCGCGCTTGGTACGCTTCTGCACTTCGTTCTTCAGCTTGTCGATTTCCGAGCCCTTGCGCCCGATGATGATTCCCGGCCGCGCGGTGTAAATCCGCACTACCAGCTTGTTCGCGGCGCGCTCAATGTCAATGCCTTCGATGCCAGCGGATTTCAGCCGCTCCTTCAATTGCCGGCGCAGCACCACGTCCTCATGCAGCAGGTCGGCATACTCCTTCTTGGCGAACCAGCGCGAGCGCCAGCCCTTGTTGTAGCCCAGCCGAAATCCGTACGGATGTGTTTTCTGCCCCAAACGAGCCTCCTACTTCTTTCCGCCGCTTTTGCTGTTACTTCTTCTTCTGCTGCTTTTGCGCCTCTTTGGCGCGCTTTTCGATCGCTTTGCGAGCCTTGCGCACCGCTCCGCGCACGCCCTTGGACGCTTCCGCTTCGGCAGCCGCGGCCGCCACACGGCTCTCGGTGGCCTTGGCGTGCTCGGCAACGTGCACCACGATATGGCTGGTGCGCTTCTGGTAGCGGAATCCGCGGCCCATCGGCGCGGGACGCATGCGCTTCCAGCGCGGCCCTTCATTCACGCAGCAGCTGGTCACGTACAGCGCGTCCACATCGAGCGATTCGCCGGCGTCGTCCGCTTTGCGCTCGGCGTTGGCAATGGCGCTGCGCAGCGTTTTCTCCACGTCTTTGGCCACGCGCTTTTTGGTGAAGCGCAGCGTCTGCAGCGCGTCTTCCGCGCGGTGTCCGCGGATCAGATCGATCACCAAGCGCGCCTTCTGCGGCGACACGCGAAGAAACCGCGTGATCGCTACGCCCTCAAATTGTCCCTGCGTTGCCGTCGCCATCATTCCCTCTGCAGCTGAAAAATTTCAAACTCCTGCTGTGCTGCTTACGCTCTTCCCGCCGGAGCCGCAGCGGGGGCTCCTGGAGCTGATGCCGCCGCCCTTTCGAGCGCCGCTTTCACGCCGTGGCCCTTGAAGCTGCGGGTGGGCGCGAATTCGCCGAGTTTGTGACCCACCATCTGCTCGGTGATGTACACGGGAATGAACTTCTTCCCGTTGTGCACGGCGATGGTGTGACCAACCATCTCCGGCAAAATGGTGGACCGGCGCGACCACGTCTTCACCACTTTCTTTTCATTGCGGGCGTTAAGCGCCGCCACTTTTTCCTGCAGGTGGCCGTCGATAAACGGACCCTTTTTCAACGAACGCGGCATCGGTCTCCTACTCCTCCACTCGGCGCAACTTGATCCACTGCGCCCGGCGCATTTTGCGGAATCCCCGCACCGGACCCGGCACGCGATGGGACAGCGGGCAAAACGGGCAAACAAACCGCGTTCCCGACGCGTTCTGAACCGTTTCCACAATCACGGCCCATCCGCCCTTGCACAGCCGGTACAAAATCTGCGGCGGAGGCGACAGCTTCGAATGTACTTTCCCGGCCAGCTTGGCTGCGGGCTGGGCGGCGGACTTTCCAGCGGCCTTGGCCGCCGGCTTCGCGGCTCGGCGCGGAGTTGCCTTCCGCGCCAACCGCCGGGACGCGCGTCTCGACGTTCGTGTGGCACTCATGACGACACTCTCGATTCCCCGCCGCGCCGGGTTCATGTTTTAACTGCTGCTCCAAACTACTTTTAACTGCTGCTCCAAACTACGGCTTGCGCCGTTCCACGATCATCCGGTCGCTGGGACGTTTCTTTCGCGTCTTGGCGCCCAGAGTCGGAAATCCCCAGGGAGTCTGCGGGTGGTTGCCCTTCACGCGACCCTCACCGCCACCGTGCGGGTGATCCACCGGGTTCATGGCCACGCCACGCACCGTGGGACGTTTTCCATGCCACCGCGTGCGGCCCGCTTTCCCGTAAGTCACATTCTCGTGATCCAAATTCCCAAGCTGCCCGACGGTGGCCATGCAGTCCACGCTGAACCGCCGGACTTCTCCCGAAGGGAGCTTGACCAGGGCGACATCGCCCTCTTTACTCAATAGCTGCGCCGACCCGCCCGCCGAGCGCACCACTTGCCCGCCCTTGCCAGGATACAGCTCCAGGTTATGGACCATGGTGCCGGGAGGAATGTGCCGGATGGTCAGCGCGTTGCCGGGAAGAATGTCCGCGCCTTCACCGTTCTGCACCGTCATGCCCACTTCCAGGCCCACCGGATGCAGGATGTAACGCTTTTCGCCGTCCGCGTAGTGCAGCAGCGCGATGCGCGCCGAACGGTTGGGATCGTATTCGATGGCCGCGACCTTCGCCGGGATTCCGGTCTTCTCGCGCCGGAAATCGATCGAGCGGTAGCGCCGCGCGTGCCCTCCGCCGCGGTGCCACGACGTCACTTCGCCGTGCGAGTTGCGCCCGCCAGTGCGCTTCTTCGGCTCGGTCAGGGATTTCTCCGGCGACTGCTTGGTCACCTCGCTCTTATCGAGCATGGTGAGGAACCGCCGCGACGGTGTGTACGGTCGAAATGTTTTCAGTGCCATCTTTGCCTCGAACGTCTGACTCGAATCTATGCTGCTGCTGTTTCGGGCGCTTGGCGCGCGCTTTCTCGAACTACAAATTCTCCGCGTACTCGATCATTTTTTCGCCGGGAGCGAGCTTCACGTACGCTTTCTTCCAGTCGCTGCGAAATCCTTCGGCGCGACCGCGGCGGCGCAGCTTGCCATGGTAAATCGCGGTGCGCACATGGTCGACTTTCACCTTGAAAATCCGCTGCACGGCTTCCTTGATTTCCGTCTTGGTGGCGTCGCGCGCCACTTCGAAAACCACCGTGTGCTGCAGTTCCTTCACGCCCAGACCTTTTTCGGTGATGATCGGGCGGCGAATCACTTGATAGAGCCTGGTGGCCATCGCTTATTCCTTTTTCGCCTTGGGCTTCGCCGCGGCCTTTTTCACGGCCGGTTTTTTGGCCGCCTTGGGCGCCGCTTTCGCGGAGGCCTTCACCGGCTTTTTGGCCGCAGCCTTCGCGGGGTGCAACTCTGCGTCAGCTGCTGCTGTAGTCGCGCTGGCCTGTTTGGCACCCTGATCACTGGCTTGTTCTGGCGAAGCATTCGATTTCGTAGCCGAGAGCGCTCCGCTCAACTTGGCGGCCGCTTCGCGCGAAAGCATCAGGCGGTCGTGGCGCAGCAAGTCATAAGGACCGAGCCGCGAGGGCTCGACCAGCGTCACGCCTTCGAGATTCCGGCTGGCGCGTTCCAGATTGACGTTGTCGCCCGCATCCACCAGCAGAATCGACTTCGCTTCGCCATCGAGCTTCGAGAGCGCCGCGCGAAACGCTTTGGTCTTATGCGATTCGAGCTGCCAGCCGTCCACCACGAACAGCTTTTGCTGCGAGAGCTTGGTGGTCAGCGCCGAACGCAGCGCGCCGAGAATCATCTTCTTCGGCAGCGCGTAACCGTACTTGCGCGGCACCGGGCCATGCACCGTGCCGCCATGGCGCCATAGCGGCGACCGAATCGAGCCGATGCGCGCGCGGCCGGTTCCCTTCTGTTTCCACAGCTTCTTGCCCGAGCCGCTGACTTCGCTCTTGTCCTTGGTCTTGTGCGTGCCGGCGCGCTCGCCAGCCAGGAAGTGACGCACCGCTTCGTGCAGCAGGTGCGGATTTACTTCCGCCGCGAACACGTCGTCGGCTAGCTCGAGCTGGCCGACCGTCTTTCCATCCAGATTTATAACGTCCACAACAGGCATCGTCGTCTCTTCTTTAGTCGATCGTTTTGGCGGCGCTTACTTCCCCGCCTTGGCCTTGCGAATGTAAATGTAACTGCCGGACGGGCCGGGAACCGCGCCGCGAACCAACAGCAAGTTCTCTTCCGCGTCCACTTTCACCACGCGCAAATTCTTGGACGTTTTCTGCTCCGCGCCCATGTGCCCCGGGAAATGCTGGCCTTTCCAGACGCGCGAAGGAAACGAGCTGGCGCCAATGCCGCCCGGCGCGCGGTGGAACATCGAGCCGTGCGACGCGTCGCCGCCGCGATAATGCCAGCGCTTCACGCCGCCCTGAAAGCCTTTGCCTTTGCTGACGCCGCTTACATCCACGTATTCGCCAACTTGAAAGCCATCGACCAGCACGCGGTCGCCGGGCTTGGTTTCATCCTTCGACTCATCAACGCGCACTTCGCCGAGATAGCGCATCGGGGCCACGCCAGCCTTCTTGAAGTGGCCCGTCATTGCTTTCGTAACGCGCTGCGGCTTGATGAATTCGACCAGGCCAATCTGCACGGCGTCGTATCCGTGCTTATCCTTGGTGCGCCGCTCGACCACCACGCACGGGCCCGCCTGCAGCACCGTGCACGGCACCGACGTACCGTCCTCGGCGAAGACTTGCGTCATGCCCAGCTTGATTCCCAATATGCCGTTGACCGCCATTTCCGTTTCGTCCTTTGCAATCGCAGCTCGCGAAATACTTTGCTACCAGTCCTTCGCTACCCTGTCGCTACCTAAGGATGACGCCCCCGTCCGGGTCGTCACTTGGCCGTGTGTTCCCTGCCAAACGCCTTAATTTCCACGTCCACGCCCGGAGGCAGATCGAGCTTCATCAGCGCGTCCACCGTGTCCGGAGTCGGTTCCAGAATATCGATCAGCCGCTTATGCGTGCGCATTTCAAACTGCTCGCGCGATTTTTTGTCCACGTGGGGCGACCGCAGCACCGTCCAGCGGTTGATCACCGTGGGCAATGGAATCGGCCCAGCCACGTCAGCGCCGGTCCGCTTGGCCGTGTCGACGATTTCGCGGGTCGACTGGTCGAGAATGCGGTGATCGTACGCCTTTAAACGAATCCGAATCTTTTCTCCGTTTGGCATAATTTACTCGATGATCTCAGTGACGGCGCCGGCGCCGACGGTGTGCCCGCCTTCGCGGATCGCGAAGCGCAGCCCCTTCTCCAGCGCTACCGGCGTGATCAACGAGATCTCCGCCGTCACGTTGTCTCCCGGCATCACCATCTC
>DATLSB010000114.1:0-11011 GCA_035534415.1 Candidatus Dormiibacterota bacterium | reverse complement strand
GTGTCGCGACCCACATCGCCGTACTCCGCGGCATCCGGCAGCTCTCCAATCCCCACGCTATCCAGCACGATCCAAAGCACTCTGACAAAGCTCTCTGTCCCCATGTCCCCAGCCGCCGAAAACTCCTCGAAGTTTTATACTTGCCGCGCCGAAAACCGCACCAACTTTGCAGCGCGGAAACGCTAACGTATGCTTTCCCGAGGTAGCGCCATCCGTGAGGCGTTACCCGACCCACGCAAGCGCTCGGATATGTTAAACTTTTTGCTTATCGCTTGCTGCTCAAACTGAGGACTGTGACTGTGGCTGACCCAAAACCAGACGAAGGATTCAAAGTAGTCGACCGGCGCTTGTTCACCGAATCGGGCGATCTGCGCCCGGACGCCGCCGCGCAAGAATGGCACGAACAGGAGCCCAAGGCCAAGTCCGCCAAGCCAACGGCTGCGGCCGTCGGCAAACAGGCCGCCAATGCGCCCGCTGCTGCCGCTCCTGAACCAGCGGCAGAAGAGCAGCCGCCATCGCGCGGCTTTCAGATGCTCGTCGATTTTCTCACGCGCAACACCGCTGCGATGCTCGGCGGAATGGCCGATCCGCGCACCGGACAAGCCTTCGTCGATCTGGAAGGCGCGCGTGAGCTAATCGATATGATGGACGCGCTGCGCGAAACCACGCGCGGCAATCTTGCGAAAACCGACGAGGACTTGCTGATCGAAGTGATCGGCAGCCTCAAGCTGACCTATATGGAAGTCTCCAAAGCTGCCGCCGAAGCCATGGCCAAGCAGGCCAAAGGCGGCAAAGGCTAGCTCGTCGCATTCAGTTTTTTCTGTACGGCGGCCGTTCCGGCTGAATTCATGTCTTCACTCCAATTAACAGTTCTGGGCTCGGGAACTTCCATGGGCGTGCCGACGCTCGCGTGCCATTGCGCCGTCTGCGAATCCACCGATCCGAAAGACAAGCGCACGCGACCATCCATTCTGCTTTCCTGGGACGGGCACAATGTGGTGATCGACACGACGCCCGATTTCCGCTTGCAGGCCATGCGCGCGCATCTCGACCGGCTCGATGCGGTCATCTACACGCACGGCCACGCCGACCACATCCTCGGTCTTGACGATATTCGCCCCTATAACTTGAAGCAAAAGGGCATCGTTCCGCTCTATGCCGCGCCGGAAACACTGGACATCCTGCGCCGTCAATTTGCGTATGTGTTTGACACCAAGCCGACCGAGAGTTCCGTCCCGCTGGTGCAACTCCACGAAATTCACGGACCATTCACGCTCTTCAACGTGGAATTCACGCCCATTCCAGCCGAGCATGGCCCGCAAAAGGTTCTCGGATTCCGCTTTGGCAAAGCCGCTTACTTGACCGACTTCAGCCGCATCCCCGAAAGCTCGAAACAACTGCTGCACGGCCTCGACGACTTCATTCTCGACGCGCTCCGTTACGTGCCGCATCCGATGCACTCGACGGTCGATCAATCGCTGGCGCTGATTGACGAACTGAAACCGAAGCGCGCCTGGTTCACGCACATCTGCCACGACCTCGGCCACGTCGCCGCCAATGCGCGACTGCCGGAGCACGTTCGCCTGGCCTACGACGGTCTGCAATTTCAGGTGGCGCTCTGATGCCTTTCGCGAACTTTTTCTCGGCCGAAGAATGGGCTGCGCACTTCCCCGCTGGTTCGAAGCCCACCGCTATCGCCATCGGCAATTTCGACGGTCTGCACCTTGGCCACCAGCAAATCTTGGGCCGCGTGCTGGAGCGCGCGCGCCAGGAAAACTCCATCGCCGCCGTTCTAACGTTCTACCCGCATCCGACGCAAGTGCTTCGTCCCGCCGACGCGCCCGCTCTGCTCATGACTCTGGACCAGCGCCTCGCCGCTATTGCAGCGATGGGACTCGACGCAGCGTTGGTGATCCGCTTCGACGCTCACTTCGCGAAAATCAGCCCCGAGGATTTTGTGCGCCGCTATGCCGTCGATACGATGCATGCGCGCATGGTCGCCGTCGGGAAGACCTTTCGCTTCGGCCACCGGCAAGCCGGCGATGTGAACACGCTATCCGATCTCGGTAAGCTCTGGAATTTTCAGGTGGAATCGGTCGCGCCGGTGGTTGCGGACGGAGTGGTGGTGTCGAGCACCGCCATTCGCAAATACCTGCGCGAAGGTGGAGTGGAAGAAGCGACGCGCATGTTAGGGCGCCCGTATGCGCTCGAAGGCCAAATTCGCACCGGCACCGGCATGGGACGCAAATTCGTGGTGCCCACGCTGAATCTCTCGACCGAGCAGCAGTTACTGCCGAAACTCGGCGTCTACGCCACCGAAGTTTCCGTCGCCGGTGGGAATTATCGCGCGGCAACAAACATCGGCATGCGGCCCACATTCGATGGCGCGCGCGTCACCATCGAATCCTATCTGCTCGATTTCAGCGAAACGCTGACCTCCGGCCCGATGATCGTGCGATTCCTATCGCGCCTCCGCGACGAAATGAAATTCTCCGGCCCCGAAGCTCTCCGCCAGCAAATCCTCGCCGACATCGAGCACGTTAAAAAATATTTCCTCACCGCTAAACAGTAGCGCGGCTGGCCGCCGGCGCGTGCCGTTGGCGAACAATTATCAACAGGAGCGCCTTATGTAGAGGTGCCCTTTAGGGCGGCTGTCATCCCGACAAAGGCCGCCTTTTGGCCGACGAGGGATCTGCTTTTGCTTCGGTTTTCCGTGTCGCTAGTTTTGGGATCGCCTGCTATGCGGACACGGCAAACCGCATTTCAGGAATGGGGAATTTCAGCGGGTGTGGCGCCTGCGCTGGTTTGCTCTTTCGCGCGGCAATCGGCGCAAAGGCCGCCGACTTCCGTTCTCGTGATGGAGATTTCGATTTCGCAATCGCGCGAAATCTGCTGTTTGAGCTGTTCGTAGAGATCGCTCTCGAACTCGCGGACTTTCCCGCAGCGGATGCACGCCACGTGGATGTGATCGCGCGGCCCGTGGCTTTCGTAGTAATGCCGGTGCCCGCGCAGGTGAAGTAGATCCAACTCGTCGACCAGCCCGTGATTCTTCAGCATGTCCAGGGTGCGATAGACGGTCACACCCGTGATGTTGGGATCGATCTGCTGGGCCAAGCCGAGAATTTCCTCCGCATCCATGTGCCGCGAAGCGGATTCCATCACCTGCACGACGACGCGCCGCTGGCGCGTCAGGCGGACGTGCCGCGCCCTCAACTCACGCTGTAGCTTGCCGGCGGGCTCGCCCTCATTGATGCGCTCGCCGACGGAAACTCGATGTGCGGGTGAAGACATAAAACGATAGCCACATTATAACAGAAGGTTGCGGGCGCCTAATCAAGCCACCCGTACTCGGACAACTCCACGGGAACTTCAGTAGCCGATCAGTCGGTGAATATCGCTATAGAAAGCCAGCGCCACCAGACACAGCAGGAAAACCAGTCCCACTTGGACGAAGCGCTCTTTCACCGCTACGCTCAAATCGCGGCGCAAGCTTCCCTCGACCGCCAGCATCAGCACGTGCCCGCCATCCAGGATCGGAATCGGCAGCAGATTCAGCAAGCCGAGGTTCAGGCTGATGTACGCGGTCCAAGTAAGCAGTGTGATGGTGCCGCCTTGCGCCGCCTGTCCGGACATTTGCACAATGCCCACTGGCCCCGCGAGTTCGCGCACCGAGACTTGTCCGCGCACCAGCCCAGATAGCGCATCCCCCATGGTGCGCATCAGCGTCCACGTATACGCGACGGCGTCTTTCGCTGACTCAATAATCCCCTGTTTCTGGTAATACGACGGTATGTTTGGCGGCTCCGCGCCGATTAGCCAATCCATTCGCCCATCACTGTTCATCGTATAAGTCGGCGTGATCGTAAGCGGCACGTCCTTGCCTTCGCGGCTGATTACGAAATGAATCGGATGCGGGCCGGCCTTGCCCACGGTTTCCGTCAGTTGCTGCCACGTCACAACCGGCTGCCCGTTGATCGAGACGAATTTATCTCCCGCCTTCAGGCCAGCCTCATCGGCCGGCGAACCGGGAAGCGCGCCCTCGGTTACGGGTGTAATGAATGGATACCCGAGCACGTCTTCCAGCGCCGTTTGTGTATGCGGAATGCTGATATCGAAAGTCTTTCGCGAGCCGTCGCGTAGAACCGTAACGGCCACCTTGCTGCCGGGCTTGGCATTCGCGAGGGCCTTCGAAACTTTGCCCCACGTCGGAGTGGCTACGCCACCCACGGCCACGATCTGGTCTCCGCCCTGAATGTGTGTGGCGCTCTGCTGATCTTTCGGAACCGCCGCCACCAAAGCCGGTTGCCGCAAATACGCGTCCATGGGCGCACCCACCAGCGCGTAGATGCCCCAGAATATTGCCAGCGTCAGAATCACATTCATCGCCGGCCCAGCGATGGCGATCAGGAATCGCTGCCACCGCGGACGCGATAGAAATTCGTATGGTTCCCCGGTCCGTTCCTCCACCGGATTATCGCCGGCCATCTTCACGTAGCCGCCCAGCGGGAGAGCACTGATCCGGTAATCCGTGTCGCCGCGCTTGCGTCCCCACAGCCGAGTCCCAAAGCCGATGGAAAAAATTTCCACGCGAACGCCGCAGAGCTTCGCCATCACAAAGTGTCCCCACTCGTGTATCAGCACCAGCACGCCGAGGACGATCGCTCCGGCAACCAGATCGCGAAGTACGTTTAAAGCCATGAGGTATGTTTCTCTCCTGTGCTCTTTAACCTATTTTAGAGGAAAACGTTTTTGGTTCAACAGGCAACCGCGCAGCTGGCTTGTCAAATAGATACGCCTCGATCCCTTCGCGCTCCCAAGTATCCAGCCAGTGAGTTCCTGTCTCACTTTGCGATTACGCGCGGCTCAACTGACTTGTTTCACCGCTGAGTACTGCCGGCTGATTTCATCGTGCGCCAACCGTCGCGCCTCGGCGTCCCCTGCCACAAGCTCATCGATGCTGCTCAGCGCCGCGCGCGGCATCCGCCCAAGTACTCCTTCGATCACCTTCGGGATTCCCAGGAACGGCAGCTTTCGCTCCAAAAACGCCGCGATGGCCACCTCGTCGGCTGCGTTCAACGCGCACGGCAAAAGCCCGCCTTGCCGCAGCGCTTCCCGCGCCAATTCGAGGCATGGAAATTTTCCGGATGGCACTGCTTCGAAGTCGAGTCTGCTCAGCGAGGACCAATCCAGGGCGCATTCCTTTGATGCCACTCGCTCTGGATAAGTTAGCGCATATTGGATCGGCATGCGCATGTCCGTAGGCCCCAGTTGCGCCAGAATCGAGCCATCCACATATTCCACCATCGAGTGCACCGTCGATTGCGGATGGATCACCACTTGAATTTTTTCCAGCGGCATCCCGAAAAGCCAACGCGCCTCGATCACTTCGAAACCCTTATTCATCAGCGTGGCTGAATCGATGGTGATTCTCTGCCCCATCTTCCAATTCGGGTGCGCAAGAGCCTGCTCGGGCGTGACGTTCTCAAGCTCTGAAACTGGCGTTTTGCGAAATGGCCCGCCCGATGCCGTCAGCACCAGGCGCTTTACTTCGCCGCGTTCGCCGCCGCGCATGCATTGGTGAATCGCGTTGTGTTCGCTATCGACAGGCAGCAACGCCACGCCCTGGCGCTCGACGGCAGCCATCACCAATTCCCCGGCCGCCACCAGAACTTCCTTATTCGCCAGCGCGATATGCTTGCCCTGCTGAATGGCTTTGTAAGTAGCCGGCAATCCCACCACGCCAACCGCCGCCGAAACCACCATTTCCGCTTCCGGATGCGTGGCCACGCGCTCGATGCCTTCCGCACCAAATAAAATTTCCGGCAGAGCGCCGCCGTTTCGTGACTTACCATCACCCGCGATTCCGGCGGCGAGCGATGCGCGCAGTTCAATCTCCGCCTGTTCTGTGCCGACGGAAACAACTTTCGGCCGGTGCCGCTTCACCTGCTCGGCCACCAGCGCGACGTTCGACCCGGCGGCCATCGACACCACTTCAAACCGCCCGGGCAATGCGTCCACCACCTGCAAGCACTGCCTGCCGATCGATCCCGTGCATCCTAAAATGGCAATTTTTTTCATCGCCACAATTTTATATGAGGTTCACTCCTTTTTGCGACCAACGCTTGCTACCAAGTTTCGAACTGAACCAGCTCGGCCCCGCCGCATCCGCGCGCCGCAAACGTATCTACGCCGCGCATTTGTGATACGATAAACTCTAGTGGCGCGCAAACGCGCGTTCCTATCAGCATTATTGTGAGAGCCGCAAAACATCCGTTGCACATCTTCGGCAAGATCGGCAGACAACCTTGAGCAAAACTTCCCTTTTTGCCATTCCGCTGGGCGGTCTCGGCGAGTTTGGCATGAACATGCTCGCGCTGCGTTATGGCGACGACATCATCGTCATCGACGCTGGCCTCATGTTCCCCGAGCAGGAGCTGCTCGGCGTCGATATCGTTATTCCCGACATCACCTACCTCAAGCAGAACAAGCACATGGTGCGCGCCATCATCCTCACCCACGGGCATGAGGACCACATCGGCGCGATTCCTTACATTCTTGGCGATCTCAACGTCCCAATTTATGGCACGGAATTTACGCTGGCGCTGGTGCGCAAAAAACTCGAAGAGCACGCGCTGCTTGATACCGCTAAGCTTCACGAAGTCGAAGCCGGCGACACCACCACGCTCGGCCCGTTTCGCATCGAGTATCTGCACGTCACCCACAGCACCATCGATTGCGTAGCTCTCGCGATTCGAACTCCCGTTGGCGTGGTAATTCACACCGGCGATTACAAAATCGATCCCACGCCTGTGGACAGCAAGCCTTTCGATCTGCACGCCTTTGCGCGCTATGGACAGGAAGGCGTGCTGGCGCTTTTCGCCGACAGCACCAACGTCGAGCGCCCCGGCTTCACGCCCTCCGAACGCGCCGTCGTGGTTCGTCTCGAAGAGCTTTTCCGCGCCGCGCCGCAAAAAATCGTGGTCTCCTGCTTTTCCAGTTCTATTCACCGCATTCAGCAGGTGATGGACATCGCCGTCTCGCTTGGACGTAAAGTCGGCATCGTCGGCCGCAGCATGGTCGATAACGTCGAAATCGCGCACAATCTAGACAAGCTGCGCGTGCCGGACGGGAGCATGGTCCGCCCGCAGGACATTCGCACCTTCGATCCGCGCAAATTGGTAGTCATGGTCAGCGGCTCGCAAGCCGAACCCCTTTCCGCCATGTCGCGCATTGCCGTCGATAATCACCGGCTGATGAGCATCGCCGAGAATGACACCGTCATCCTTTCCGCGCGCATCATTCCCGGCAACGAAAAAGCAATCTTCCGCATGATCGATCATTTGTTCCGCCGCCGCGTGCTGGTTTATTACGAAGGCGGACGCTCCGCACCGATTCACGTATCCGGCCATGCCAGCCAGGAAGAAATGAAAATCCTGCTGCAGCTGGTGCGCCCGAAGTATTTCTTCCCCATTCACGGCGAATATCGCCAGCTCTTTCAGCAAGCCGCCCTCGCCGAACAAATGGGCGCCGTTTCCGGGCAGGTGATGTTGCTCGAAAGCGGCCATCCAGTTGAATTCACCGCCGATGGCCGCGCCATTCTCCGCGAGCCCGTTCCCGCCGGCCGCGTGATGGTCGATTCCGGCTCGCTTGAGGAAGTGGAAGACGTGGTGATTCGCGACCGCAAGCATCTTTCCGAAGACGGCGTGGTCGTCCCCATCATTGCCATCGACAAGCATACCGGCCGCATCGAGATCTCGCCCGAAATCGTCACTCGCGGATTCCTGCCCAGTGACGACGGACAGCAAATTCTGAGCGAGGCGCGCCAAGTGGTGCTGCGCACCGTCGAACAGTCCACCGACGAAGAAAAAATGGACTGGAGCGTTATCAAGGAAAAAATCCGCATCGATCTAAAGCGCTACCTAAACAAGCAAACCTCCAAGCGCCCGCTGATTCTGCCCGTGATCCTCGAGATTTAGACGCGCATCCGAGATTCTGTCATCCCGAACCGCGCGCCGGCTCCGCTCCTCACGGCGCGAAACGCGCGGCGATACTGATCGCGTCCCAGCGCCCGTGAGGGATCTGCTGTTCGCCTTTTTTGGCGCAACGCCGCTGCCCGGCACGCGCCCCTCTTGCCGTTCGCCTTCTATTCGCCTATACTTCAGGCGCTTCATCACCCCACCCGGCAGACCGCCGCGAAGGAGCGAACCATGGAACAGAAAGAGTTCTTCCTCAAGTATTGGGAAAAGGAAGCGCCCGCTACTCGCAAAGTAATCAGCCGCATTCCCCAGGAACGCTGCGAATACCGCGCCGATCCCAAAGCGCGCACCGCCCGCGAAATTGCATGGCTGATGGTTCATGAAGAATTCAGCCTTGTAAATGGATTGGAAAAAGGCGTCCTCGAATGGGTCGAAGTTCCCGCGCCCGCAAAAATGGAGGAAATTATCGGGCAGTATGACCGGGAGCACGACGCCCTGACCAAGCGCCTTCGCAAAATCCCGCCATCCCGCTGGGAAGCCGCGATTCCCTTCCTCTTCGACGGCAAGGAACTCATGAAGGAAATCGGTTACGATATGGCTTGGAGCTTTCTGTTGGATCAGGTCCACCATCGCGGCCAGCTGGCTACCTACTTGCGGCCAATGGGAGCGAAGGTGCCTTCGATCTACGGACCGAGCGCCGACGAATCCTAATTCGTAAGGGCCAAGCTTTGCCGACAACCGCACCCCGTTCGCGCGACCGTTCACACGATCGTTCCGTGACCGTAGAGTTGCGCCCCTACGCTCCAACCGATTTCGAGAAAATCCACGAAATCGACCAGGCATGTTACGAACCGCGCATCGCCTACTCGCGCACAGAGATGCGCCAATATCTCCGCTTTCCGGGTGCCGATTGCGTCGTCGCCGAAGTGACGCACAAGAACTCCGCGGAAGCGGCCGAAACTGGCAGCGCTGCGCGCGAACTCGTCGGCTTCTGCATCACCGCGCATCGCGGCCCCTGGGGTTACATCGTCACGATGGACATGCTACCCGCGTACCGCCGCCACGGAATCGCTTCCCTCCTGCTTACCGAGGCGGAGCGCCGCATGATTTCTAATGGTGTGCGCGAGATAGGTCTAGAAACAGCAACCGACAACTCCGCCGCGATTGCCTTCTGGCAAAAGCACGGCTATCGTAAAAGCGGTGTCCGCAAGAATTACTATCCGGGTGGCCGCGACGCATACAGCATGGCCAAGCGTCTCGCCGCCTCCCAATCAGCCGCCAACGGAAAATGATTCAGCAGCTCGCTAGCACAACTAATCCGAAATTAGGACCACACCTCTAATGTCGCTACTCCACGTAATCATTCTTGCCATCGTGCAAGGCTTGGCCGAACTGCTGCCCGTTTCCAGCTCCGCGCACGTGATCGTCGCGGAAAAACTGATGGGTATGAATCCCTCCGCGCCGGAAATGACGCTCCTCCTCGTCATGCTCCACACCGGCACGATGCTTGCCGTGATCGTCTATTTCTGGCGGCGTTGGCGCCGCACGTTTTTCAATTCCATGCCGGAATTTAAGAATTTCGCCGTGGCGCTGATCGTCGCCACGCTGCTGACCGGCGTCGTCGGCGGCGGCATCATCGAGTTCATCGAAAAGGTGATGATGCGCCACCAGCCGCACGCCTGGGTTGAACAGCTCTTCAACCGCCTCGACCTGATTGCCATCGCGCTGGCAGTCGGCGGCGTCCTAATCCTCATCGCCGGCCTCGTGGAAAATAGCCGCGCCAAATCACGACGAATCCCGGGTGCGCAGACTGAAGCGAGCGGAAGCGCTGGGTCAGGCGCTGTACCATTGCGCGGCGCTTCCGGCGCGCGCGCTGGCGTCACCACAGGAGTCCTCGAAAAGCGCGGCGCGTCGCAAACCGCTTCCGCTTCGGAAATGACGCCCGTGCAATATTCCTCGATCGGCGCGATCCAAGGCCTCGTGGTTCCCTTCCGCGGCTTCTCTCGCTCTGGAGGGACAATCTCGATCGGCCTATTGCTACGCGTCGCGCGACGAACCGCCGAGGACTTCAGCTTCGCGCTCGCAGTCGTCCTCACTCCTCCCGCCGACGCCCGCGAAGTCTGGCGCCTCTACCAATCGCAGCACCACAATCTCGCTGCCATGGTCCCCTCGGCCGCTCCGAGCATCCTCGGAATGGTCTTCGCGTTCTTTGCGGGACTGCTCGCCCTGAAATGGCTCAGCCGCTGGCTCGAAACCGGCCGCTGGCACCTCTTCGGCATCTATTGCCTGGCCGCCGCCGTCGTCGTCGCCTACCTCCACCACATCGGCTTCTAACGCTGCCTTTTCCGGGAGCGCCATTCTCCTCAATGGCGTTCCTCCAATCTTTGCCGTGCTCGCCCCGCTTCGCTCGAATGTGCGCCTCGGCAGGTAGCCCCGCAGACCGGCTTCGGCCAAAAGAGCAGCAAAATTCCCGGTTTTTTTTCCCAGAGGTTAGGGCCATAACCCGATGGTCACTATTACGGGATAGGTTGAACATGAGGCGTAGGCGGTAGGAAGTTGCTTCAGCAGGATCTTCCTGCAGGGTGTCCCCCAGCAAGATGCCCTCAGGTCTGCCATGCCGGTCGGGAGGCCTTGGGCAGTGTCAGTACGCATTTTAGTCGCGGATGATTTCCAAGGAGTCCGCACGGCTGTATCCAGGCTCATCCACGATTCCCACGAAGATTGGACGGTCTGCGGCGAGGCAGCCGACGGCCAGGCCGCCGTCGACAAAGCCGTTGAGGCCAAACCCGATCTGGTGATTATCGACATGCGTATGCCCCTGCGCGATGGAATCAGCGCCGGCCGCGAGATTCGAGCGCTGCTGCCCGACGTCCGCATGTTGATGTTCACCATGATCGATTCTCCCTATCTCGAACGGGTAGCCGCCGCCGCCGGGTTTCAAGGCGTGGTGCAGAAGTCTCGCGGCGCCGCCCTCATCCCCGCCATCCGCAAAGCCCTAGCGCCACAGAACTCTCCGCCCAACGGCCGCCACTAAC
>DATLSB010000113.1:0-6316 GCA_035534415.1 Candidatus Dormiibacterota bacterium | reverse complement strand
GCGGATGGGTTTGATCGATTCGCTTTCAAACTCGCTCGCGCCCGCGATCGGCAGCCAGTAGCGCCGCAACAGTTCGCCCATCGGCGTTCCCGCGCCCACCTCGGTCAGCAGCCGATTCTTAGCCGCATCCAGCATTTGCGGCGCATTCTACCCCAAACCGCCCGGGCCGCAAGAGCCAAGCTCCGCGGCCCCGAGTTTCTCCGCTGCAGCTGGTTGGCCCTGTCCGATGAAGGCTGGCCGGATTGGGCGGAGGTCTCACAGCGTATGCTATAAAGGAGATTACCGTGGTAGGTGGCGAGCCCAGCCTGCGCGTCATTGAAGTCGCTCAGCGAAGTTTCGCCAGTCGAGTACGCAGCCCCAAAGGAGTCCACGAATGCCCGGCCTGTTCAAAACTTCTAATCCCGCGTTGAACGAAAAAACCTTCGAGAACAACCGCATCGCGCTCGGCAGCGACGAAGCGATGACCCTCCAAGGAACGGTGAATAAAACCGGCTTCCTGCTCTTCTGCGCGTCCGCAGCCGCCGCTTGGACGTGGTATCTCGTGCAATCGCAGCCCGAGTCGGTCGCCGAATGGATGTGGGGCGGCCTAATCGCCGGGCTCGTTTTCGCCATCGTCACCATTTTCAAGAAAGAGTGGTCGCCGGTCACCGCGCCGATTTACGCGCTCTGTGAAGGACTGGCGCTCGGCGGCATCTCCGCAGTTTTCAACCGCGCCTATCCGGGTATCGCGCTGGAGGCTCTCGGCCTTACCGCCGCTGTCACCGCGGTCATGCTCGTCCTCTACACTTCCGGAATCATTCGCGCCACGCCCAAGTTCACCATCGGCGTAATCGCCGCCACCGGCGGTATTTTCCTCTTCTATATGGTCGACCTGGTGATGGGCTTCTTCGGCCATCATGTGCCGCTGCTCTATAGCAACGGACCGTGGGGCATCGCCATCAGCGTGGTCATCGTGATCGTCGCGGCGCTGAATCTGATTCTCGATTTCGATTTCGTCGAGACCGGCGTACATCAGGGCGCGGCCAAATACATGGAGTGGTACGGCGCATTCGGCATCATGGTCACCCTGGTCTGGATGTACATCGAAATGCTTCGCCTGCTCAGCAAAATCCGCAGCCGGTAGCGCTCATTCTGTGTCGTAATCGGAGGCGGACTCGCCTTGCCCATTGGACCACGCCGAATAGATTCGGACGCGCGCTTGTCATCTCTCATCCGTCTGCTAGTTCGTTTCGTCATAGCCAGCGCGCTCTGCTCCGCATTCTGCTTTCACTCGGCGCGAGCCCAAGGCGGCGCAACGCTCAGCGGCGTCGTCTATTACGGCAGCCGTCCCATACCGAATTTTCCCGTGAGTTTGTACTCGGCGGACCGCGTCTTGAGAACAGAGACCGACAAATCCGGCCGGTTCGAGTTCGCTAACCTGGCGCCGGGCACCTACGACGTACAAGCTTTTGCCTTAGGCGTCGAGGGACACGTGTTCGGTGTCAGAGTCCGACGATCAGATGTCGGACCCGTTGTCGTCAAAGGAAAGGAACTCGGATTCGGTCTGGGACCGAGCGGCGACTGTGGACGCACGTTTTGGGCGACGTATAGTGACGATTCGACAGGTGGCAACTAAGTGATCGGAGTTTTGTCTCTGTGGCCAGAGATCTCACTCCCAAACAAGCAGTTGAGCGATTTCCGGATCTCTCTGACCGACATGCGCACGTCGCACCGGCAAATTTCGGTGCGGCCTGATGAAAACACTCGATTCGAGTTCAAAGATGTGCCTCCGGGTCGGTACCTGATTCGGGCTTCTCGCAGGGGCTATTCGCAGGTTCGATCCACGCTTTGGGTGATGCGAAAGAATGTCACAACCGTGCGAATTCAAATGTTCAAACACGGCCACCCGGCAATCTGCGAATAACCCCGATAATCCCTCTGTCACGTCCAAGCCACTCTCCACAGTACCAGCCTCGTCCTCCCTGGACGCCTTCCCCGCCCCGGCATAAAATGAATTCGATATGGCGCCCAAGCTTCCCGTCTACATGGATAACCAAGCGACCACGCAGGTCGATCCGCGCGTGCTGGAAGCCATGCTGCCCTATTTCACGGAAAAGTACGG
Organism: Candidatus Dormiibacterota bacterium; assembly: GCA_035534415.1. Classification (GTDB taxonomy): domain Bacteria; phylum Acidobacteriota; class Terriglobia; order Acidiferrales; family UBA7541; genus Palsa-295. The sequence goes on along the minus strand of DATLSB010000113.1, from coordinate 4,215 downwards.
GAACGCCGCCAGCCGCAATCACGAATTCGGCTGGAAAGCCGAGGAAGCCGTCGAAAACGCGCGCGGCCAAATCGCGCGGCTGATCAACGCATCGCCAAAAGAAATCGTCTTCACCAGCGGCGCCACCGAATCGGATAATCTCGTCCTAAAAGGCGTCGCGGAATTTCATCGCGCCAAGGGCAATCACATCATCACCCAGGCCACCGAACACAAAGCGGTGCTCGACGTCTGCAAGCGCCTGGAAACGAATGGTTGCGAAGTCACTTATCTCCCGGTAGCGAAAGACGGCCGCATCGATCTAGACGATCTCCGTCGCGCCATCACGCCGAAAACCATCCTCATCTCCATCATGTACGCCAACAACGAAATCGGAGTGGTGCAGCCCATCGCCGAGATCGGCAAAATAGCCAAGCAAGCGGGCGTGCTCTTCCACACCGACGCGGTGCAAGCCATCGGCAAAATTTCCGTCGATGTCGAGCGCGACGCCATCGACCTGCTCTCTATTTCCGCGCACAAGCTCTATGGACCGAAAGGCGTGGGCGCGCTCTACGTCCGCCGCAAAAATCCGCGCGTTCAGCTCGCGCCCATGATCGATGGCGGCGGCCACGAACGCGGCCTGCGCTCCGGCACACTCAACGTTCCGGGCATCGTCGGCCTCGGCAAAGCCTGCGAAATCGCCGCAAAGGAAATGGCGGACGAAAGCGCCCGCCTCGGCGCTCTGCGCGATAAGCTGAAAGACGCGATCCTCTGCCAACTTGAAGTCACCACCATCAACGGCTCGATGGACCATCGCCTGCCGGGCAATCTCAATCTCAGCTTCGCCGGCGTCGAAGGCGACGCGCTGCTAATGGGCATCAATGACGTGGCCATCTCCAGCGGCTCCGCCTGCACCTCCGCCACTCTCGAGCCCAGCCACGTGCTCAGCGCTCTCGGCGTGCCCGAAGAATTGGCGCACAGCTCCATTCGCTTCGGCCTCGGCCGCTTCAACACCGTCGAAGACGTAGACTACGTCGCCGGCCGCGTGGTCGAAACCGTCAAGCGCCTCCGCGAACTCTCGCCGCTATACGAAGCCGCCAAAACGCGCCGTTCGTAGCCTCGCTCTACCAGCGCCGTACGGAGATCTCCAATTTGGAACTTGCGCCAAGCTCGCGCGAAGGGCAAAACTGTCATCGCGCGCGACCAGCGCGGGGATTCGTCGCCATGGCCACTTCTACGCAGACTGTTTTAGTAACTCCGGCGTTTGAGCCTGAGCATATCGAGCAGGCGCGCCAGCTCTTCCTTGAATATGCGCACTCTCTTGGATTCAGCCTCTGCTTCCAGAATTTCGAGCAGGAACTGAAAGACTTACCCGGGTCCTACGCGCCTCCCTCCGGCCGGCTGCTTCTTGCTTACGCTGCGGATCTTGCCGCAGGATGCGTTGCGCTTCACAAACTCGAAGAGGGTGGTTGCGAAATGAAACGCCTGTACGTGCGCCCGGCGCATCGAGGGAAGGGGATCGGCGCGCTGCTGGTCGATCGAGTGATCGCCGAAGCGCGTGCCATCGGCTATGATCAGATGCGACTCGACACGATTGCCTCCTCGATGCAATCAGCCATCGCGCTCTATCGCCGCGTTGGGTTTCGGGAAATTCCAGCGTACTGCGCGAATCCGATGCCGGAAGCGCTCTACATGGAACTCGCGCTGTAAGCGCCGTGGAAAAGTTGCAAGCATCACGGCGATCTCGAGATCTCTTGGAGGCGTCACATGGATAATCCCGATCTGCGCTACCCCATCGGCAAATTCCAGCGGCCATCGCAGCCGCTAACTCCCGATCAGCGCCGCGAATTCATCGGCTCCATCGCCGAAACTCCCGACAAACTCGCCGCCGCGATCGCCGGCCTGACTCCCGCGCAGTTCGACACTCCCTACCGCCCCGGTGGCTGGACGGTTCGCCAGGTCGTCCACCATCTTCCCGATAGCCACATGAACTCCTATGTGCGCTTCAAGCTCGCCCTCACCGAGGACGAGCCCACCATCAAGCCCTACGACGAAGCGCGCTGGGCCGAGCTCGCCGATTCGCGCGAAACCCCGATCGGCACTTCGCTCGCGCTGCTCGAACACCTGCACGACCGCTGGGTTGTGCTCTTGCGCTCCTTTGCGCCCGATGACTGGTCTCGCACATTCCGCCATCCCGAACTCGGCCCTGTCACTCTCGACCAGACTCTCGCTCTCTACGCCTGGCACGGTCGTCACCACGTGGCGCACATCGCCGCCCTGCGCGAACGAAACTCCTGGCGCAAAGCCCGCGTCGGTTTTAACGGCTAAAATCGATATCGCGTGCGCGTAAGTCCATACTGGACATCAAAAATATCGCCACGTTGATCCGGTGAATACCTGCTAACCCGAATCGTTTGGACGGGTTCATGCAATCCAATACGTGGGCTCGGTTATTGAGCCGTAGTTATCTCGCGCAACAGTTGAGGGCGTGCTTCGTGGAAGCCCTTAAGAAGAAATCTCAAGCACAATGAAAAAAGGCCATGCCGCTGGCTCGGTCCGCCATTTTAAGCGAGCCTTCGCCATGGCAGAAAACCACAATTTTGGGCCCCTACGATAAGGAGGAACTTCATGATCAAACTCTGCAAACGCGCCATCCCGCACCTCGTGCTCGCGTCGCTCCTTATTTCTCCACTCGCTGTGATCGGCTGCGCCGCGCATGCCGAATACCGCACCTACGATCCCGACGATGGCACCTATCATTACTGGAACAACGGCGAGAACACCTACTACATGCAGTGGGAAACTGAAACGCATCGCCATCACCGCGACTATCGCAAGCGCAATCAAAATGAGCAGCGGCAATACTGGCAGTGGCGCCAAACCCATGGTGATCGTAACCAGGGCGACCATAACGGCGACAATCACGATCACGGCAATCACTAATTAACTGACACGAACTGCGCGAATCGGCTGACGCCGGCTTGAACAAGTTGTGGATAGGGGCCGTGGACCGGCGAGCGCCGGGGCGCAAATGCCTCGGCGCTACGCCCTCACGGATTCAATCACGCATACAGGAGACTTGGTCCGAACCACCCGCGTCAATCGCAACCCCGCCTTGGAAAGAAGTTCCGCGAATTGCGCCTCGGTTCGTTCGTGGCCGCCAGCCATCACCAGCATCTCCAGATCGACCCATTTCCCAAAATGAGGCTCGTTGCCGGGGCTCAGCACCATTTCCAGCAGAAGTACTTTTCCCGCGTTGGCGCGCATTGACGTCGCGCAGTTCTTCAGCACCGCGATGGCTTTCGCGTCGTCCCAGTCATGGATCACCGACTTCAGAACGTAGCTGTCCGCCGCCGGTACTTTTTCGAAGAAATTCCCCCCGAGCGCTTGGCAGCGTTCGCCCAGTCCCATTGATTCTAGATGCGGCGCGGTTCCCGCAACCACATGCGGCGCGTCAAACACGATTCCTCGCAGACCGTAATGCTTTTTCAGGATCGCCGTCATCAATGCGCCGTGCCCGCCGCCAATATCGGCGATGGTGCCAAGCCCGTTAAAGTCGTAGGCCTCCAGCACCGCATGGGCGTGCTGAGCGCTCAAGTTGCTCATGGCCGCATTGAACGCCGCCTCCTCCGCCGGATTCTTCTTCAGAAACTCGAAAGTTTCGAGTCCGGTCAGATGCTTCAGCGCGGTTCCGCCCGTTTTGACGCTGTGCTCCAATTCGGCGTACACGCGAAAATGAGTCGGGTCCGCGATAAATAGCACCGTATCGCGCATCGACCCGGGCACACGCTCGCGCAACAGTTCCGAAGTGGGCGTATTTGCAAACGTGCGCGGCGCCTTCTCGGTGAACACTCCCACGCTCGCCAGCGCCCGCAGCACGCGATACAGCGACTCTTCATGCGTTCCGCGCGCTCTGCCCGCCAACTCCGAAACCGGCTTCGGCCCGTCGGCCAGCCGATCTGCGATCCGCAGCTTCGCCGCCACGTAAAGACACGCCGACGCCATGTAAGCGGTGGAGAGCTGCAAAATCTGCTGCATTCCTTGCGGCTCGCTGGAATCAGCTTCAGGTGCGTTCTTCGAAGTAGCAACGGCCATGGTCGCCTCTGTGAATCGCTTGGACCTGCAGTCTGCCGCCGCCCCGCAGCCATGTCAAGCCGCCGCAAGCGCTGCCCACGCCCCACTCCGATTCGCATCTTCCGAAGAGAGTTGACACTAGCCAGCCCGCCTTGTCAGACTGGC
>DATLSB010000112.1:0-4370 GCA_035534415.1 Candidatus Dormiibacterota bacterium | reverse complement strand
GAAATGCGCGTCAGCAATTTTCTGCTGTGGCAGATTGCGTATGCGGAACTTTATATCACCGAGGAGTTGTGGCCCGATTTTACGCGGGAAAGATTGCTCGAGGCGTTTATCAATTTTCAGCGGAGGGAACGGCGGTATGGCGGGTTAAGTTCGGAGCATGGGGGAGGCAATGGTGCGCGCTAACTGATGCTAAAACGCATTGTAACCGGGGCGGTGCTGATACCTATCGTGGTGCTGGCGGTGTATTGGGCGCCGACGTGGGTGGTTGCGATCGTGGCGGCGGCGGTGGCGCTGCTGGCGACAATGGAGTTTTTCAAGCTGACGGCGCAGATGGGATTGCACGCGTTTCGCAAATGGACGATGGTCTGCATTGTAGGATTGTTCGGCGTGCAATGGCTGCTGGGATTTACCGAGGTACGTTGGCTGGGGCCAAACACGGAGGTGATTCGCGGGCTGGGGGGCAACTATGAATCGCCCGAGGTGATTATTCTGCTGTTTGTGTTGGGATGCGCGTGCATCGGAGTCATGAGCCGCGTGCCGTTCGCCGATGTGCTGCCGGGAATCGGCGCGAGCGCGGCAGGGTTGATTTTTGTGGTCTTGCCGTTCAGCTACCTGGTGAGGATGGAGGGGCAGTCACCGCGAGGCCCGATGTTGGTGCTGTTTACGCTGGCGATTGTTTGGGCGGGGGACACGACGGCGTATTTTGTGGGGAAGTCAATCGGGCGAGTGAAGATGGCTCCTGCTCTTTCGCCGAAGAAAACGTGGGAAGGCGGGGCGGGAAATGTGGCGGGGTCACTGATTGCGGGGTACTGCTTTGCGCTGGGACTCCATGCCGGCGCCGTGCCGTGGCTGGTTACGGCGTTGCTGGCGAATGTCGCGGGGCAGGTGGGCGATCTGGTAGAATCAGCATATAAGCGCGGCGCGGGAGTGAAAGATTCTGGCGCGCTGCTTCCGGGACACGGAGGAATGTTGGACCGCATTGACAGCCTGATTTTAGCCGCTCCGGTAGTCTGGCTTGCTGCCGGATGGCTCCTGCAGGGCCGGCAGTGATACATCTCGCCTAGTGAAACGCATTTCCATTCTCGGATCCACGGGCTCGATCGGGCGGCAATGCCTGAACGTGGTCGATTCGCTACCTGGAAAATTTGAGGTTGTGGCGATAGCCGCGGGCAATAACGTGGAGCTTGCCGCGGAGCAAACGGCGAAGCACCGGCCGAAGATTGTTTCCGTGGCGACGTGCGAGGGAGCGAAAGAACTTCGCGAGCGTTTGGCGGCGATGAAGCTGGAACCGCTGCCGGAAATGCTTTGCGGCGCGGATGGAATGGAGCGCGTGGCGACGCATCCGGACGCGGACACCCTTCTCTCGGCGGCTGTGGGCGTGGTGGGATTGCCGGCGACGTACAAGGCGGTGCAGCAAGGGAAGAATCTGGCGCTGGCGAACAAGGAAGTGCTGGTAGCGGCAGGAGAGTTGGTGATGGCCGCGGCGGAGAAGCAGGGCAAGGCGGTGTTGCCGGTCGACAGCGAACACAACGCCATTCACCAATGTCTGCGGGCGGGCGAGCGCCGCGAGGTGAAAAAGCTGGTGCTCACGGCGTCGGGTGGCCCATTTCGCAGAGTGCCGGCGTCGAAATTCAAGGATGTGACGCCGGAGCAGGCGCTGGCGCATCCGAATTGGAAGATGGGGAAAAGAATCACGACGGATTCGGCGACGCTGATGAACAAAGGATTTGAGGTGATCGAAGCGCGTTGGCTATTCGGCGTGAGGCCGGATCAGATTGAAGTGGTGATTCATCCGCAGTCGACGATTCACTCGATGGTGGAATTCGTGGATGGTTCAATTCTGGCACAGCTCGGCCCAACCGATATGCGCATGCCGATTCAATATGCGCTAACCTATCCGGAGCGCGTGGCATCGAATGGAGTGGCGCTGGATTGGAAAAGTTTAAAGAAACTCGATTTTGAGTCGGTGCCGATCAGGAAGTTTCCGTGTTTGCGGCTGGCGCGGGAAGCGATGGAGCAGGGAGGCGCGTTGCCCTGCGCGTTGAATGCCGCGGATGAAGAAAGCGTGGCGGCGTTTCTGGAAGGGCGACTGGGCTTCACGGGCATACCAAAAGTAATTGAACGCGTGCTGGAGCGCATGCCACGCGTTACGTTCCAATCGATGAATGATGTGCTCGAAGCGGACAAAGAAGCGCGCCGGATAGCGCGGGAAGAAATCGAAAAAAGGAAGAACTAACGTTCATGTCTCACACTTGGGTCGGAATACTTGCCGCAGTTGTCGGTTTGGGAGTCATGGTGTTTGTCCATGAGTGGGGCCACTTCGTCGCGGCGCGGATTTGCGGCGTGCGCGTGGATGTGTTCTCGCTGGGCTATGGAAACCGGATTTTCGGCTGGCGGCGCGGGCCCACGGATTACCGGATCAGCGTATTTCCGCTGGGCGGTTACGTGAAAATGGCGGGCGACAATCCGGCGGAGGAGCGCTCAGGCGCGCCAGATGAATTTCTAGCGAAGTCGCGATGGCAGCGGCTGTTTATTATTCTGGCCGGGCCGTTCATGAATTTCGTGCTGGCGTTTGTGCTGTTGTGGGGCCTCTACAAGGTAGGCGTGCCAATGCCGGCGTATACGCGCCAGCCGGTGCAAGTGGCGGGCGTGATTCCGCAGTCGCCGGCGGAGAAAGCGGGAATCAAGGCCGGGGACAAGATTGTCGCGATCGACGGCACGAAGGTATCGAACTGGGATGAGGCGCTATCGGTTCCCTCGATCACGCCGGGGCACGAGCTTTCGATTGACGTGCAACGCGGCGGTGCGACGATTCCGGTGAAGGAAATGGTTCCTCAGGACTTGGCGGACGGTTTCAATATTTTGGGCTGTCCGAAACAGAGTGTGACGGTGGATTCAGTGACGCGGGACGATCCCGCGGCAAAGAGCGGATTGCAGGCTGGCGATGAACTGGTGTCGATCAACGAAGCGCCGCTGGCGAATCGCGATATTTTGATGGCTACGATTAAGCAATCGGGCGGCAACCCGTTGAGCATCGGGGTTAGGCGTGGAGGCAAGGAATTTACGGTTTCGATGAGTCCTGTTTACGCGGATCCGGGAGACGGCGGAGGAAAACGGTGGGTCATTGGCGCTAGTTTTGGCCCGGGCGAAATGATTCGTGAGTCGTATCCGTTCTTCGCCGCGGCAAAGCAGTCGTGGCGAAAGAACGGCACATTTGGCCAGGCCATTTTGTCCGTGCTGGGCGGATTATTCTCGGGACGGGTTTCGATCAAGGATCTCGGCGGTCCGGTTAGGATTGTGGACGCCTCGGTGCAGGCGGCGAAGCTGGGCTTCGCGGAATACATCATTTTCATGGCGTTCCTGAGCGTGAACCTGGGGATTTTGAATTTGCTTCCGATTCCGATACTCGATGGCGGGCATGTACTCATGCTTGCAATCGAAGGCTCGCTGCGGCGCGACTTGAGCCTGGTCGTCAAAGAGCGCTTCGTGACCGTGGGCCTTGTGTTCCTGCTCGCCATCTTCGGCTTCGTCATAGTGCATGATATCGTCGTTCTTTTGCCTCCGCACTAATATGGGTCCAACAGAAACACGCCGGGTCTCCACTGGCGAACGAATCAACGTCCAGGAAAAACCAGGTCAATTGCAGAAGCAGCTTGCTGCGCGGTCGATTCGGCTGACGCGGCAGCGGCGCGTTGTCCTGCAGGTGATGGATACGGCTCCGCACCATTTGGACGCCGGGGAAATTCTGGCGCGGGCGAAAAAAATCGACCCGCGAATTACGCGCGTGACGGTTTATCGCACGCTCGACCTGCTTAAACATCACGGCTTGATTGACGAGCTCGATTTACTGCATTTGCGCGGGCACCGGCATTTTTACGAGAGCCACGGGCCGCGCGATCATATTCATGTCGCGTGTTTGCGATGCGGCAAAGTGCGCGAATTCGAGAGCGAACTGTACGAGCAGCTCAAGCAGCAGATCGAGCAGGACTGCGGAATGAGCATCACCGTGTCGCGCACCGAGGTTGGCGGCTACTGCAAGAACTGCCAACGCTGAAGCACCTAAATTTTGGCACTATTGGATTTGCGTTCGCTGGCTGGTCGCGCTGATTTCGCCGTGTAGGGCTTCTTCGACGACCACACGCAAACGGTATGATCCCGGAGGCGCTTCCAGCGACATCACACCGCTAATCCCACTCTTTGAGAAGCGCTCGAAACTCTCCGGTTTCAGCGCGAATTGCATCTGCGCTTCCTTTCCGGTGATCATTTTTCCTCCGGTGTCAAACAGAGCGGCGACGAAAGTGAGCATGTCCACGCGGCGACCATTCTGTTGCTTGAAGGGCAGCTTTAGAATGTCCACGTGGGTTTGAATG
>DATLSB010000111.1:0-7835 GCA_035534415.1 Candidatus Dormiibacterota bacterium | reverse complement strand
AGGTGTCACGGCAAGGTGACACCTCGGCAGCCTAGGTGTCACAAAAGAGCGTGACACCACGGCGCGCGAAGCATAGAGTGACACCACAGAAAGGGACACCAAGCCCAGCGGCCACAAGGCGCAAGGTCCACAGTTCATTGGACTAATCGAAAAGCGCTGATACAATGCACCGGACATGGCAGATTGGCGTCAAATTCAAGCTCGAATCCGCAAAGCGAAGAGCGGCCGCGATCCGTCGGCGAAACTTTCCGAACTTTACCAGCGCACGCGCGACGCAATGGTGGCGTGGGAACTCGGCGCGATTGAAGAAAAAGCCGAGCATCCGGACGAAGCCACGAAATGGTATACCATCGCGGCGCAGCGGTTCCGTCGCGCGGATTGGAAGAAAAAAGCGGAAGAGGCGCTGACGCGGCTAGGCGCGCCGATTCCGGCCGAACATTCGCAGCAGGCCGAAGCGTCGCACGAAGAGGCGCATGAAGGCGCGCAAGCAGCGAATGCCGAAGAGCACAACGAGCGCGAAGAAGCCGTCTCCGAGGTTCCCGTGGAGGAGCCAGACTATGAACCACAAACGCGATTTTTCGGCGCGCCCGATCTCGACCAGCGGCGCGAGGATCGTTTGACTTCGGCGCCAGGTGAGGTTGGTCCCGAAGATGTGCAGCCGCGAACTGCGAAGAAGCCGGTGGCAATTGCCGGAGCGGACGACGCGGCTGGAAAAAGACGGCGGCGCGGGCGTCGTGGTGGGCGCGGCCGGCGGCGCAAAGGCGCGGGCGCGCCTGGACTGCCTGCGCAGGCGTTTACCCCGTCTCCCGAAACGCGCGAGGCACAAGAGGGAGAGCACGTCGAGATCGAGGCGGAGCGCGCCGGATTTGAACGTCCCACGCATTTGCCGAGCGCGCGCGAGCAGATTCGTCCTGAGCCTGTAAGGCCGCTGCATCGCGAGGAAGCACCAGCGCCGCAACTGCCTTCCGAACGGATGGCGCACGGCCGTGCGGGCGATCCCGCGCTGGCTTCGCGGATGACGCACCTGGAATCACTTCTGCGGCGGCTGTTGGGTGGCGCGCTGCACCGCTTGAGTGAAGCGGAAGAAGCTCCGGCAGGTCCGGGTGTATTTCTGCTTTCGGATTCCGACCAGATCACGTCGTATTACGTGGAGGCTTGCCAGACGCTGCGAGTGGGGCTTGCCAATCTGGTGCGCGGGCGAGGTGGAAAAGGACGTCCGGGCGGGCATGGGTTTGCCGAGATCGATCTGAAGGCGAGCTTGGCGGAGCATCTGGGAATCGGCGAAGCGAAAGTATCGCAGTATTTGAAGGAACACTGCGTAGTCCGCTGGATTCAGCTTGACGACGAAGCGCCGCAGTTGGCTCATTTTGCCATCTCCGTGCTGCGAACGCCTCTCAATCTTGGATAGAACTCGCGCAAGCACGAGGATAGCCGGGCGGAATGCGCGCCTGGAGTGTCTGGAAAATCGTCAGTATATTGCGACACATTGTGTCGTATCCACATTAGTTTCATCTGGATAGCTAGTACTCGACTATCCCAGTTCGCTGCATTTTTCGACCATTCAACCCTCCAATTGCGCCTTTGGGCGCACATGCGTGGACCATTACCCACAAATCGGGCAAACTCTAGTACGGTAACTGTTTAGGGGGCTAGCCAGTTACCGCGCCGTGCGATCCCGGAGGATCTGCACGAGAGCGTTGCAAATGCTCAAACTCGAATTCGCACAACAAGCAAGAAAGGTGGAGGCAGATGCCTAGCAACGTTGGGAACAAACTTTGGAAATCATTCGACTGGGTGCTTTGTAAGACGGCAGGTGCCGCGTTTGAAACAATTCAATACTTTGACGGGATGAAGGCACCCAACCCCTCCTTCACGCCGAAATGGTCGGATAAACCTCTGCTGAAATCGTGGGAAAAATCGAAGCCCACGCTCGGCTGGCCGAGGACCACGGATTCTCTTTGCCCCGATTGCGTGAAAGAAGCGCGCGAGGCAATCATGAACGGCAAAAAAGATTGGACCGATCTGGTTCACGAAAAGGTGGGCGAGATTAAGGCGCAGATCATCGAGCGGGACGGGCAGGTCTGGATGGTGAAGGAATGCGCGCAGCACGGCAAGTATGAAGACTTGATGGCCGTGGACTCGAAATTCCTGGCGTGGATCGAGAGCCAGTTCCCGGGTCGCGACATTCCGGCGCACAACGACGAAAAGCTGCACCGGCATGGATCGAGCACCGTGCGACACGGCCGCGGCGCGGTTTTGACCGTCGACCTGACCAACCGCTGCAACATGATGTGCGATCCGTGCTTCATGGACGCGAACCAGGTCGGCTACGTTCATGAGCTGGCATGGGAAGAAATCACCGAAATTCTGGATAACGCGCTGATGATCAAGCCGCGCCGGCAGATGTCGGTCCAGTTCTCCGGCGGCGAGCCGACGATGCATCCGAAGTTTGTCGAGGCGGTCGCGTATGCGCGCAAGATCGGCTACAACAGCGTGCAGGCAGCGACGAACGGCATAGAATTCGCCAAGAGCAAGGAATTCTGCAAGAAGGCGTTCGAGGCCGGCATGCGTTATGCCTACTTGCAATTTGACGGCATCGGCAATGACGCCAATAGCCACCGCCAAGTCGGCAACCTCTTTGACGTGAAGCTGCGCGCCATCGAAAACATGCATGAAGCGGGCATTGAGATCGTGCTAGTCACGACGATCGTCAACAACGTGAACAACGATCAGGTGGGCCCGATCGTGAAGTTCGCGATGGAAAATCCGAAGAAAATCGCGTTCGTATCGTTTCAGCCGGTTTCGTTCACCGGCCGCGATGAGGACATCACTCCGGAACGCCGCATGCGCCAGCGCTATACGCTTTCGCATTTGGCCCAGGATGTGAGCCAGCAAGTGGGCCGCATCGAACCGACGCGCGATTGGTTTCCGCTCTCATTCATCAGCACTTTCGCGGGTTTTTCCGATCTTTCGCACGGTCCGGATTCGCAATGGGGGTCGCTATCCTGCGGCTGCCATCCGAACTGCGGAGTGGGCACGGCGGTGATGATCAACAAGAACACCAAAGAGTGGGCGCCGGTGCCGCGCTTCCTGGACGCACAGCAGCTCACCAAGGACGTTACGTCCATCACTGACCAGGCTCGCGGCAAAAAGTTCTCGAACTTGATGATGGGTCTGGCACTGTTGCGAAACTACAGCCCCTTCCAGGCGCCGCCCAGCTTGAAGCTGAAGGACCTGTGGGTAAAGTTCGATAAGACGTGGGCGCTCTCGAAGGACTCGCACAAGAAGTACGGGCGCACCAGCCCGGACCGCACGTACGAAGACGCCATGAAGCGCCGCGCGGAAGATCCGTGGAACTTCCTCTTCATCGCCGGCATGTGGTTCCAGGATCTCTTCAACTACGACTTCCGCCGCACGGAAATGTGCATCATTCCCTATGCCACGCAGCAAGGTGAAATTTCCTTCTGCGCTTACAATACCGGCATCGGCTGGCGGAAAATCATCGAGAACATGTACAAGAATGCGACCGTCGCCGAATGGTACAAGAGCCATGGCAAGCACGCGATTTACGCCAAGGGCAAGAAAGTTGATTTGGCGACTTACGAACATTCACTGAAAATCGACGAGGAAGATGCGTCGCGCGTGCGTCATCTGGAGCACGACATTCCGCAGACCGCAGCCGAAGAGGACCGCATCCGCCGCAAGCAGGCTTTCGAGGAAGCGGCCAAGGTGCGCAAGATTTACGAAGAGCTGGTGCTGAAGAAGACGTCCGAGCCGGTGGTGCAGATCGGATCGATCGACGAGATCCTCACCGCGGTTCCGGGCGCTCCGGTGAAGCGCGTGCAGATTGAAAATGCGAAGGCGAACGGAAACGGCAACGGCCACAAAGAATCTGTGGACGCGCCGAACGCTTCGGAAGCCGCGCCCGTCGCCGGCGACTAGTTATTCTCTCGACCTGTCGGGTTTTACCGACAGCCTCGGCTTCGGCCGGGGCTGTTGCTTTTTTTACGCGATGCCTTTGTAGCTATAATCGGACGCAATGGGTGATCACGAACAGCTTCGTACCGTGTTGGTGGTGTTTCTATTTCTAGTACCGGCGGCGGTCTCGCTGCTGTTCACTTGGTTCGTATGGACTGCCAATAAGCGCCCAGCAATTTCGGCATGGCGGCTGGCTACGTTTCGGTGGGGATTGTTTCTCGCTTCCGCCACCTACGCCCTTTTCGTCATAAGTGGGTACCATCTGCTTCGAACATTGGAACCCGCAAGTGGGTTTTGGCTGATGGCGAATTGGTTCGGCATAGGTTTGTGGGCGTTAAGCACCCTTGGGGCGATTTTTGGTCGCGGATCAGGGCGAATTTTACTGCTTTGCTGGGCCGCGCTCACGTTCTGTGGAGTTTTGGGGATCTCGTCGGTTATGATTCCTTAAGGCTATCGAATTGGAGCTACGAAAATGCCGATCTTTGAATATATTTGCGACGATTGCGGAGAGCGGTACGAGCAGATCGTACTGAGCAAGAGCACGAAGATCGCGTGCCCGAAATGCGATAGCGGAAAGCACACCGTGCAGCTTTCGGTGTTCGCGGCGCCTGCGAACGGCAGCAAATCGTCGAACGGCGGGTCTTCTACCTCGGGCGTCCCGAGCGGCGGCGGATGCTGCGGCGGCGCTTGCGGCTGCCACTAGCGACAGCACCGAGATCGCGTCCTTAGTCTGAATTCTGGCCCCTTGTCCGCTCTCCCTCTGCACTGCACCTTCTCCCACTGGAATTCCAGCCGGTAAAGTAGTATGAAGTGGCGCATGTGGAAGCGCATGAGCGTGTTCGATGTGCTCGCTGTTGCATTCGTGTTTAGTTTTCCGCTGCTACTTTCACCAACCCGCGCGCAGAGCATCGCCCCCACGCAAAGCGCGTACAACCCGGTCGATTGCGACCGCGCCTGCCTGTACGGCTTCGTCGATCAATATCTGCACGCGCTGAAGGATAAGGATCCGTCGCAGTTGCCGTGGGCGAAGATGGTGCGATTCACGGAAAACAATGTTGCGCTGCAGGTTGGCGACGGGTTGTGGGGCACGATCAGCCGGCTTGGTCCCGAGGATTTGCGTGCGGCCGATCCGGAGCAGGGCGAAGTCGCGTACTTTGGCGTCGTCTACGAACAGGGCAGCCCCGGCTATTTGGCCATGCGCATGAAAATCGTGGATCGGAAAATCACCGAAGTGGAAACGGTCGTCGACCGCAAGGGTAACGGGCCGGGTCCGTTCGGCGATCCCACGAAAATGACGGAGCTGCCTTTCATAATGCAGGACGTGCCGCCGGCCGAACGCACACCGCGCGCACGGATGATCGCGCTTGCGGACGGCTACTTCAACACGCTGCAGCTCAACGACGGGCATATTTACACGGTGTTCGCTCCCAATTGCAGCCGTCGCGAAAACGGCGTGTGGACCGCGGACGATCCGCATCCGGATCTGAAAGGCGATAGCTTGCTCGCCGTTGCCGGGCGGCTTTCCTGCGACCAGGGATTCAAGCTTGGCAACTACCGCTGGGACGACCGGCTGCGCGCGCGGCGGTTTCCGCTGGTCGACGAAGAAAAGGGAATGGTGCTGGCCGCCGGGTTCATCGACCATTCCGGGCGGCTGCGAAAGTACACCACCACCGACGGCGTGGTGCATGATTCGCCGATGAAGTCGCCGCATTCATTTTGCGTGCTGGAGATGTTCAAGATCATCGATGGAAAAATCCGGCACGCTGAAACGATTTTTATCACCGTGCCGTACAACATGCCGTCGCCGTGGTTTCAGGACGGCGATTGACCGGCCGTCCGCCTTGCCGGGCGTGTCGCGCACGGCGGAAAAGGAAGGAACGCGCTCATGGTTGACTTTTCCAATCAGCCCACAATGAAAGGGTTTTTCGCGCCCACGCGCTTCGAAGCGGACGTCTACGACTGCGAAGTGACCGGCAAAATCCCCACGGACTTGGACGGTGCGTTCGTGCGGCTCGGCGGCGATTGGCTATACCCGCCGAAATTCGAGGACGATTCTCCGTTCAGCGTCGACGGCTACATCAATATGTTTCGCTTCAAAAACGGCATCGTCAATTACAAAGGCCGGTGGGTGAAGACGCCGCGATACAAGGCCGACCTCAGCGCGCATAAACAGCTTTTCGGAAAATACCGCAATCCCTTCACAGACGATCCCAGTGTGAAGGGTCTCGACCGCACGGTGCAAAACACGACGCCCCTCGCCTTTGCCGGGAAGCTTTTCACGCTGAAGGAAGACAGCCTGCCGTACGAAATCGACTGCAACACACTGGAAACCATCGGACCGTGGAACTTTCACGGGAAATATCGAAGCCTCACGTTCACGGCGCACCCGAAAATCGATCCCGAAACGGGCGAAATGATCTGCTACGGCTACGAAGCCGAAGGGCTCGAAACGAACGACGTGTTTCTCTACACCATCGACAAAAACGGTAATGTGACGCGCGAGGTGCGTTTCAAAGCTCCGTACATCAGCATGGTTCACGATATTGGTCTGACGCAGAAGCACGTAATCATTCCGGTCTTCGGCTTTGTCACCAGCATGGAACGGCTGAAGGAAGGCAAAGTTCACTGGGGCTGGGACAGCACGAAGCCCGCGTACGTGGGAGTGATCCCGCGAGACGGCGAAGCGAAAGATATTCGCTGGTTCAAGGGGCCCGAGCGCGCCACCGTTCACACGCTCAATGCGCGCACCGAAGGCGAGAAAGTGATCCTCGAAGCTCCGATTTTCGATTCGAATCCGTTCCCGTTTTTCCCGTCCGTGGATGGTTCGGCTTGGGACGCGCAGAAGGCGCGAGCCTACATTCGCCGCAATACATTCGATCTGAATTCCAAGGACGACGGTTTCACGGAGGAAAAACTTTTCGAGATGAACGTGAGCGATCTCGGCCGCGTGGACGATCGCTACTTGACCTTCCCCTACCGCTACGCATATACCGCATTTGCCGACCGCCAGAAGCCGTTCGATCAATGGCGCGCCGGCAATTTGCAGGGGCGGGTGAACAATTGCTACGGCCGCTTCGATTTGGCCACCGGCAAAATGAACTCCTATTTCGCCGGCGAAACGCACAGCCTGCAGGAAGTGTGCTTCGTGCCGCGGCCACAAAGCACGGCCGAAGGAGACGGCTACATCATGGGCGTGGCCTCAAACTTCGCGGAGATGCGCTCCGAGTTGATCATCGCTGACGCACAAAACCTGGAGGCCGGCGATATCGCGCGCGTCGTTCTGCCGTTCCGCTCGACCGCGCAAGTGCACGGCCGGTGGATGGACGCGAGCCAGCTTCCGTTCGCGTGAGCGCGCCAATGAACCGACCAACAATCGCGACCGGATACACAATCCTCACGCGACGCGCATTGGTGCGAAGTCTTGCCTGGGTGGGAATTGCGTGCGCGGCGCTGCCGGCTGCGCTTCGCGGGGTGCTCGTCTCATGCATTGTTGATCCGACAGCACACCGGCGGCCTGTGGTGAGCTTTCACATGGGCCGGCCGTACCTCGATCGCACTGGCACAGCAATGCCGTACAGAGCGCCGCGCGGTACGCGATCGGGATCTCCACTCGCGCTGCTCAGCGAAGAAGCATTCCGCAGCGCGCAGTGTTACGTATAATATCGGCATGGCCATCAGCCGAGCGCAGGCGCGCAGCGAACACGCTTCACAGGCGGGAGCGGGACACGACCAATTCAGCGAGACGATCTATGGCGTGATCTGCGCGGCGTGCCACACCTACATCCTCATCGACAAGACGAACTGCCCATCCAGCTGCCGCGAACACGAAACCTGCCGCCAAGCCTATTCTTAGCGTC
>DATLSB010000110.1:0-74137 GCA_035534415.1 Candidatus Dormiibacterota bacterium | reverse complement strand
CGAAATTCGAGCGGGCGCGGCACATCCAGGGATACCGGCCGCATGGTGAACGGCTTCATCATCCGATCGATCACGCGCTCCACTTCCGGCACGATCACCGTTACAACCGATGAACGCCATAATTTTACCGTTGGAACGGTGGTGCAGATTTACGGCGTTGCGCCAATGGATTTCGACGGCTGGTACGCAATCGCTTCTGCTGGCACGGACACTTTCACGCTCAACACCGCGTTATTGCCCGCGTCGACCGAAACTGGTTCGCTGCTGCAAGGCTTCGGTGAGAACTGGTCGTGGAACCGCATGGGAGTGGTGGCATGGGAATGGAATATGGTGAGGTGCCCGCGCGGGGCAGGGGCGAATGCGTCGAGGGTCCATCGCTATTATATCTACGCGAATTACGGTTCGGGGTACTCGCTGATCGGGGGCACGCTACCGGCCACTGCGAGCATGAACGACGACGTTTCCAACCAATTTCGCGATTGGGGGCCGATGGCGGAAGCGCGCTACGTGCCGCCGCCAGCCGCGAACGTTCCGGCCGTTCCTCCGACCACCGCGCTAAACGATGAATATGTGGGCAGAATTGTAGCCATCGACGGGAACGTGGTGAGGGTGCGACCGGCGCCGGCCGCATCCGTCAGCGGCGCGAAAGTATTCCACGACAACAGCCTGGCAATTCAAGCCGCGGACAACGCGGCGTGTAAAAATCACGGCGGCGCAGTGTATTTCCCTCCTGGACTCGGCACCTTCGTTTGGAACGCTCCGTTTGATGTAGCGACGGCCAACTATTGCTACTGGACGAAATGGATTTTGACCGCTCCAGTGGTGGCTAATGACACTGCCAACGCCACGCAATCGTTGATTGTGGACAATAGCGAACCGTTTGGCTGGAGCGCCGCACCGCAATTCGCCACCAAGCCATACACGTCCGTTGCCGGGCTGGGGAATCCGCAAATCGAGGAGTCGAATGCAGGCGATCTTGCTCCGCTGATCGTTCGCGGGCTGGCCTTTACGGAGCAGAGCAACGGGCAGACAAATCTATACGACGCGGATGCGTACGGCGACATCGGCGATTCCTCGTTTTGGGCTAATTCCTACGACGCGGCCACCCCGCTGGTCCTCGGAGGCGCGGGATTCAGCATGCACCTGCACGACCTAAACATGCAAGGTGCTCCGTCCATCAGCTTCGGAGGGGCCACTGAACCGGGCCAGCCGAAGAGCATGCTTCCGCTTGGCGCGATCGACATTGTGGACGGATTCAGCGGAATGCAGTCGGTTACTCTGGACGGGCAGAACACTTTTCTCGGGCGTGGCATCGAGCTGGATTCAAGCTTTGGACAGTCGGATATGACGATTCCGCTGGAGTCATTCTCGAACGTGCAGACCTACCAGGCGCCGTGGCAGCCATTTGTGTTTGGGTATTCAGCCAGCGCGAGAGGGCCCTTGGTGTCGTACGGAAAGATCTCCAACATTACTTGTGATTCCAACCTGGTCCCGGCGTTTGCCAATCTTGTGTACACCGGCGGCGGCTATCACAACTTCTCGATCAGCAAGGCACGGTACTGCGCGCCGCTGGTTACCGGGTCGTACATGCCGGGACTGGTGGAGGACAACCCGGGAGCAGGCCAGAACGTAGACGTTGCCAGCTCGCCTGGTTCGGAGTGCTCGCCAGGGCAAGGCGCCTGCGTCCCGCGCTATTACGGCACGAATTACATGGGCCGCAATCTGGCGATGGGCGGTTCTATTTTCTTCCCGCAGCGCGTAACGGGAGTCTCCGCCACAGCGGAAGGAAAAGGAACGTGGGCAGCCGGAAGGCACGCCGTAGATGTGGCGGGAGCTGGATGGGACGGCGGATATGGGCCGTCCAGTCGAGCCATTGTACAAACCAGCGGATCGGACGCAATCAAAGTGCAGTGCACCATTCCGTCCGGATATGCGGGTGTGTGGATTGCGGTGGACACCAGAGGCCAGGGTTCGGCGGGAACTCCGTTCCGCTCCTGTCCGGTGACTTTAACCGGCGATCACTTCACAAACTTTTTCCAATACACGCAGACCGATGGGACGCCCGCTATTTCGTCCAAGGGCATGAAGACGCCATTAATTCGCGTGGTCAACGGTGTCCATAAGATCGATGTGAAAGCTGCGCCGCTGGACGGTGACTACGTCCAGAATCTGCCCGCCGCTTCGGGAACGCTTGGCGTAATGATCGCCACGTCTTTCACAACCACAGCGGCAACCAGCGACGCGGTGGCCATGCCAGGCATGACGCCATCCGGACACTGCTACTTGACCGCCACGAACTCCACGGCGGCGCGATTGACAGGTGTGTACATTTCGGCGAAGGCCAGGAATCAGATCCGAGTGGCGCACTCACCGACCGGAGGAGGGAAATTCGACGTGGTTTGCTCGCCCAACTGAAGATGTGCAGATCCGGGCGAGCCGCGAGCACCGCGAAGGCCGCGTGCCGAAAAACCTCCGACGGGACGATCTGTTCGACATTGAGAAAAATCTGAAACGTTCGCCATAACGCGAATTTGCGCGCCGGTTGTGTAGCGCCGGGCTTTCAGTCCGGCAGCCTATCGGACACGCCGGCCACGGATTCCAACCCATCGCACTATAAACCTAAGTAGGGCTGCAAAAGCGTGCGGCGACTGCTAGGGATGGTTCGGCTGATGCTGATGGCGGTGGGAGAAAGGAGATTTGAAGGTCAGCTTCGGGATCAGGAATTCCTGCACCAGATTGTCAGCTGCGCGCGCGCCGATGCTGATTCCGACATTTTCAAACGTAAGCGCCACGCCGGTGCGGTCCGCCGGCGGGTAATAAAGATTTGAGAGCGCGCCTGAAACCCCGTCTCCCAAAAGATTCGAATAGTCCGGCTGCCATCGGCCATTATCCCCCTTGGATATTACGGCCATGGCGAGCGCATACCAGATGCGCGAGCGCACACTTCCGCCGCTCTTGTAGAAGAAGCGCGGGTCCTGCTTAAACACGGACGGAAACACGGCATCGCCCAAAAAAGTGCCGATGCCAATATCCGCGTATGTAGCGCCGTAACGTTTAGCGTAACCCTCGAATCCATAGCCGAAGCCGCTGTACTGTCCGTCTACTTGCTGAAGTCCCGCCCCCGCTGCGACCACGAAGAACGTAACCGGATCGAATGTGGATTTCCACGCCAGCTGAAATTTCTGGCGGGCATCGAGCGGCGCCGGGTTCGGCAGGTAGGTGACATAAAAATTTGGAAATACCGCGAGTACGCGCTGCTTTTCCTCGACGTGCAACTGCTCTTGTGCGATTACGGCCTGCGGCTTCACCACGATCTGCGTCACCACCGGAACGAGCGTCAGCTTGATCTGCGGCATGGTGTGATACTCGCCGGGAGCCAGCGTGGCGGAAACCGTCTGCGGCGCGAAATCCATGGCTGTGATGGAAAGCTTAAATACACCGGGCGAAACATTGGCAAAGGAGAAGTGGCCATTCTGATCCGTCTGCGACTTGATTGGAGCGGAAGGTGCGTTGCTTGTCAGCGTCACATCCGCGCCGAATACGGGCGTTCCGCTCCGATCGACGATGTTGCCGGCGATCATTCCGGTTTCTTGTTGCGTGGAACTTTGCTCTGCAGTGTTGGCTGCGGTTGGCGGAGTTGCTGCTTGGCTGGCGCGCGGGTTAGTCGGCGGTGACGCGGGCGGTTGTGCAACTTGCGCGCGAACCGCCAACGCATTCCCCATAAGTGCAAGCGCCGCGCCTATCAGCACGCGCGCGCCCAACTCAAAACATCTGCACATCGATTCTTTGCGAACCCAAGAAGGTGCGGGCATACGAATAGGTATTGTCGCCTGAGATAGCTGCGAGCCCTTTCGAATGTGCCGATAAATGTGCCGATAGCGGATATAGGATGCTGCCATCTGCTTTCAGGTTTGCCAGACGGGCGTATCAGCGAAATCCGGATTCGTGAAGGTTCAATATTTTCGGGCAGAGTTGATGTGGGCGATCCTTTGCGGGAGCGGCGTCAGCGCGGTTTTACATGCGGCTTGCGCACGCCGGCTTGCTCGAGCAACGGCACCACGCCTCGAGTGAACCGCGCGACGCCATCGACGTGGTCGACCCAAGTGAGAATGATTCCGTCGATGCCAGCTTCGGAAACGCGGACCAGTTCTTCGGCGATGCTCTGCGCGGTTCCAACCAGCGGATGCCCCGCGCCCATGGACATCCGTTTGCGCATGAAGGCCAGCTGCGGAGAATCGGGCGGAACATTGTTCTCCTTGCTGATCGTGGCCATGATGCTGTCCATGCACTCGTTGTCGAGATATTCCTCGGTGTAGCGGCGGACGATCTCGTCGGCTTCCTTTTGCGTTTCGCCCTGGACCACCGAGCCATTGGTCCACAGCTGAATTTCGCGGCCGAATTCCTCGCGCGCCACGCGCTTATACTTTTCGATCTGCGGCTTCCAGTCAGCCGGTTTGTCGCCTTGCAGGCTGATCAGGCCGATATCCGAATTTTTTGCCGAGAAGCGAATGCCCGCGGGCGATTGCGCCGCATTCATGATGGGAATGCCGCCTTTTTGCAGCGGATGCGGGCGCGAGATGGCCTTCTTCATGCGGAAATATTTGGACTCGTAATCGAATTCGCCCGGATCGGTCCACAATTGCCGCAAAAGATTTAGCCATTCCTCCAGGTAGACGTAGCGCTGGTCGTGCTCCATCAAGTCGATGCCGAACATGTCGAACTCGCGGCGATTCCAGCCGCCGACTACGTTGAGCGAGCAGCGCCCTCCGGAGATCGCGTCGATCGTGGCGCATTGTTTGGCCACCAACACCGGGTGCATGTTGGGCGCGTGCGAAGTGGCGAATACGGCCGAGTATTTTGTGGCCTGCGCGATTCCTGCGGCCCAGGTAAACACGTCGAAAACGACGTTTGAGTAATGATCCGGTTTGTCGTCCAGGTAGCCCTTCCATCGCGCGATGGGGACGATGGCTTCGAGGCCCGCTTCATCCGCGATGCGCGCGCCGGCCACGCAGCCTTCCCACGTGGGGTCGCGGCGCTCCGGAAGGTAAGTCATGTACGGCACGGTGTTGGTGCAAAAAGTGCCGAGCTTCAGCTTGTTGCCATTAAAAATAGGGTTCATAGATTGGTTGGACACGGCGGATATTTTGCCAGAGATTGCGCGATTTGCGGAGTACGATTGATATACGCACACGCTTTCTGCGCACATTTCAGGCATGGGCATCGCGAGATTGGATAGGAGAGCACAAATGAAGTCCACCATCAAGAAGCGCGGAAATAGCGATTCATCCGCATTCCCATGCGACTACTGCGCGCTGCGCATCTGAAAATTTGCGAAGCTGTCGATGTGCGCGAGGAATCCGGACGGATTGTGATTGCGGCGGTACGTCGAGGGGAATACGCCCCGTCGGATCTGCTGAAGGGAATCACACGCGAAAACCTTCACGAAGAGGTCAATTTCGGGAGTCCTACCGGCTGCCAAGCAGCACGGCAGATCACTCGAATCTAAAGAGGACGATTTCAGGACTGGTGCCCACGCGCAGCGGCGGACCCCACGTGCCCGCGCCGTACGACGTATACACCAGCAGGTTGCCTACCCGATTCAGTCCGTAGACGAATGGTCCATAGATCCGCGACGTGAACCAGGTGAACGGGAAGAACTGGCCGCCGTGCGTGTGGCCGGAGAGCTGCAGGTCGATCTTCTCGTCGGCGGCAATTCCCAGCAAGTTGGGTTCGTGAGTGAGCAGGATGCTGGGCGTGTTCGGATCGATATGCGCACTTTGCAAGATGGCGCGGAATCGTTCCGGCTCGGCGGAATCGCGGTCGTGAACGCCAACGAGCTGCACGCCATCGAGATCTACTTTTTCGTTGTTCAGCACTCGAACACCGGCATGTTCCACCGCGTCGATATATTGCGCGCGATGATGAAATTCCTCGTGATTTCCGGTGATGAAGTACGCTCCCAGGGGAGCCGACAACTTCCGCAAAGGTTCGGCGAGCCGCCCCGCATCTGCGGCCGTGCCGTCATATAGATCGCCGCCGATCAGAACCACGTCCGGCGCCAGCCGCGATAGCTTGGCGACCAGCCGCTTCGCAAATCGCACTCCGCGCACGTGCCCAAGATGCGTGTCGGTAACCAGCGCGGCCACTCGTCCGCGCCACGATTCCGGCAGATTGGGGAGTTTCACCGCCACGCGCCGCACGCGCACCAGAGCGGAGTTAATGAGGCCATAAAATCCGGCGGCTAGAGCCAGCCCAAAGCAGGAGTAGAGAATCAGGCTCGACGGCCACGCGGGCACGAGCCAGCGCGTAGCGCCGAATACGATCCACGCCAGGCACGAGGCGAAGAAGAAGAAACTGAAAAAGCCCAGCCACACCGATGCAATCGTGTAGTAAATCCGCACGGCAACATTTGCGTAACGCCACGCCAGCAGCGAGGCAGTCAGAAATGTGAACGACAGAGCAACCGCCGCGATGAATAGCCAAGACACGCCGGGCGGGTCGGGGGCCGCACGCAGCATGGTCCACGTTTCGTACACAAACCAGTGCGTCGCCAGCAGCAGAACCTGAACCACTGCGGCGAACTTAAAAATTCGCATGCGCAAGCGAACGTACCCCCTTACTTTAGACGACTTGAGAGCAGGATTGGACTCAGAGCGCGGAACTAGGAATTCTCTGCAACTGAAATTAGTTTACGGGCATTCAGCCAAACGTTCAAGAGCGGCGCGAGAGGCGACGAGAGGCAAAAAGATATCCGCGCGCCAGTGGGAACCTTTCGTGCTTTCCATCTTCAAGCCGTCGCGACCGGCCCGTCGCAGCTACACGCTGTTTTCCGACGATCGTAGCCTTAGAAGGGCTTGATTTGACCGTTTTCGATTTGATTGCGGTTGTTTTGCTCGCAGATGTATTCGATTTGCTCCCAATCGCGATGGCGCGTGAAAGTGTGAACCGTGTGCCAAGGCTTCTGAAGCACATCCGGATCGATCAGCGTCATGTCGTCTTCGAGTTTATCGGGTCCGGTTTGATAGATGCGTTCGATCACGTGCAGATGCGGCCCATGATTCAATTCGTGGTACCCCAGCGGAGTGCGGTGGCCCAGGCCCACGGTATCGATCACCAGCGTGTCGCCCTCCCAATGCCCGATCGAATTCCCGTTGAAGGTGGGATCGAGATTCGCCGGATGGCCGCGGCCGTCGGTGAATACGCGGCGCACTTGCATGTACGCTTCCTGAATAATGGTCACGCGCCCCGGCGTGAACAAAAACTCTACGTCGTAGGGCTGAAACATGATCGTTGGCATTCCCGGCGGCAGGCAATTCGCGCTTTCCGATGGCGGCGGCTCATTCTTCGCTTCGTCGGCAAGATTGATCTTGAGCTGTGCTTCGGCGGCGGGAGTCAGTATGGGTGCTTCGTCCGCGTGCCCTGCAACCGGACCGAAGTCCAGCACCCATATCCCTGCCCAATCGGGAAGTTTTGCCAGCGAGTCGTAAGCAGCCTTGCGCTGGGCCGGTGTCGGCGCGGCGTTGTCCGTAGGAGGCGGAGTTTGCGCCCTGCACGCGGCGGCTCCGAGCAAGAGTAGACTCGAGCACAATATCAATCCGGCGGAGAATGGCTTCACTAGTTCTCCCCTCTTCGACTGAGGCCGATCGGTGCCAGAGCATACCAAACAACCGGCGCGGCTGGTATCATTCGATAATCATCGCGCAGCGATAAACAGCGCTGGCCGCGCAACGCCAATTTGTGGTATGAGACTCGGATAGGGGAAGTGTAGGACAGTGGACCGCGCGGGGTGGAATAGCAATCTTTATTGAGGAATCATGATGAGGATACCGAGGCTCGCATTCCTAGGTGTGCTGCTGATGGTTACAGCCACTCCTGCGTTGGCGCACCATTCCTTCGCCATGTTCGACCGCAACAAGGAGATGGTGCTGGTCGGCACCGTGCATGATTTTCAGTGGACCAATCCGCACAGCTGGATCGAACTCGACGTGCCCAATGCCGTCGGCGGAGTCGACAAGTGGAGCCTCGAATGCAACAGCCCCAACAATCTGACCCGCCAGGGATGGCAATCGAGCAGCCTGAAGGCGGGCGACAAGATTTCGGTGGTAGTCTGGCCCCTTCGCAATGGCGAAAAGGGCGGCCTTTTTATTTCGCTGAAGTTTGCCGACGGGCGCACCTTGGACGAGGCGGCTTTCCGTCACTTGACCAAGCTGCCCCCTGGCGGCAAGTGATCCCGGATAACATTTTCGAACGTCGGACGGCATTCGATTTCGTTTTGACGGGCCAAGTAGAACCGAGACCATTCGCGGCGGAGGCAATTATGAGGAACTCTCGATCGCCCTGGTGCATCAGCGCAATTCTTCTTGCAGCTTTCGTTTTGACCGCGGTTCCAGCGGCGGCTCATCACTCCGCCGCGATGTTCGACCACACCAAGACCGTCAAACTGGTCGGTACCGTGGTGCAATTCGGATGGACGAATCCTCACAGCTGGATCTCCATCGATGTGCCTAACGAGAAGGGCGGGACGGACCGCTGGAGCGTGGAGTGCAACAGCCCCAACAATCTGGCGCGGCAAGGCTGGAAATCGACGAGCCTGAAGCCTGGCGACAAAGTTACGATTTTGATTCACCCCTTGCGGAGCGGCGATAAGGGCGGCAGCTTTATGTCTGCGACTTTGGCGAACGGCACGGTGCTGTCCGACCCCACGTACAAGGCCGCCCCCAAGTATTAGCGCGGTGACCGGCGCATCCGCGGCAGGCGATTGCGGGCGCGAACGCCGAGTTTAATGTTGCAACTCGTCCTGCGTGCTCAGCAAGTGCGTGTTCAGGTCCGGCGTGCACTCCACCTCGGTGATGTCCTGATCGTCCTCGCGCTGCCACTTTTTCGTGCTGGTCCATTCACCTTCCCAATTTTTCGGGTCGGTCATGATGTACTTGATTTCCAGCGTTTTCCCGTCGTTGATCAGCCGCATGCGCTCGATAATGTGAAACTCGTCGCTCAGCGGCAACCCTGAATCGATCCAATGATGAGCGGTGACCATGCTGGTGGTGTCCACAACCAGCGTGTCGCCTTCCCAGTGGCCCACGGAATCGCCGTTGAACGAGCGAACCACGATGTCCGGATCGGTGTGCGCACGCCCATCGATGTAAATGATGCGCAGAGCGTTTTCAAATCCGCTGATCATGTAAATTGCGGTCGGGAGCTGAATCATCGCAATGGGCCACACGCGCGTCATGATCATCGGCATTCCCGCGGGATAGCATTGGCCGATATCGTCGCGAAATGATTTGTGCTCCTTGGCAGCTTGCTGCGCCTCTTCGTACGCCGCTTGCGCCCCGGGCTTGAATTTCGGATACGGCGGCCCAAACATAAACGAGCTGAATCCCGCGCTCAGATCCACCATCCACAAACCGGTCAAGTTAAATGGCGGCTTCGGACGCGGTTTGGCGAGGTTACTCGGCGCCAGAGCGCCTTCCGGAAATTCCGCCGACGATTTGTCTTGCTGCGCGGTCGCACCAGGAGAGAGCGCGGCCATTGCCAACGACAGCGCGAGACTCGCAACGAAAAGCTTCTTGGATCGATTCATGTGGCCTCCCGTTTGACGCATGATTTCAGCCGTCAACGACCCCCAAGTGCGTGCCACTGTACGAGCCTTTGTGCCGCGCGTCAACGAGTTCGCAATGTATACAAAGTCTTCGGGGTTAGCGGAAAGGTTGTGACCGGCTCAATCAATCTGATCGACAGACGGCTGTGGACGGAGTAGTATTCGGGCCGCGATTTCGGGGGTGGGCCCGATGCTACAAAGTTTCTGCAACTGGCTGTCGAACACGCCCGTCAGCCTGAAAATTCAGACCGTGCTGTGGATCATCCCTGCGGTGCAGACGATCCACATTCTCTGCATATCCATTGTGATTTCGACGATGGCCATGCTCGACCTGCGCCTGCTGGGGTTTACCGGACGCACGCAGCCGATTTCGCGCGCCGTCAGCCGCTGGGTGCCATGGGTTTTCTGGACTCTTCCCGTGATGTTGCTGACCGGTATCATTCTGATCATCGGCGAGCCGACGCGCGAGCTGATGAACCCTTATTTCCGCGCCAAGATGATCATGGTGTTAGTGGTATTTCTGATTACCCTGCTCGTTTACACAAGGAACAAAGACGCGGCATATTGGGACAAGCGCGCCATCGCGGCCAAATTCGCGGGATCAATTTCCTTGGTGCTGTGGGTTGGCATCATAACGGCCGGCCGCTGGATTGCTTACTACTGAACGAGCCGGTTACAGGTTTCAGCGAATATGAAGGCAAATCATTGATCGCCACGATTATTCCGCAGTTCTGTTCCTGGGTAGAAAACACGAAAATGGCAGCGGCCATTCGCACTTCCACCTGGATGTTTCCGACCATCGAAACCGTTCACGTCCTAGCCATAACGCTTGTCGTAGGCTCCGCGGCCATGTTCGATCTTCGTTTGCTGGGCCTCGCTTCGCGCGACCGCAGCATCACCGAAATGCATCGCGAAATACTGCCGTGGACATGGGCGAGCTTCGCGTGCGCTGTGATCGCGGGCTTCCTGATGTTCAGTTCCGACGCGACGAAATACTACGAGGACGTTCCATTTCGCCTCAAAATGCTGACCCTTCTGCTGGTCGGAATCAATACTGCGATTTTCGAGTTCGGCGCGTTTCGCGGCGTCGGCGGCTGGGATCGCGAGAAAAGCACCCCGCTCGCCGCCAAGCTCGCCGGCGGAATTTCGCTGGCTCTTTGGATTCTGGTGGTCGGTTTCGGCCGTTGGATCGGTTTCACCAAGCAATAAACTCAGAATTCCTCTTCCTGTGCGAATATATCCAGTCAGGCAAGGCACGCGCATCTCCAACTGTGCCCCGCATCTGTAGTCGATTCGCTGTCGGCCATGCCCTGAGGCTCAACTCGGAGGCGAAATGAAAAAGACGCGCAGAGAGTTCTTGGCGCAAACGTCGCTGGGTCTGATGGGCGTGGCGGCGGACGTGCCGGACAAATTGCAGAAGCGAAAGGATAATCCCATCGGAACGCAAACGCCGCAGAAGCCTGTGAAAACAACGCCCGGCACGCCACCAGCCTTTGGCACCTCGCCGGCCGCCGGGCCGGAAGTCTCCGCCCAAACCTTTGCGGACGCTGAAAAGCTGGTGCAAGTGGAAATGTCGGAAGTCCACCGCGCCGAAGCGGCCAGCAATTGGCGAAACTCGATGGCTGCGCTCTACGAGCGGCGCACAGGCCCGCGAAAAGTGGCGCTGGATTCGACGCTCGCGCCGGCAACGCGCTGGGATCCGATTCTGCCGGGAATGAAATTGCGGCGGCAGCAGGATCGATTCGTGCGCAGCGCAGGTGATGCATCGCCGCTGCCTTCCAGCGAAGACGACATTGCGTTCGCTGGAGTCACGCAGCTCTCGCAGTGGATCGAGAAGCGCGAGATCAGCTCCGCAAAACTGGCGCAGATTTATCTCGCGCGGCTGGAGCGCTTCAACCCGGAATTACGCTGCGTGATTACGCTGACGCGAGAATTGGCGCTGCGACAAGCCGCGCAAGCGGATCAGGAAATCGCGTCAGGACAATATCGCGGTCCGCTGCATGGCATTCCGTGGGGCGCGAAGGACTTGCTGGACACTGCGGGAATCCGAACCACGTACGGCGCGAAACCGTTCATCGATCGCGTGCCGGCGAAAAACGCTGCGGTCGTCAACAGGCTGCACGAGGCGGGCGCGGTACTGGTCGCAAAACTGAGCATGGGCGCGCTGGCCCTCAACGACATCTGGTTTGGCGGGCAGACCATGAATCCATGGCTGCTGCAGGAAGGCTCGTCGGGATCGAGCGCGGGGCCGGGCGCGGCGACAGCCGCTGGACTGGTGGGCTTTTCGATCGGCAGCGAAACAGGAGGAAGCATCATCGGCCCAAGCATGCGATGCGGAATCACAGGACTGCGCCCGACGTACGGAAGAGTGGCGCGAACCGGAGCGATGACGCTGTGCTGGTCGCTCGACAAGCTCGGTCCCATGACCCGCAGCGTCGAGGACGCCATGCTCGTGCTGCACGCAATTTCCGGGCCGGACGTGGGCGATGTGGCCAGCTTGCCAGGCAAATTGGATTTCGACGCCAACGCCAGCGTGCGCGGATTGCGCGTGGGCTATTTCCCGCAATGGATGAAAGAGCCTCCAGCGACGGACGTCGACCGCGCCGCGCTGCAGACCGTCAAAAAAGTGGGCATGACGCCGGTGGAAGTGAGCATTCCAAACTGGCCCTACGATTCGCTGAACCTGATTCTATTCGCCGAATCCGCGGCAGCATTCGAAAAAATCACGCTGGATCACGAAGTGGATGAACTCACGATGCAGGTTCCGGACGCGTGGCCGAATACTTTCCGGCAATCGCGTTTTCTCTCAGCGGTGGATTTCGTGCAAGCGGACCGGCTGCGGCGGAAGGTCGCGGAGGAGATGCGGCGCGTTTTTTCGGAGGTCGACTTGCTCCTGGTGCCGTCGCTCAGAGACGAGATGCTGGTGATTACCAACCACACCGGGCATCCTTCGCTGACGTTGCGCGCGGGATTCGTGGACGTGTCGGAGGCGCGCAGCGATTGGGCTCCCGATCTGCAGAGGCCGCTGCCGAAATTCTCGCCACCCAGGCGCGTGCCGCACGGGGTCACGCTGATCGGCCGCCTATTTGAAGAAGGCACGCTGGGCGAAGCAGGCTTGGCGCTGGAGCGCGCTTTCGGCGTGGTTGGCGAGCGGCCGGCAGGATTCTGAAGGGCGCGCCAAAGTTCGCCAATCGTGCGCGTCAGTAAATCGAATACTGCGTGTCGAATTTTGGCCGCGGCTGACTGTCGACGTACGCGGACACGTCGTATGCCTGCTGAGCCGTCAGCGAACCGGGATGAGTTTGAGGCATGGCGTGCTGCACGAACCTGGCCATCGTGGGCACTTGGCTCATTCCCGCTCCGTCGTTAAACGAAGTCGGCCCCCACACTGGCGGAAAATTCGGCGGGATCCCCGCACCGTTCGCTTGATGGCAGACGGCGCACTGCGCCGAATAGATCTTCGCACCGTTCGCTGGGTCGCCATGCAGCGAGCGAAGTTTCACCAGCCCGCGTGCCGGAAACGATTTGCCGGTCGGCCAGCCCTGCGATAGCCATTGGATGTACGCGATCAGTCCAATCAGCTCAGGGCTGCGGGAAGCGAACGGGATGCCGTTTTCGCTGCGCGTCATGCATTCGTTGATGCGATCGGCAAAGGTGACCACGCGCCCAGAACGTTCGCGGTACATGGGAAACAATCCCGGCAAGCCAACCATCGGCGAGGAATACGCAGCGGTTCCATTTTGCAGATGGCAATCGGAGCAGCTCAGTTTGTCGCCCGTGTACTTGGCGGCGTAATGCGGCGTGTCGTGAAATACATTCAGACCCAGGCGGATGCTGTCTCCGAGTGGACCGGCTGGAATGCTCGCCGGATCAGGCGCTGTCCACGCCGGCTGATTTTCTGGCGTTGAATTTTGAGCCTGCTTCGCAGGCGCGCGTCTCGTCCCAGCCGCCAGCGCTGCCGAGACGAGTCCGGCGAGAATCACCACAGCCATCGCGAAAATCAATTTCCAAGCCGACGATTTCACGGTTTGTCGTTCGCCGTAGCGGGAGGCGCGCCGAACCCGTATTCGCGATAAATCGTTTGCGCTTCTGCGGAAGCCAAGTAGGCGACCCACGCGCGCGCGGCGGCCTCGTGCGGCGCACCAGTCAAAACTCCCGCGGCGTAAATCGCCGTCGTGTTTTGATCCGCAGGAATTTCAATTCCCGTTATCGGGTTGCCGATCAATTCTTGAAATTGCACCTCGGGAGCCCAGGTGACTCCCGCGTCGGACTGGCCGCTAAGAATGCGCATGGCCGTTTGCCGATGGTGGACCTGCGTTAGATACGTGGCGCCGTCCTTCACCTTCGTGACCATCACCTTTTGCAGCAGTGCTTCGCCGCCCGCTTTGCGCAGCGAATCGGCAATCTGATTCGCCACGCCTTCCCACTGCGGGTTCGGCATCGAGAGGCGCACGTCTTTGCGTCCAAGGTCGGCAAGCGATCCGATGTGATGTGGATTTCCGGCAGCGATCATGATTTCCAGATCGTTGGTAGCGTAGGGAACGCTTTGCTCCACCTGATGCTTTTCGAGCATCACTGAAAGTACGCGAAGGCTGGCCTGGTAGACGTCCGCGTGTACTTGCAGCGTAAGGTTGCCGAGCGTCAGTGCGCCATTGTGATCGATCTGCTTGCGCAAAATTCCAGGCGGCAGCGTCTCATAGAAAATTCGACCGCGCAGCTCGGGATGTTGGTGTTCGAACCCGGCGATCAGCTTCGGCAGCGCCATGAACTGATTTCCGGCGATGAAGAGAACCAGCCGCGCCCCCGCGGGATTGCCGTGCAAATCGGGAACGCTATCGACGCCCTCCACCTGAAACACATAGCCCTTCGCCGAGGCGGGATTATTCGCGCCGCGGCTCCATGGCGGGAACTTTTGCGCGTTCGCCTGTATCGCCGACGCAAACAGCAGAGGCACCAGAACGGCACACGCGTACGCCGAGCTCCGCAGTGATCGAGTCACGCTACGACCTCATGTACGCGTAATGCCCGCGATTTTGCAACAGCGCCAAACTGGCGACCATCGACGGCACGACCAAAACGTCCGGCAACTTGTGCGCGATCATGTCCTTGACGGCCGCTTCGGGACTCTCGGAAAGGTTGAGCCGCTTAACCAGAAACCGGGCCTGCTCTTCCAGGGCGGTGTGGCAGCTTAGGAACTTCACTCCGCGAGACTGAATCGCCTGCACGCTCGCATCCTGATAGATCGAATCTTCGCTATCCGGATCTTTCGAAGCGTAGCGCATATCCGCGCCCGCTTTGCTGGGATAGAAAACGTTGCGCTCGGCCGGCTGCCCGGTTTTGGGATCGTTCACTTTAAAAATGTCG
The DNA here is from genome assembly GCA_035534415.1 of Candidatus Dormiibacterota bacterium. GTDB lineage: Bacteria > Acidobacteriota > Terriglobia > Acidiferrales > UBA7541 > Palsa-295. The sequence goes on along the minus strand of DATLSB010000110.1, from coordinate 59,172 downwards.
CCGATGTGGTACTTCGACCAGACGTAATCGTCATAATTCACGGCATTCGCCGGGCCGTGCAGCGCAGCGACGATCTGAATTCCACTGGCCGGAATCCCGAATCCATATTCCAAGCCATTTAGCGAATTCTTTATGGCGTTCAGAAACATTCCGTTCTCTATCGCCGTTACGTCGAAGACTTGCCGCACACTCGCCGGTGTTTTTACCAAACGATCGAAATCTTTCATCTTCCATTCGGATTCGCGATAGACGAGTTGTGCATCGGCAACAGAGCCGGCTGCGGCAATGGCCGCCACTCCCGTCGCTACGGCGCCAACAAAAGACCTGCGGGAAATATCGCTCACGTGTGCATCTCCTTTTCAGAATGAGAACCTTGAATGCAGGGAATTTCCGATATAACTGCCGATAACTCCTGATTGTCGGTGAAGTTGAGTGGCCGAAATATAGCATTCATATCTGCGGCGCTATTCTCTCGCCAATATTGCGGCGGCGTCCAAGCAGCAATCTTAATCTCCCATTAGTCATGCTTATCAAGGAATTCCAGCCGGAGCAGGCGATTTGATTTGCGCATCGGAAAGCAGCGATGAGCGAGCCAACGCAAAATCGCGAAACGCGGCGCTGGGACCATGTGGCTTCGGACCCACCCGGCAGGCTAGACACAGATGCCGCTTCACGCGAATGCCGGCTGCTCCTACGACCTTGAGTGCGCCCAATTCCAGTTCTTTCGCAATCGACCACCGCGAGACAAATCCAATCCCCAATCCTGCCTCCACAGACGATTTTATTGTTTCCGTGGAATCGAGACCTAGCACGTTCTTAAAACACCGCAGCTTCAACCCCGCTCGTTCGAGCGCATCCTCGACCACGCGTCGCGATCCGGAGCCTTGCTCACGCATCAGAAGCGTTGACTCGAGCAATTGCCGGCGAGTTAGGCTATCGCCTTCGAAATTCGGCCGCGCGACCAACACGAGTTCATCCTCCATGAAGGGCGCGGTGCGGACGCCGCGGTGGCGCGACGGACCTTCGATGAGTCCAAGCACAACCTTTCCCTGAAGGAGGAACTGCACCACCACCTCCGTATTTCCTCCCTGCAGAATAAGATGAACTCGTGGATGTTCGGCCAGAAAAGCACCGAGAAGACGGGGAAGAATGTACTGTGCGATCGTGGTCGAAACTCCCAGGCGCAGCTCTCCAGATATCTGTCCCTCCTCCGAAGCGACTTGCCGTTCGGCCTCGGCGGCTACCGTTGCGAGCTTCTGGGCATAGCGGAAGAGGATCGAGCCTTGGCGCGTTAGCGAGACTCGGGGAAAGGTGCGGTCGAAGAGGCGCACTCCCAAGTCTTCCTCGAGCGCTTTGATTTGGAGGGTGACCGCAGGCTGCGTGAGGAAAAGCTCTTCGGCGGCTTTGCGAAAACTCAGCCGCTCAGCTACGGTCCGAAATACCTTCAGCCGGTAATTTTCGAGCTGAGCCATTTAAACGAAATTTCCACGGTCGGTCGCGCGAAACGCCGTCGCGCATGAATCGCGGGCATCCGGAAGCCACCTCCGGCGTTCCGCGCAGGGGCCCAAGAAAACAAAACCCTAACCAACGCCGCTGATGCAGGAATGTCGCGGGGTACGAATCGAAACTGACTGAGTGTACTATGCGTACCGCTGGCAAGCCATTCTATCATTGCGCGACGATCGCGCATTTGCCGGTCACAAAAATCCTGGAACGAGGTCTTTTCCGATACAATTCCCCGTTTGGCTCTTCGCGAGAATTCGAACTTGGATTCCACCGATATACACGATCTGGATTCCGCATACATTGAAGCGGGCACCGGAGAATTCTGGCGCGCCAACGTGGCGCTCTTCGCCGCCGCGTTCAGCACGTTTGCGCTGCTCTATTGCGTGCAGCCGCTGCTGCCCGAACTGGCGCGCGTGTTTCGAGTCAGCCCCACCGCCAGCAGCCTGGCGCTTTCGATCCCCACGGCGGGGCTCGGAATCGGCCTTCTGCTGGGCGGCAGCATTTCCGAAATATTGGGACGCAAGTCGGTGATGTGCGCATCGCTGATCGCGTCCGCCACGCTGACCCTCGCAGCCGCCATGGCGCCCAACTGGTTGCTGTTTCTGGCGGCGCGCGCGCTCGCCGGATTTGCGCTGAGCGGATTGCCAGCCGTCGCCATGGCTTACGTCAGCGAAGAATTTCATCCCAACGCCAGCGGCCTGGCCATGGGTCTTTACATCGGCGGTACCGGGCTCGGCGGCATGACCGGACGCCTGATCGCCGGCTTTCTCACCGACGCGTTTTCCTGGCGATGGGCGCTGTGCGGCATCGGCGGAATCGCGCTGTGCTCGAGCGTGCTGTTCCTTGCACTTCTGCCGCGTTCGCGGCATTTCACCGCGCACGAGCCGTCCGTGACGGAATTGCTAGCCACGGCGAAAAGTCATTTGCACGATCGCGTCTTGCTGCGCCTCTATCTAATGGGTTTCCTGCTGATGGGCAGCAATGTTTCGGTGTTCAATTACATCGCATTTCGGCTAGTTGCGTCTCCCTACCGGCTGAGCCAATCGGACGTGGGATTGATTTACCTCGTTTACATTTTCGGCATTGGGAGCTCGCCCTTGGCCGGGCATCTGGCCGGGAAGCGCGGATCGCGCGCCGTGCTTTGGGTGATGGTCGTGGCCATGCTGAGCGGCGTAATCATCACTCTGGCGCATCCGCTCTGGGTGATTCTGGCGGGATTCAGCTTGATCTCGTTTGGATATTTTGGAGCGCACACGGTCGCGAGCGCGTGGATCGGCCGCCGCGCCGGAACGGGCAAGGCGCTCGCGGCCTCTCTCTATCTCTTCTTTTATTACGCAGGCGCCAGCATTTTGGGCACCGCCACCGGGAAAGCGTGGACCAGCGCCGGCTGGCCGGGCGTGGCCGCATCAATCATTCTAGTGTTGGGGATTGGCACGGTCGTATCCACGCGGATGCGAAAAATGCCAGAAACCCAACCGTCCGCTGCATGAAGATCACGATAACGCCCGCGCAATTCTCTTGCGTGTTCGCTGCCTTCCGGAATATAAGGTGACGCTCGCGGCTGGCACGAATTTCCGGCGCAGCCAAGCAATCGTTCTTCAAGTAATTCGGGAAGCACATCCATAACCAAATGGACTCCATCGCCAAGGCTGACAAAACCGGAAAGCAAAAACCCACCAAGCTGAACCGCCAGCAGATCATCGGATTTTGGGCGGCGTGGTCCGGCTGGACTCTCGACGGGCTTGCCTCGTTTAGTTACGCGCTGGTGCTGGCGCCGGCGTTAACGGAATTGCTGCCCAAGTCCGGCATCCGCGCCACCCCTGGAAATGTTGGCCTCGCTGGTTCAATTCTCTTTGCGCTGTTCCTGGTGGGTTGGGGATTGTCATTCGTATGGGGCCCTCTGGCGGATCGCTTTGGCCGCACGAAGACGCTGGCCGGGACGATTCTGGTGTATGCGCTGTTCACCGCCGCTGCGGCCTTCTCACAGACCGTATGGCAGTTGGCGATTTTCCGGCTGCTGGCGGGCATCGGCATCGGAGGCGAGTGGTCCCTCGCGGGAACCTACGTTGCCGAGGCGTGGCCCGAAGACCGCCGCAAGACAGGCGCGGGATACCTGCAAACTGGCTATTACTTCGGATTTTTCATCGCGGCTGCGCTGGACTACACAGTTGGTGCGCATTTCGGCTGGAGAGCGATTTTTCTGTGCAACTTGCCTCCGGTAGCGCTCGCTTTGGTAATTGCGTGGTACGTCCACGAGCCGGAGCGGTGGCAGCGAACGGAAGCCGACGAGCAAGCGAAGCACATCAAGCCCCGCCCGATGCGCGAGATATTCCGCCCGGCGTACCGACGCAAGACGATCGTCAATGCGGCGCTACTGACAGTGGCCATCATCGGGCTGTGGTCCGGATCAGTCTACGAACCTACCGCGGTTATCTCGATCGCCGCGCGAATCGGGAAAACGGCTGCACAGGCGACGAAGCTTTCATCGATCGCTACCGCGCTTCTGTCGATCGGCACGATTGCGGGCTGCCTGCTGGCGCCGTTCCTGTGTGAGTGGTGGGGACGAAAGAAGGCGCTGGCGTTTTATTTCGCGGGCATGGGCGTCAGCATCTTGTACACATTCGGCTTCGCGTTCTACCAGCGCAACGGGCTGGATGCGTTCATCACGGGGCTTGTGGTTCTGGGATTTTTCGGAGGAAATTTCGCGATCTTCACGCTCTGGCTGCCCGAGCAGTACGACACGTCCGTGCGCGCCACAGCATTCGCGTTTACAACCTCGTTTGGCCGTTTCCTCGGTGCGGGAGCGAACTTCGCGGTCGGCGCGATGGTTCACGGCATGGGCACGATTGGTACGCCCGTAGCATTCACCGCCATCGCGTTCGGACTGGGCATCCTGATCGTTCCGTTCGCAACCGAAACACGCGGGCAAACCTTGCCGAACTGAAATCCGCTGGCGCATAAACCCGCGCTCACGCCGCGAGCCGCACGGAAGGTTTTGCTAGGATTTACGCCGTTCCGGTGGGGAGCAGCTCCGCGCCGCTCTCATTCTGGAGATATTCCGCAATCGATTGCGCGGCGGCGCGTCCCTCCGAAATCGCCCAGACCACCAGCGATTGTCCGCGCCGCATATCGCCAGCCGAAAACACGCCAGGAACCGAGCTCATGTAGCGGCCGTTGGTGGCCACGTTGCCCCGGGCATCCAGATTGACTCCCAGCTGCTCGATCATTCCCTTGCGCACCGGCCCCGTAAAGCCCAGCGCAAGTAAAACCAAATCGGCATCGAGCGCGAATTCACTCCCCGGCATGGCCTCGAATTTCGGAGGCCGACTGACGCGCATGGCGTGCAGCTTCTTCACGTTTCCTTTGCCGTCGGAGGTGAAGCTCGTGGTGCCCACGGCCCAATCGCGCAAACCGCCTTCTTCGTGCGCGCTTTCCGTGCGCAGCTGCAGCGGCCAGAGCGGCCAGGGGGTGCTCGGCGCGCGGTCCATCGGCGGCATGGGCATGATCTCGAATTGCGTGATGGACTTGGCCTTATGGCGGTGGCACGTCCCCAGGCAATCCGCGCCGGTATCGCCGCCGCCGATGATCACCACGTGCTTTCCGGTGGACAGGATCTGGTTCGCCACTTCGTCGCCGGCGATTTTCTTGTTCTGCTGCGGCAGAAATTCCATCGCGAAGTGGATGCCCTTTAGTTCGCGTCCGGGAACTTTCAGGTCGCGGGGCGCTTCGGCGCCGCCGGTCAAGAGAATCGCGTCAAATTCCTTGCGCAGATCTTCCACCGGCACATTCTGCCCGACGTGCGATTTGGTCTGGAACACCACGCCTTCCGCCAGCATCTGCTCCAGCCGCCGGTCGAGGATGGTCTTCTCCATTTTGAAATCAGGAATGCCGTAGCGTAGCAGGCCGCCAATGCGATCGGCCTTTTCGAAAATTGTCACCCAATATCCCGCGCGATTCAGTTGCTGCGCGGCAGCGAGTCCTGCAGGTCCGGAGCCGACGACAGCGACTCGCTTCGAGCTTCGCGTCTGCGGAGGCTCGGGACGAATCCAGCCTTCGTCCCAACCGCGCTCGGCGATCGATTTCTCGATCACTTTAATCGTGACCGGCGGCTCGTTGATGCCCAGCACGCACGCCGCCTCGCACGGAGCGGGGCAGATGCGTCCGGTGAACTCCGGGAAATTATTAGTCGAGTGCAGGACGCGAATCGCTTCTTTCCACTGGTCGTGGTAAACGAGGTCGTTCCAATCCGGAATGATGTTGTTCACCGGGCAGCCGGTGTGGCAGAAGGGTATTCCGCAGTCCATGCACCGCGCGGCCTGCGTGCGGACTTTATCTTCCGGGAACGGCTGATAGACTTCGAAGTAGTCGTTGACGCGCTCTTCCACGCCGCGGCGCGCAGGCGTTTCCCGCGTGTATTCCTTGAATCCGCTGGGCTTACCCATGGATCGCCTGCCCGCCGGATTTCCCGGATTGCGACGCGACCAGACCCGCCGGCACTCGCGGAATGCCCAGTACGCGCTTGAATTCGTGCGGGAAAACTTTGACGAACTTTGGCAGCGTAGTTTCCCAGTTTTCCAAAATCCACTTGGCTTGCGGGCTGCCCGTGTATTCGGCATGGCGCGAGATCAGTTGGAACAGCCTGTCGGCATCCGCCTGTTCGCTGACCAACTCGAGATCGACTTCCGTCCGATTGCAGCGCACCGCAGCGAAATTTCCCTCGCGATCGAGTACGTACGCGACGCCGCCCGTCATTCCCGCGGCGAAATTTCTGCCGGTATTCCCGAGCACCACCACCAGGCCGTTGGTCATGTACTCGCAGCCGTGATCGCCAACACCTTCCACAACCGCCGTTGCGCCGGAATTGCGCACCGCGAACCGTTCGCCAGCCATTCCGCCAAAGAACGCCTCGCCGCTGGTGGCGCCGTAGAGGCACACATTGCCGATCAAAATATTCTCTTCCGGCACGAATTCCGATTGGTGCGAGTGATAGATGATCAACCGCCCGCCCGATAGCCCTTTGCCAACGTAGTCGTTGGCGTCGCCTTCGAGCGTCAGCGTCACGCCCTTGGCCAGAAACGCGCCAAAGCTTTGTCCCGCGCATCCAGTGAAATGAATCTGAATGGTGTCGTCCGGCAATCCCGCCGATCCGTAGCGGCGCGCGATTTCGCCGCTCAGCATGGTCCCGACAGTCCGGTGAATGTTGCGCACGGGAAGGCTCAACTTCACCGGCGCGCGATTTTCAAGCGCCTCCTGCGTCATTTCGATCAGCTTGCAATCCAGCGCGTCCGCCAATCCGTGATCCTGCTCCATCGTGTTGCGGCGCCCGATATGGCTCGGAACCGGCGGATCATGCAGCACGGCGGAAAGATCGATGCCCTTGGCCTTCCAGTGCTCCGATTCCTGCCGCTGCACCAGGCAATCCACGCGGCCCACCATTTCGTTTACGGTGCGGAATCCCAACTCCGCCATCACGCGCCGCAGATCTTCGGCCACGAAGAAGAAATAATTGATCACATCCTCGGGCTGGCCCTGGAATTTCTTGCGCAGCTCCGGATCCTGCGTCGCGATTCCCACAGGGCAGGTGTTCAGATGGCACTTGCGCATCATGATGCAGCCCATGGAAATCAGCGGCGCGGTGGAGAAGCCGAACTCCTCGGCGCCCAGCAGCGCGGCGATGGCCACGTCGCGGCCAGTCTGCAGTTTGCCGTCGACTTGCAATCGCACGCGGCTGCGCAGGTCGTTGAGCACTAGCACCTGCTGCGTTTCCGAAAGTCCCAGCTCCCACGGTACGCCCGCGTGGCGAATCGAGCTGATCGGCGAAGCGCCAGTGCCGCCGTCGTACCCGCTGATCAGGATCACATCAGCATGAGCTTTGGCGACGCCCGCGGCCACCGTGCCAACGCCCGCTTCCGCGACCAGTTTTACGGAAATGCGCGCGCGCGGATTCGCGTTCTTTAAATCGTGAATCAGCTGCGCCAGATCCTCGATCGAGTAAATATCGTGGTGCGGAGGCGGCGAAATCAGTCCTACGCCGGGAATGGAATGCCGCACGCGTGCGATTACCTCATCAACTTTGTGTCCCGGCAGCTGGCCGCCTTCGCCCGGCTTCGCGCCCTGCGCGACCTTGATCTGCAAATCGTCGGCATTGATCAGGTACGTGGTGGTCACTCCGAAGCGCGCCGAAGCCACCTGTTTGATGGCGCTGCGCCGCAGATCGCCGTTGGCGTCCGGCACGAAACGCGCTTCGTCCTCCCCGCCTTCACCGGTGTTCGACTTTCCGCCGATCCGGTTCATGGCGATGGCCAGCGTTTCGTGCGCTTCTTTGCTGATCGAACCGAACGACATCGCACCGGTGGCGAAACGCTTCACGATTTCGCTCGCGGGTTCGACGTCATCGAGTGGCACCGGCGGTCCAGCCGGTTTGAACTCCAGCATGCCGCGCAGCATCAGATGATCGCGATTCTGCTGGTTGACGATTTTCGCGAATTCCTCGAACGTCTCAAATTTGGATTGGCGCACGGCATGCTGCAGCTTGCTCACTGTCAGCGGATTCAGTAAGTGCCGTTCGCCGAAAATTCGGTACTGATATTCGCCGCCCACGCGCAGCGCGGGGCCGGAATCGCTCACTGGCTCCAGCGCGAAGGCATGCTTCATCAGCGCCTCGCGCGCCAGCACTTCCATGCTCACGCCCTCGATTCGCGACGACGTTCCCGTGAAGTAGCGATCCACCACCGAGCGGTTCAGCCCGATGGCTTCGAAAATCTGCGCGCCCTGATAGCTTTGCAGCGTGGAGATGCCCATCTTCGAGAAAACTTTGAGCAGCCCCTTGTCCACGGCTTTCATGTAACTCTTAAACGCTTTGTCGAATGTGTACTCGGCCGGCAGTGCGCCCGCGCGATACAGGTTTTCGAGCGTTTCAATCGCCAGATATGGATTGACGGCGCTGGCGCCATATCCCAGCAGCAGTGCGAAATGCATCACCTCGCGCGGCTCGCCCGATTCCACAATCAGCGCGACTTGGTTGCGCGTCTTTTCGCGGATCAGGTGATTGTGCACCGCTGAAAGCGCCAGCAGACTCGGAATCGGCGCGTATTCGCCGTCCACGCCGCGGTCGGAAAGAATTAGCAGCGTGTAGCCGTTGCGAATCGCAAGAGAAGCCCGGCGGCACAGAGACTCCACCGCCTTTTCGAGCTCTTGCTCGCCGCCGTCCACGCGAAACAGCGTGGAAAGCGTAGTAGCCAGAAAATCGCCCCAGCTGACGCGGCGAATCTTTTCCAGCCGCCAGTTGGAAATGATCGGATGGCGCAGCTTCAGCGTGTGGCAATTCTTCGGCGTCTCTTCCAGGATGTTGCCTTCGCGCCCGATGTAGCTATTCAGCGACATCACCAAATCCTCGCGAATCGGATCGATCGCCGGATTGGTCACCTGCGCGAACGCCTGCTTGAAATAATTGAATAGCAGCTGCGGCTTGTCCGAAAGGCACGCCAGCGGCGTGTCGATGCCCATCGACCCGATCGGCTCTTGTCCGGCCACAGCGGAAGGCAGCAGTACGGTTTTCAAATCTTCGTCGGTGTAGCCGAACACGCGCTGGCGCATCAGGATCGTTTCGTGATCCGTGGGCTGCACGCGCGTCGGATTCGGCAGATCGTCCAGCGTGATCTGGTTTTCTTTCACCCACCCGCCGTACGGCTGGCGGCTGGCCAGCTGTTGCTTCACTTCTTCGTCGGAGATCAAGCGCTTCTGCTCGGTATCGACCAGTAGCATGCGTCCTGGCGCCAAGCGGCCTTTCACGCGGACCGTTTCGGGCTTGATGGGCAGCACGCCGGCTTCGGATGCCATCACTACGAGTCCGTCGTTGGTGACGAGATAGCGTCCCGGCCGCAGTCCGTTGCGGTCGAGTTTCGCGCCGATCACGCGCCCATCGGTGAATGCCACTGCCGCAGGGCCATCCCACGGCTCCATCAGCGACGCGTGATATTCGTAGAACGCCTTCACGTTTTCCGGCATCGTGGGATCGTGATCCCACGCTTCGGGAATCAGCATGGACATCACGTGCGGCAAGCTGCGGCCCGCAAGCGTCAGCAGCTCCACGGCGTTATCCAGCATCGCCGAATCGCTTCCGCCCGCCGTGATGATTGGCAAAAGTTTTTTGATATCCTCGCCGAATAGAGGCGAAGCCAGCACCGATTGCCGCGCGTGCATCCAGTTCATGTTGCCGCGCAGCGTGTTGATTTCGCCATTGTGGCAGACGTACCGATACGGGTGCGCCAGCTTCCAGCTGGGAAATGTATTCGTCGAGAAGCGCTGGTGCACCAGGCACAAGCCGCTAGTCACGTCCGGATCGGAAAGCTCGCGATAGAAATTCGTGATCTGCGGAGCCAGCAGCAGTCCCTTGTAAACGATCGTGCGCGACGAAAGGGAAGGGACGTAGAAGAAATCTTTCTCCTTCATGTCCGTTTCCGCCACTTTGTTCTGCGCGATCTTGCGCATCACGTAGAGCTTGCGCTCCAGCGTGTCCTGATCCATGTCGCGGCCGCGCCGCACGAAAATCTGTTCGATATAGGGCTGCGTGTTGCGCGCAAGACGCCCGATGGTGTTGCCATTAATTGGCGTGTCGCGCCAGCCCAGCACGGTTAAACCTTGATCGCGCGCCGCCTTTTCGAGAATTCCCTCGCAGAGCAGCCGTTCCTGCGGATCGACCGGCAGAAACACCATTCCAACGCCGCACTCGCCGGGCGCAGGCAAGCTGAAGCCCAGCCGCGCGCATTCGCGGTCAAAGAACGCGTGAGGAATTTGAATCAGGATTCCAGCGCCATCGCCCGTCTGCGGATCGCAGCCGCACGCGCCGCGATGCGTCAGATTGATCAGAATCTGTATGCCCTTCATCACGATCTCGTGCGATTTGTTTCCTTCGATGTTGGCGACGAAGCCCACGCCGCAGGCGTCATGCTCGTGCCGCGGATGATAGAGCCCTTGCGGTGGCGGAAATCCCGAGAATGAGTGGCCCTGTTTCATGGAGCTGAATATGTTCCTTTAGAGCTTCAAATGCATTAGCGGCGCAGTTACAGCCGTCCCGAGCCGCGCATTAAAAAGCGCGAAGATTGTTTGCTAAATTTTTCCGCGTGGTTAGGGTCTGGCCCTGGCCCCAGCGCGCCTCAGCCGCCCCATTACTATAGCATCCAGCCCTGAATTACTGAACGCTCCACTGCGTCTTGACCGGGCAACCAAACGGGCCAAAAACAATTCTCCGTTGCGCAGCGTAGCGGCGGCACTGGGCGTCGGCCAACTGTACGCGCCTTTATTGGCTCGACCGGCCATCCGCACACCTTCCGATTCAAACCGCACGGCTCCGTGACTTCTACGCCGAGAGTTCCAGGAATTCCGTTTTGGGATGTTTTTGCTTCTGTGACCAAGCAAGAAACGTTCGGCTGAACATCTGGTTTAGCCCGTAAGTACATGAGAGGAAGGGTATCTGCCGCCATTTGTGACGAAGGTTACAGGATTACCGATTCAGCACAGCAACGATCCGACCGAAGCGCGTGGCTTAACCACTAGGACACATTTCATCGCCCATTTCACTGCGTGCGAAGCAGTACTTTTTTCTACCCGGATCGTATTATTGCGCTGTTTCATTACGTATTCCGCATCTTTCTCCAAGTCGCTACAAACCCACGCGCCAGCGTCTTCGCTAAATCCTTAGCTTTCAAAGCAAAGCGCTTTTTTCAACCCAGCCAATTTGCACCGATCCAGCGCTATTTTCTTATCAGATGGTTCTCATACGTATAGTACTCACGTCTCGGAGCTCGACCGCATAAATCGAGTACGTCTTCAAGTTCGGAGGGTCCACGATGAAACGCCCTTTGGTAGCACTTGCGATCTTATCTCTCCTATTTGTCTTAGCAACTGGGCTCGGTGGAGCATCCAGCGCGTTCCGGTCTGCGTCGACAAGCGCAACGACAGCCAGTTTTTCGACGAAAACTTCCCCCTCGGTTTTTTCCTCCAGCCTAGTGCCGCTCAGCTTCGAAGAAAACGAGGGCCAGGCGAGTCCTGGGGTGAAGTATCTGGCGCACGGGGCGGGGCTGGCGTTGTTACTCACCGACTCAAAATCCGTTTTGTCGATTCCGGGGGCCTGCCAAAAGACTGCTTCCTCTCGAATGTTCACCGTTATCCGCCAGAGACAGCTTGCGGCGAGTAAATTCGACCGGGCGCTCGTCCGGCACTTCCAGCGCTGCCAAAGCTCCACGCTGCAAATGGCCTTCGATGGTGCGAATCCAGCGCACTTGACAGGCGTGGGCGAGCTTGCCGCCAAAACCAATTATTTCGTCGGCCGCGACCAAAGCAAATGGCGCACCGGCATTCCGAACTATGCGCGCGTTCAGTACGCCGGACTCTATCCCGGCGTGAATCTGGTTTTCTACGGAAATCGTGGCCACCTGGAGTTCGACTTCGTGGTTGCGCCCGGTGCCGATCCGCATCAGATCGTGCTCAAGTTCGATCCCGCGAAAGATCTTCATTTAGCGGCGAACGGCGATCTGCAAATTGGTCCGCGCTCCTCCGCCGTCCTTTTGCGCCGCCCGTCTATTTACCAAATGGAAGGCCAAAGCACGCGCCCTATCCGCGGCGGCTTTGCGCTCCTCGCCGGCGGACGTGTTTCGTTGCAGGTCGGCGCTTACGACCACGCCCAGCCTCTCATCGTGGACCCTGTCCTCACCTACTCGACATTCTTGAACGGCGCCGGTGGCGACTCGGAAGCCGACGCCATCGCCGTTGATTCGAAAGGGGACGCGTACGTCGCCGGAACCACCTCTTCGCCCAGCTTTCCGACCGTCAATCCGTACCAGTCCAGCGCCGGTGCTCCCGCCAACGGCATCGTGTTCCTTTCGAAGTTCAATGCCGCTGGAACGCAGCTGCTCTACTCCACTTACCTCGGCGGAACCGGCGGAGATATCGCGACGGGTGTAGCCATCGACAGCGCCGGAAACGCTTACGTCACCGGATACACGTTCTCCACCGATTTTCCCGTGCTGAGCGCTTTCCAAACCGTGAACAACAATCCCAATGCCGGCAACGCTTTCGTCGCCAAGATCAACACGACAGCATCAGGCGCCGCGTCACTCGCCTATTCCAGCTATCTGGGTGGAGGAGGAGCGTCGAATCCAAATCCTTGGTATGGCGATAGTGGTCTCGGCATCGCGGCGGATTCCGCCGGACGGGCCTACATCACCGGAGACACAGTTTCGGATACGTCGGTGGCCGCGTTTCCCACCACTTCCAATGCCTATCAATCTTCTCTGAGCAGTCCCAACGGCAATGCATTTTTGACCGTGGTGGACACCACCCGTTCCGGCTCGTCCTCGCTCGTCTACTCCACTTATCTGGGAGGCGATGGCGCCGGATACTTTGGCGATATCGGCCTCGGCGTTGCCGCCGACGGTTCGGGCAATGCGTATATCGTCGGCCAGACCACGTCCGATGGCGCGGGACCATTCCCAACCTCTTCGGGCGCCTACCAGGCCACGCTGAACGGCGCTAGCGGAAATGCGTTCCTAACCGAGATCGCGACTACAAAATCGGGCGCGTCTTCGCTCGTCTACTCCACCTATTTCGGTGGCACGGCGAACGGTTCGTTCGGAGATTCAGCCGATGCGGTAGCGCTCGATCCCTCAGGACACGTTTACATTGCCGGCTATGCGGAGTCGTCAAATTTTCCAACTACCAGCGGGGCCTTCCAGACGGTAAATAACGCCAACGGAAAGCCCTTCGTCGCAAAGTTTAATCTCGCCCAGTCAGGAACCTCATCGCTCGTTTCCTCCACGCTACTGGGTGGAACGAATACCTCAGGTGGCCAAGGGGTTGCCGGGATCGCCGTGGACGGAAGCGGCGACGCCTTCGTGGTTGGGCAAACGTCGGCCTCCGATTTCCCGGTTACCTCGAACGCCTACCAAAGCTCGTACAAAAGCACCGCCGGCTCGAACGCCTTCCTTGCCGAGCTGGACCCGTCCGCATCTACATTGCTCTATTCTACGTATCTGGGAGGCAGTAACTACGATTTCGCCATCGGCGTGGCCCTCGATCCGCTCGGCGACGTCTATATCGTCGGGTCCACGCAGTCTTCCGATTTCCCCACGACTCCGGGCTCGCTCCAGCCAACAATGATCGGCAGCGCCAGCGGTTTCGTCACCCAAATGTCGTCTCCCAATGGCGCCTCAATCGCCCTGTCTGCAAATCCAACGGCTGCCACGGTATCCAGCCGACAGTCCGCTTCCTACGCGCTGTCGGTGATGTCGCAAGGCACTTTCAGTTCGCCAATAACTTTTTCGTGCTCCGGCGTTCCGCAGTACGCCAACTGCCAATTCAGTCCCGCTTCCGTCTCTAGCGGCTCCGGCACTGGCACGACTACCTTGACGATCACCACCGGTGGGAATGGCTCCGCGTTATGGGTGCCACCAAACCGGCCTGAATCCCGCAGACCCACTTCTGCAGCGTTGCTCGCTGGCGTGCTTCTCGCGCTGATTGCGCTCGTTAGCGCCTTAGCGTTTAGCAATGCGGGCAAGTCGCGGCGGAGGCTGTTGGTCCCGCTGGCAGCGGCCTTCGCGCTCGTAACAGTTATTGGCTGTGGATCAGTCCGCTCTCAGCAATCGCACTCCACGCCGCCTGGCACCAGCCAAGTGACGGTGCAGGCCAGTGCGCAGACCCCGACAGGAACGGCGACGAGTTCGATCACCGTCGCCCTCACGGTTCAATAGTTGTCTCGGCATGTTGGGCGTCCGCGATGCAGCGGCGCCCAACATGTTCGCGTTTGTTGGAGGAAGTGGCCCCGCACGCGAACAATCCATACTCGGCTCTTTGAGTATCTTCGGCGGATAGTTTTTCCAGCTACGCCGGTTCGTGGTGCGGGGCGCGAATGCTGGAGAAGCACACGACGGCCGCGAGCACCGTAAAGCCCGAACCGCAAAGCAGCGCGAGTGTGGCGCTTCGCAACGTTGCTTCTCCGTGGGCCACAAGACCGAAGATCACGGCCACCAAAGCGATTCCGATCGCCTGTCCCACCAGCCGCGACATGGTCATGACGCCGCCCGCGCCTCCGGCACGTTCGCGGGGTGCGTTGGCGACCAGTGCGCGATTATTCGGCGCTCCGAAGAATCCGAACCCAGTCCCACCCAGCGCCGCGCGCCATACGATTTGGAGCGTCGTCGGATGCGCCGGCGCTAGGCCTAGCAGCAGCAATCCAGCAGTCATCAAGGTCATGCCTGTGGTTCCCAGCACCCAAAAAGGATAGCGATCCGCGAGCCGCCCGGAAAAATGCGACATCACGCCCGCCGCTAGTGGCCAGGGCGTCAGCAGCAGACCTGCCTTCACTTGCGAGACTCCCAGCCCGTCGATGAAATAAAAAGGCAAGACCACGAATGCCAGCCCCTGTCCCATAAACGCGCAAAACGACGCAGCGATCGCCATCGCAAAGATCGGCTTCTTGAATAGGTCCACCGCCAGCATGGGATGACGCAATTTCATCTGCCGCCGGATCATCAGCGTGCCAAGGACCGCCGCTCCCGCCAATTCCGCGGCGACCATCGGCCCTCGTCCCGCATCTCCGACATCCTCGATCGCCGTGATCAACAGAGTCACCGTCACCGCGTTCAGCACCCCGCTCCAAAGATCCCAGCGATGCCGCGTCCCCGGCGCCTTCACCAAAAACCGCTCGGAAAGACTCAGCGAAAGCAATCCAAACGGCACATTGATCGCAAATAGCCAATGCCAAGTCGTAATCGCGAGAATACCGGACGCGATGCTGGGCCCCGCCGCCGCCGAAGTGAACACCACGATGCCGCTCAGCCCTACGGCGCGTCCCAGCAGCGCTTTCGGGTACGTGTAACGCATCATCGCCGCGGAAATGCTCCACATCCCGGCAGCCGCCACGCCCTGCAGAGCGCGCGCCATAATTAACTCGGTGAGCGAATGCGGCAGCGAGCAGCCGATTGACGCCACGATGAAAAGCGCCAGGCCGCCCTGATATACGCGCTTGTAGCCGATAATGTCCGCGAGCGAGGAAAGCGGCAGCACGCAAATTGCAACCGCCAGCAGAAAAGCATTCACCACCCAAATCGATGCTTCCGGGCTGGCGCCCAGTTGCGAAGCGATGGAGGGCAAAGCGGTGTTGGCGATGTTGCCGTCTAGAACGGACATCGATAGCCCGATCAGATAGGTGAACATCGCCCAGCGGCGCTGCTCCGCCGGTAAGCCATCGCCAATCGCGGCTTCAGCGAAGATATCGTTGACTACTTCGGACATTCCTTAGAACCAGCTCCTGTTCGGCCGCCCGCTCGCTGAAATTGCGCTTGGCAAAGCCAGTTTGATAAAACTGCGGAGGAAATACTCTACACGGAGGCAGCCTGCGGACGGCTGACATTTTCGCTCTCGAAATATTTTTTTTGCGTGCGCAGATTTGCGCGTAGATGCGAGAGCATCACACACGCCGGCTCAGCTCTGCTGTCCGCGCACGAATCGAATCGCGTCAGGAAGCAAGGATTCGGAGCGTTCCCCGCGCCGCCCATCCGCGGAGCCGTTCCGGCCATCTTCTTGCGCCGTATCGCCTTCGCCGGGCGCGAGAAACAGATTCGTTTCCACCCCGTGTTGGCGCGTGTACAGGTCGTAGTAGCGCCCGTGCGCCGCATAGAGCGATTCGTGCGTGCCGCGCTCCAGTATCCGCCCGGCCTCGACCACTAAAATCTGATCGGCGCGGCGAATCGTCGAAAGCCGGTGGGCGATCACGAATGTTGTGCGTCCGCGCATCAGATAGCGCAGCCCCTCCTGTATCAGCGCCTCCGATTCGGAATCGAGGCTGGAAGTGGCCTCATCCAGAATTAGGATTCGTGGATCGGCCAATATTGCTCGCGCGATCGACACGCGCTGCTTCTGTCCGCCCGAAAGCTTCACGCCCCGTTCGCCAACCACCGTGTCGTATTTCTTCTCGAACTGTTCGGCGAATTCGTCCACGCGCGCGATGCGGCACGCCGCCAGCACGCTCTCTTCGCTGGCATTGGGACGGGCGAAAGCCACGTTCTCGCGAATGCTTCCGTCAAATAGAAACGTTTCCTGCAGCACCACGCCGAGCTGCGTGCGATATGTCCCCAGCCGCACCTTGGCGATATCCGCGCCGTCCACCAGCACCTGGCCGCTAGTCGGCTCATAAAATCCGGCGATCAAGCCGATGATTGTCGACTTGCCGCCACCAGACGGCCCAACAAACGCCGTCACCGTGCCAGGCTGCGCCTCGAATTCCACGTCATGCAGCACCGGCTTGCCCGGCTCGTACGCGAAATTCACGTGCTCGAATTGCACGCGGCCGTCGATGCGCTCGAGCGACACTGTTCTCCCCGCGGTATCGTCTTCGGGATCTTCGTCCAGCACCTCGCGCGTGCGTTCCAGGCCAGCGAGCGCTTCCGTGATTTGCGGCCCGATCGCCACGATCTGCGTCACTGGCGCAACCAGCATCGCCAAAAATGCCAGGAAGGAGATGAAGTCTCCCGGCGTCATGGAGCCCGCTAGAATCGCCTTCGCGCCTAGATACATGATTACCGCGCTCAGCGTTCCCATCATCGCGGTCGCGCCGAAGGTCATCAGCGAAGTGGCCGTCAGCGTTTGCAGCACGTTATCAAGCAGCCGCTGCACACCCCCCTGAAAAACCGCTTCCTCGCGCTCCTCGGCGTGATAGCCCTTCACCACGCGCACCCCGGCCAGCGATTCGGTCAGCCTCCCGATCACCTCCGCGTTTATTTTCGGTCGCGCCCGGTAGATCGGACGAATCACTTTAAACGCGCGGCTCAGGCCCACGGCAAAGATCGCCAGCGCAATCGCCGCCGCTAGAGTCATCGTCACATTGGCGTGCAAAAGATACGCCAGCGCGAAGCACGCGGTCATGATTCCGCCGACGAAATCCACCAGCCCCGTGCCGATCAAATTGCGCACGCCTTCCACGTCGCTCATGATGCGCGATACCAGCACCCCGGTTTTGTTCGCGTCGTAATACGCCACCGGCAACCGTCCAACGTGCGCCTGCACCTTTACACGCAGCTCGGTAATCATTTTCTGCGCCGATTTGGAAAGCAGCTGCGTAAGCGAATACGAAGTCGCTCCTTGCACCAGAGTCGCGGCGATCACCGCGCCTACCAGCGGAGCCAAAAGCCCAACATGGCGATTGAGGATCACGTCATCGAGCAAGTATTTGCTAGACGCGGGCAGCACCAGCCCCGAAAGCCGGTTGACCACCATCAGCACGATGCCCACAATCAGCACACTGCGGCGCGGCTTCATCAGCGCCCACACGTCGGGCAGGAGTTTCCAAAACAGTTTGGCCGAAGCTGTCGGTTGCTGTTGGCGCGACGCGCTGCGCGGTTTTCCGACCCTTCCCATTCCGGGTAGACCGCCAAGCGATTGAGATACTTTGAATCTTGGCATTTTTCGTTTTTGCGATCCGGCTGGCGAGAGCATCCATTATAGAGGAATCGCTGGTCGCGCGCGAACCGGCACGCCGGCACGCCGGAGTTGCGGCGCATCTGCGTTCTCGGCCAGACTAAGAAAACTCTAATCCGTGCCCGCTCACGCCCGCGCACTTTGGTGCCAATCATGCTCCTAATGCCGATTCCGACGCAGCCGTGCGTCGAACTCCATTGCATCACCGGAGGCGGTTTTCGTGGCTTCCAAGCAAATTGCACAAACTCACCGGCCCATCTTCATTCACGCCATGTGGCGCACTTCCAGCACCTACGTCTGGAAAAAATTCCGCGAGCAGCCCCAATATCGCGCCTATTACGAACCCCTGCACGAACTCCTGGCCAAGCCTCGCGAGCAGGTACTCTCCATCGGCCACGAACGGCGCAGTGCGGACTTGCGTCACCCGCCGATCAACCGCTCCTACTTCGCCGAATTTCCGTTCGCCGCGGGCGCCGGCGTCCCGTTTTTCGAAAAAGCGCTGAGCTACGAGCGCTATTGCCTCCAAGAAAACGACAAAGACGAGCCGCTCCATCGCTACATTGCCAATCTGCTCGCCTTCGCGGGACGCAAAAAAACAGCGGCCCGTGCTGCAATTCAATCGCAGCCTATTGCGCTGCGGCTGGCTCACGCGCAAATTCTCGCCGGTAAATATTCTCGTTCTTCGCGATTCGGCAAGCGTCTGGAAATCCATGCTTTCTTTCAAGGACGGCGCATTCGTGGGCGCCTTCTGCGTTCTTCTAGGACAAAATAAGCTCAAACCGCCTTTGAACTACCTTCCCGATTGGCTCGATTTGCCCTGCCGCGTGGGCCGCAGCATCGATGACGATTACGCCGCCTACGCCCCCATCGCCGCTGAAATCACGCGCCGAATGTATCCCTCCTTTTTCGATTTTTACTTGGCTTCCACGCTTCATTGCGCTCGCCACGCCGATTGCATCCTGGACGTTGACGAGTTGTCGTCAAATCTGAGCGCGCGAACGGCTGCCGAAAAGTGCCTGCGCCAGTTCGGCATCGAGATGGATTTTTCGGATTGCTCCGCGCCATGGTCCGCGCTCACTTCGAATCAGGAGCGCGAGTGGCTCGCGTACGAAGAATTCGCCAGGCCGTTTCTTCGCAGCCGTCTTCCGTCTGACCTTATGCTGCCGGCGAAAACCCTTGAAGCAAATCGGCCATTGCTCGGCAAATATTTTTGCGAGCTTCTGACCGAATTCACTGCGCCTGCCCGACCCAAGAAAATCAGCTCGTCCGCCAACGCACCAACGCGGGCGTCCGAAAAACACGCTGACGGCATTCGTGTTTTTCAAGGCGGAGACCCCCAAGCTTCCGCTCGCATCCTGGGCGAAGCTCTTGCAGCCGAGCCAAACAGAGAACGCTGGAACGACTGGGCCACAGCCCAAGCAGCCTGTTCGCGCCCTACTCTCGCCGAGCTTGGCTACCGTCAGGCTCTAAAAACCGACAGTTGGAATGCCGAAGCAGCCGGAAATCTCGGAGCAGTCCTGGCTTCCCAACACCGCTATTCCGAAGCCCTGCCTCTGCTCGAAAAAGCCGTGCAAGCCGCGCCGGACGAAACTGCACCCGCGCTATCCACTCTTCTCGCGCGAGTTCGCGGTACGATCAACGCAGACGGTTCGGCGTCCGAGTCGTCCCTCGCTAAATCCTTAATGAAATCCGACAATATTCGCAAACGCCAATTCGAGCCCGCTCCCACTTCCCATCGAGGCTTCACCATCTTCTTCACCGGCCTTTCCGGCGCGGGAAAAACCAGCTTGGCCGGCGAGCTGCGCACTACGCTTCTGGCCATGGGCGTCCCGGCAGTCGCCTTGCTCGATGGCGATGCCGTTTGCGAACATTTATCCTCGGAACTCGGTTTTTCAAAGCAGCATCGCGATCTGAACATTCGCCGCATCGGCTTCGTTGCCGCGGAAGTCACCAGGCACGGTGGCGTAGCCATCTGCGCCGCGATTTCTCCCTTCGACTTAGCCCGCAAAGAAGCTCGTGCGCTGGTGGAAGACTTCGGCGCCTTCGTGCTCGTTCACGTAGCCACCCGGCTCGCCGTCTGCGAACTGCGCGATTGCAAGGGGCTATACGCCAAGGCACGCGCGGGGCTGATCTCTCAATTCACCGGCATTTCCGATCCTTACGAAGATCCTTGCGATGCGGACGTTCGCATCGATACTTCGCGCGCCACAGTTGAGCAGGGAACTCGCAGTATCCTGTCCTGCCTGATCTCGCATTCCCTGATCGCCGCCGCGGAAGGCGCGGAGCACGCTTTAGCGAGTGCTTCCGCCGGATGAGCCGCTTGCGCCTGTCGACGATGAAGAATTCGACTCGGCGCTAGCTCCCGCTTGCGACGCGATCGCGCCCATCTCCGACCGATTCTCCTTGTCGCTCCCGGCAGCCAGGTAATGCACGAATAACGAGATCCTGCGATTCGAAGGATCGAATGGATCTTTGGCATCGAGCGGATGCTGGTCCGCAAATCCGCGAACTTCCGTCACTTGGTTCGTGCCAACGCCATTGCCCTGCAGCAATCGCCGCGCTGAATTGGCGCGATCGGCCGAAAGCTCCCAATTACTGTAGTTGCCTCCTTTGGCGTACGGTTTTGCGTCC
This sequence comes from Candidatus Dormiibacterota bacterium, assembly GCA_035534415.1. Taxonomy (GTDB): domain Bacteria; phylum Acidobacteriota; class Terriglobia; order Acidiferrales; family UBA7541; genus Palsa-295. The sequence goes on along the minus strand of DATLSB010000110.1, from coordinate 38,565 downwards.
GTATGCCCTTCCACAGAAATTTTGTTGGGCAGCTTGCCCAACTGCTCGGCCAGCGCAGCGACCAAATCCTGCCCGTCCGTATTTAGCGCCGGGCTTCCGCTGCCAAAAAAAGTTCCATTGGGGCCTTCGGTCAAATCGATACGCAATCCTTCCGGAGTGATGGTCATAATGATGTGGTTCTTCAGCTTGTCGAAATGTGGGATCTGTTTGATGGTCTTCTCGAGTTGCTTCTTCAGCGAATTCATATCGTCTTTGGGAAGGATCGCCTCGCCGCCGCCGTTGGCCACGATGCTTCTGCCGGCTTTATCCGCTACTCCGCGCGGGTCCTGGAAATATCCGGCCACCGCGTTCTGAATGGCTTTGCTGGTGTTCATCAGCCAAAGTACGATAAATAGCGCCATCATCGCCGTCACAAAATCGGCATAAGCCACTTTCCACGCGCCTCCGTGGTGCCCGGCGTGCCCGCCTTTTTTCTTGATGACGACAATCGGATGTCTGGCGTTCATGCGAGTTTCCCTTCATCCAACCTCTGAGCGTTGCGACAGCCTAAGCGGCGACCGCCGCTGCAGGCGCAGCTGTCTTTTGCTTGATGAACGTTTCCGTTTCTTGAAACGTCGGCCGCAGGTGCGGAGGAATTGCGCGCCTCCCAAACTCAATCGCCAGCGTCGGCGCCGAGCCCTTCATGAACGCGATGATCATCACCCGCAGCACCAGGTAGTACGCGTTTTCCGCGTCCGCGGCTTTTCCCATGTTGGAGGCCAGCGGGCCTACCAGCCCGTAGCACAACAAAATTCCAAGAAACGTGCCCACCAGAGCCGCCGCTACGTGCTTGGCGATTTCCTCCGGCGGGCCTCCCAGCACGCCCATGGTGATTACCACTCCCAGCACCGCCGCCACGATGCCCAGCCCCGGCAGGGAATCGGCCACCGCGGTCAGCGCCGCCACCGGCTGCGTCGAGCCGTGGTGATGCACTTCCATATCGAGTTCGATCATCTGATCGGCGTCAAAAGGCTCCACGCTTCCGCTCGACGCCATGCGAATCGAATCGCACACGAATGCCAGCGCATGATGATCCTTCAGGAAGCTCGGATATTTCGAAAAGACCGCGCTCTGTTCCGGATTATCGCTGTCCGTTTCCAGCGCCATCATTCCGTCCCGCCGCGCGCGGCTGAAAAGCTCGTACATCATCTTCATCGATTCCAGATAGCGCTCTTTGGTGTGCGGCGACTTTCCAAACACCACGCCAAACCCTCCGGCGATCTGTTTCAGGATGTAGATCGGGTTGGCAACCAGCACCGTTCCCGCTGCCGCTCCGCCAATGATGATCAGCTCCGCCGGTTGCAACAGAACGGATATATTTCCGTGCTCCATCAAATAGCCGGCCAAAATAGCCGCAAACACCACCACGATTCCTATAATCGTGAACACTTCGCCCTATTCCTCCTCGCGCGCGAACTGTAAATCCGTGCTGAACGCGCTGGTCGTCACCCGGTTTCCGCCCGCTTCAATGCTGCGTTCCAGCGCTTTCGTCGCTCGCGCCAGCAGCGTGTCGAGCGTGTCTCCGGAAATCGCGCTGGCCCCACCGACGGATACCGTCACCGACCAGCGGTCGCCCCACCACCGCACTTCCGAAGCGTTTGCCGTTTTCTTGATCCGCTCCGCCGCCTTGGGAAGCTCCGTTCCGCCACATTCATTCAGAATCGCCAGAAAAACGGCTTTCGGAAAGCCGTCCCAGAAAATCGGTCGGCCGCAGGCTGTTCTCCAAGCTGGTTGCAACGATGCGCAACACCGACGCAATCACCGCGCTGCCATAGGTAGTCCGCAGGTGATCCATCCCGTCGATTCGTATCACCAAAATGCTGAACGGCACGGGCGTTTCGGCGTAGGTCGCCGCCCCTTCACGAAGATGGGAAATGATCACATCGTGCGTCAACACGCCGGTGGCCAGATCGAGGCAGCCGTAGTTCGCCAGCTTGCTTTGCCGCCGGTCCCATTCGGAAGCGGAGAGACTCTCGTCGATGCTTTGCGCCCCGCCAACGATATTGCCGTGTGCGTTTCGTATCGGTACCGCGCACACCCGCACGAAAATGCGATGCCCGGACTTGTGGCGCAGAGACACTTCGCTCATTGCCGGTCTGCCGTCGCGCAGCGCAGATGAAAGTGTCTCGGCGCCGTCAGCCGGCACATTCTTCTGCGCCTCGTTGTTCGCCGATGATTCAGCCCGGCAGTAGCAGCCCATTACCTCCTGCCGCAAACATCCGGTGATTCTTTCCGCACCTTCGTTCCAGAAGACGATTCTCTGAGCACGGTCGACGATATAGATGCCGATTTGCAGGCTTTCCAGAACGTCGCGGTAGATGGATGGATCTTCGAGTTCGGACACTTCGGCCGCTCCATCTGCAATCATCGATCGAAGATTGATGGAGGTTTAGTTGTAGCGGCTTATGGAATTAGCCAGGTTGCGCAAAATGCAACTCGAGGAAAATTACTGCGATTCGCCAGGCAGGTGAAACGCCAGACTGATCTGCACATCAGTTTCAATTGGACTGCCGTCCAGAAACGTTGGAGCGTAACGCCACTCGCGTACTGCATTCTCGGCGGCGGCTGTGAGTAGCTTCGGTCCGCTGATCACGCGAATGCTGCGGACCGATCCGTCCGTGCCGATATGCGCATCCAAAACCACGGTGCCGGAAAGCCTTTGGTCCCGCGCAATCTCCGGGTATTCGGGCTCCACACGATGCAGCAGCGCGCCGCGCTGTAACACTCCAGCGGAGTTCTCAGGCTTGGGCAGCACCGCGTAAGCGTTCGTTGCGTCACCCGCAGCGATCTGCGCGATTTGAGGAGCTTGCGTTCGATCGTTGATGCCCGGCATCGCCGGTGGAGCGCTGTTGGCGCCCACAGCTGCCGCGCCCGACGATGCCGAACGCCGCGGCGCAGACAGCGTCCAAACCTGGAAATTCATCGCTGGCGCCGGATTGGTTGCCGCCACGCCCGAGTGCGACGGTTCCCCAGCTAATTGTCCAGCCAGCGGAGCCGCAGACGCCGCCGCTGTTTGCAGCGCAATCGTGCGGCGTTGCCCGGTCACGTCCATCACTACAATTTCGCTTACCGGCGCAATCGTTTTCTCCGGCTGCGTCTCGACCATCGCCGCGGAGGCCCGCTCCTGCAGCACCATTCCGCGCAACTTCTCGACCATCGGCGCTAGCTTGCCGCGTCCCGCAGCCCATCCCGCCGTCGCCGAGCCCGCCGCGAGCAGCAATAGCAACACGTAGACCCAAGCCGCTCCCTGCGTCTGCCGAGGACTCGCCGCGCTTCGAGCCACTTGCTGCTTCGCTGCCGACGCCAGCTGCTTTACCTCCGCATCCACTCGCCTTGCGCGCTCCTGCGCGCCGAAAATCCCCGAAAACGGTACCGACAATGTTCTCGCGGCTGGCTCTGACACGGCAGCCACCGCCGCCGGAACCACTCCCCGCACGTCCCCTGCCAGCTCGGCGACATTCACCATCTCGGCCATATGCAACTCTTCGGCGCCAGATTGATCCGTGTAGTCAACCAATACCAGCGCGGGCCGAACCTCAGCCGGTCTGGAATCAGACGGAATCTCGGAATTACTTGCAGCGCCTTGCACTTCCGCCGCCGGATTCTCAAACGCCGCCGCATCGCTCCCCGCGTCCGTAGCTTCGCGCGCAAGCCAATCGTGCAGCTGGCTGCGCCCGTGCTCCGATAATTCCTCAAACTCCAGCCCCGCAACCTTCCTTGATTCTCTCGCCCACACCACTCGCGCGCGAAATTCCAGCCAGTCATTGGAATCCGGAAGCCGCAGCCGCACCCGTGGCAGCACGTCTTCATTCAGACTGACGACTGCCTGAACGGAAATCCCGCTCTCGCTCGCGTCCAGAACGATCCCGCCGTTTTCTTTGTCGAGTTCTATATAGGTGAGCGAATTCGGGCGCTGCCGCGCGTGCTTGCGCCGTTCCGCAGAAGAATTTAGACCGTGGGCGAATTGCAGTACTTCGGACATAACTCCACGCTTTTGCCGGATACGAATCTTCTACCTACCCAGCTAATTGCGCAGATTATATGCCCGGTTGAACAAGCGCCGCAAGACGAGACAGCAGTCTCCCTGTATTTTCCCATTTGGGTCGTCTCGTTTTGATTATGGGAAATCTTCCTGGGGCGCGAGCGTCGGCTTCTCATGGTGGAAGCCCCCGACTTTCACACTTTGCGGAACAGACCCGTATTTTCGTGGGTCGCACCTTTTAGGTGCGACATAAGCTTCGCATTTCCAGCAGGCGCTTTAGCGCCTGAAGCTCCCTGGTCATCTTTTTCCGCAAACTCTTTCAGTCGGGGGAGGCAGGGCTTTTAAGCCCTGTCACATAAACGGGCGCGTCGGCGCGGTTCCTGTCGTGCGCAGTTTGCATTTCGGCATGCCGGGACGCTGGTTCATCCGCGCGAAGTACTCGATTCGCGAATACTTCCCGCAATCTGTTCACCGAATGAAGTTTTCGTTTTTCCGATTCTTCCGAACCTAATCAGCCGTGCCAGCCGCCCGCTGCCGGGCCGCGCCAGCCGTCGCCGACGCAAGGTTGATCGGAAGTTCGATCTGATACCGTCGGGCCTGGTCGAAAATCACAAACCCTTGCACCCCAGACGTCTCCCGTGTCACGAAGTCGCGAAAAGCCTGATCCGCCGTCGCATCCGGCTTGCCGGGCCACGGGAAAGTATCGGCCAACTCGATCGCGATGCGTGTGCGGTTGTTCGTAGGGATGAACGCTGCGGAAGCCAGCCGCGCCAGCGTATCAGCGCTCAGGCTGCCGTCCGCCTTCAGCCGCTTCATGATCACCGTGCTTTGCGCCGATGCCAACTGGAAATCGCTGTTGGTGCGGTTGTCCAGATCGTAGAGGAAATCGACTTTCGCGTGCGTCGGGTCCACTTCCCGCACCTGCACGCCCTCGAACGTGGCTTCGATGGCGTGAGAATCCCATGGTTTTGGCCCCGCCGCCGATTGCACCAGCTCAGGCGCTCGCCACGCGTACGCCGCCGCAAAAAACAGTACCGCGCACGATAGAATGCCGATAGTGATCGTCTTTTTCACGATTTGTTCCACTCCACCCGCGCCGCTGAATGTATCACATCCTTAGCTTTCCTCATCTACGCCTCAGCCGACGCTCGATTTCGCAAAATCCGTCCCGCTGGTATAAGCTTGTCGCATCGATTCTAGTCAGCGACTCTGTGAGTGATCCCGTGAGTGACTCGATGACCGACCCCACCAGCAAAAAGATCCGAAAAGACGACTCCGAGTGGCGCAAGTCGCTCTCCAACGAGCAGTATTACGTTACCCGCCAGAAGGGAACTGAGCCTCCCTTCACCGGCGAATACGAGAGCACCGAGAAGCCCGGCACCTACCTCTGCGTCTGCTGCGGACAACCGCTTTTTTCTTCGAATGCGAAATATCATTCCGGTTCCGGCTGGCCCAGTTTTTGGCAGCCGCTTGCGGCGGAAAACGTGGAAATGACGCGCGATGGCTCGCACGGGATGCAACGTGTGGAAGTGATGTGCAGCCGCTGCGAGGCGCATCTTGGCCACGTGTTCGAGGATGGCCCTCGCCCAACCGGCCTGCGCTTTTGCATCAACTCCGCAGCGCTTCGTCTGACGCCGAAGAAAGACGAAACTGAGAACGACGGGCCGGAAACCTAGCCTACGGCGTATCCGGCCCCAGGAATATCAACTGAGGATGCTGGTTCCCGCTGTCCGCTGTGATCGCGCGAATCTGTCCCGGCGGAACCACGTAGAAAATCCAGTTGGTCGGGAATCCCGCTGGCACAGGACTGTTCGTCGTCATCGTCCCTCGGCCATTCGCGGCAATCGCCGTGATCGCGGAGGCGAAGCCTTGATTGAGCGTCTGCGCGGCTCCGGAAGCTGCCGCTTCATCTACGAAACCGTTCAGAGCGCCAGCGCCATTACTGACCACCACTCCCAGCAAGTTGTTCACGCCCGGCTCGGTAATAAACGGTGAGCCGATCGCGTATGCTCCCGACACCGACGAAACGCTGAAAGGTGCTCCATTTTGCGGTTCCAGCAATCCCGTGCTGACCGTCGCGTCGTTGCTGATTGCAAATCCTTCACGCGGAGCGAACAAATATGCCGCGGCAAACGGCGGCGTCACTGCTGGCGATTGCCAGTTAAACGCAACGCGCCCGTTGTTGGGGTTCACCGTGCACGTGTCCGCGATGTTTGGCGATGTCAGCGTCCCGCCATCGTTCTGATCGAACACTAATGAGTTCGGCGCGTTTCCATCACAAACGATCGCGGTCGCCGGCGCTGTCGGCCCCAGCAATCCCGCCGACACAACGCCGTTGCCGCCCGTGTCCGTGCCCGAAGTGGTTGCAACCGCTCCGCCCGAAAGAGAACTCTGTCCAAAAGTAGTGCCGGGCTGCTGCTGAATCATTTCTCCGCTCATGCGGTAGAGCGTGGGCGTATTCGCCGCTCCTGTGTAATCAGTCTCGATGAAATAAAGATCCGAGCTGGACACAAACACATACTCGAAGTCCAGCGTCTGCTGTCCGGTTTTGGGAACTTCCAGGGTGAACTGCGCTGACCCCAAACCGCTGTTGTAAGCGAAGCTTCCGGTAATCGACTGCGAGCCGTAATTCCCGGCGTCGTTGAAATCCGCCGTTCCCGGGGCAAAGGTCTGCGAGCCATCGGCGTGAACGGAACCCACCAGCGCGACTGGCTTTTTGTTCAGATCCTGCCCGGTGAACTCAAACGCATAATTCCCGCTGAAGTTTATTGTCCCGAAACTCCCGCTCACTGCCGGTTTCATCACGCCTGCGCCATGCGTCGCGAACGCGTCCGGACTCACCGGCGCGGGCTGCGACGGATAATACGAGTGGTCCTGAATAAATTGGACGCTCCCGTCCGGTTGCAGTGCCAGTTCGTATTGCGATGTGACCACCTCTTGCGCGCCGATCGTGGCAACCAACTGCATGGTTCCGCGCCCGTCGCCCGCCGTGCCGTTCGGCGTTCCTGTCGAATCAATGCTGTACGTTCCGCTGACGCTCGCGACTGGCGCCACTCCCGATATGCGGTTGATAACCTCAGCGCCCGACGTAATGTTCCCTTGGCCGTCGGCGGTAATCGTCCCGATCATCGCTACCGATCCGTCTTTATCGAATCCGTGGAAGATGAACGAATACGAGCCGCTGAGTAGTCCATTGTTGTCCTGCCCAGCATTGATCTTGATGCTGTAGCTTGCCGTTGCCGTCCGTGGTGTCACCTCGCCGTCCGCCACTTGGACCGTGAAATTGTACGTGCCGGTCACGGTTGGCACTCCCGCGATCACTCCGTTCCCATTGTTGTTCGCGGCCAGCGTCAATCCCGCAGGCAGCTGTCCCTGCGTCACCGACCAGGTAAACGGCGACACTCCGCCGGTAACTTGCAAAATGGCGCTATATCCCGTCGCCGTCGTCCCGGATGGTGGCGTCGACGGTGTAATCGAAAGCGGGCTAGGCGTTTGCACTGTCATCACGTACGCCTGGGTTTTCGTTTGATTCGCCGTTGTCGGCGGCTGCGCGTTGTTTGTTGGAATCCGCGCAGAGTCGGTAACCGTCACGGAAAAACAATAATTTCCGTTTTGGTTTGATGGCGCGGCGCAGTTCGTGCTCGTCACATCTGAATCATCAGGAACTCCGCTGATCACCCCAGTCGTGGGCGCAATCGAAAGCCCCGGTGGCAACCCGCCAGCCGAAACCGTCCAAGTGATCGGCGTGACGCCGCCGTTTTTGCGGATCGGCCAGTTGTACATCGTCTTTAAGTTCGCCGTAGGCAGTGGAGATGGCGTGGTAATCGCAAGAGCAGGCGCCGCGGTCAGCGACATTGTGAACGCCTGCGTGATCGCCGGAGCTCCGCCGCTGTCTGTCACCTGAACCGTGAAGCTGATCGCAGTCGGCCCGGTTCCGGATTGGCCAGTACCCGCGTTGCAGGGAGTGCCCGCGATGGCCGTCGACGTGTTGGTCGTCTGCGTCACGGTCAAGTTCAGGCAGTCGGCCGCTAACAAAGATGCCCCGCCGTTTATGACCACATTCGTTGCCGCAAATGCATACGGCCCCACTCCGCCGGTAACCGAGATGGGTTGATTGTATCCAACGCCATTCGCTCCGCTAGGTAACCCGCACGGATTGGTCACACCCGCGGGATTGCATTGTGTGCTCGTGAATGTGGGCAGCGTTTCCACATTAATCGTAACCGTCTGCGTCACCGATGTCTGCGCCACCGAAGTTGCCGTCAGCGTCACGCTTAGCGCAGCCGACGACGGTAGCGGAGCCGGAGGAGGTGTGTACGCCACCGTATATTTCGTGGCATTGGAGAGTGTCCCGCATCCATTGCCGGAGCAGCTTGATCCCGTAAGCGCCCAGGTCACGCCTTCGTTCTTAATATCGTCGGCCAGAGCCGCCGTATACGTGAGCGCTTGGGTGGATCCGACGTCCACCGTGGTCCCCAGCTGAGTGCCCAGCGGAGTGGTGATCTGCGGCGGAATAATCTCGATGGAAATCGTCGATCCGGAGCGACCTCCGCACCCGGCGAGCAACGCCATCGCCAACGTCAGAGAAAAAGCTGCCGCTAGCCTCAACCGCTTCATGCGGCCACCGCAGTGTGCGTCATCTAGTCCGCTCCGTTTTCAAGACCACAAAATGATCGTACGATCTGGCTTGGACGAACTTCGCACAGCCGCGTCTCCGCGATCTTGTGGCGATCGTCGCTTCGTTCGATTACACACCTAGCTGAGTCCTGGGTACGCCTCGATGAGTTCGTGGCGCAATCAGACAAACGAGTTGAATAACAAAACGGCCAGAGAGTGTCAACGCACATCTCAGGCCCGCATCGAATGTACCGCCTCAAATGTACCGCGCGAAATGTTTGGCCCCACGCTGCGTTGCCGGCCCCATGCACCTCAACAACGCGCTCGGCTAGCCAGCCGCCAAATCAGCCATGTGGATGCGCTCCGCACCCACCCCGTTGCCTGTCCTTCTTCCACCTTCCACGCTTGACGATACTCGACGAATCGCAACTCGGAACCGCTGCGCAAGAGTTCTTATGAGCGTCCCGCCGCGCTTCCAACAGTTTGCTGGAGAATCTTTGTGGGTCATGGCTTTCGCCATCACATTAAAGACCGGAAAATCAAAGCGGCTTTCGCCGCTGAAGCTCCCCCGTCGTTCAGCTACGCGCCTAAAGCTCCCGGTCGGCCTTTTTCCGCAAACTGGCAAGCCGTGAAAACCAGACAAAACTCGTCCGTCATTCCCAGCAACGCGACTTGTGCACCCCGCATCCCACCTAGAGTATTCCGAAATCGGTAAGGCTCCTATGATTTTCCGTTTTGCAATTTTTGCTTTCACCCAATTTTTGATATAACGGTCTGCTAACCAGGTGTGGGGTACGACAGTCTAACAGCATCGGATTGTTTCGCTTTCCTCTCCTTATAACCTTTTTTGGAGGAACGCATTGATTGAAGTTCAGGACGTCACGAAGTCCTACGGCACCACTATGGCCGTGGATCACGTCTCATTTACTGTAAATAAAGGCGAAATTCTTGGTTTTCTCGGCCCCAACGGTGCCGGTAAGACCACCACCATGCGCATTCTGACCGGCTATATGCCGGCCACATCGGGAACGGCGCGCGTCAGCGGCTTTGACGTATTCAAAGACTCGATGCAGGTGCGCCGCCACATCGGCTATCTGCCCGAAGCTCCGCCCGTCTATCCTGATATGTCCGTCGAGTCCTACCTCGAATTCGTGCTGCGCATCAAAAATGTGCCGTCTGAAAAGCACGCTGCGCTCGTCGACGACGCTCTCGCCAAGACCAATCTCGGCGACCGGCGCCACGAACTCATCAAGCGCCTTTCCCGCGGCTACAAGCAGCGCGTCGGACTTGCCCAAGCGCTAGTTCACGATCCGGACGTCATTATTCTCGATGAGCCAACCGTTGGCCTGGACCCCAAGCAAATCATCGAAGTCCGCAACTTGATTAAGGCTCTAGCCGGCAGCCACACCATCATTCTTTCCACGCACATCCTGCCCGAAGTCAGCATGACTTGCGATCGCGTGGTGATCATTAATAAAGGCAAGATCGCAGCCGTCGACACGCCGCAAAACCTCACCTCGCAGCTTCGCGGAGGCCAGCGCATTCGCGTGGAAGTGCAAGCGCCGGAAAAGCAGCTGCAGGAACTGCTGTCGCAGATCCCCGGCGCGGCGCGTGTTCAGGTCGCTGCCGCCGGCTCCGATGGCCTGGTGTCCGCCACCGTCGAGTCCGCTCAAGGGCAGGACGTTCGCAGCGAAATTGCTGCCAAGATTGTGCAGAAGGGCTGGCCGCTTTACGAATTGCGCGGCCTCAGCCTGAGCCTGGAGGACATTTTCCTCCAGCTCACCACCGACGACGCTGCGCACGCGCAGCCGTCGAACTAATCTCGCCGTGTCGTTGCGCGGTTCTTATCTCGCCGCGCGGCTAGCGCGGTTGGTATCTTACCGCGCGGTTAGCGCGGTTGATAAAAGACCGGAGGCATTCGGATGCGCAGTATCTACGCAATCTACCGCAAAGAGATGGGCCACTATTTCGTCTCGCCCATCGCCTACGTGGTCGTGGGTCTCTTTCTCATTCTTTGCGGTTTCTTTTTCAATCTATACCTGAGCGACGCTATTCGCGCCTCCATGGAAGCACAGATGCAAGGCGCTCAGTACGGCATGCCCGCGAATTTTGATGTGCCCAGCGAAGTGATTCGTGCTTTCCTCGGCGTGCTCGCGCTGTTTCTTCTGTTCTTCATGCCCATGGTCACCATGGGCTCGTATTCGGACGAGCGTCGCCGTGGCACCATGGAATTGCTGATGACTTCGCCCATCACCGAAACGCAAATCGTCCTCGGCAAATTCTTCGCGTCGCTGACCCTCTTCGCGGTCATGCTCCTGCCCACTGCCAGCTACATTCTCTTTATGTGGTTCAAGAGCGAGCCCATGCCCCCCGTGCGCATCGTGGCGGCTGGATATTTGGGCCTGCTTCTCTTTGGAGGCGCGCTACTAGCGCTCGGCCAGTTTCTCTCGTCGCTCACCGAGAATCCCATCATCGCCGCAGTGCTCACTTTCGCGGCGTTTCTTCTGCTGTGGGCCCTCGATTTTGGCTCCAGCGGCGCCGCCAGCACCTTCGAGCAGGTCGTGCACTATTTGTCGGTAATCAACCACTACCAGGGCTTCACGCAAGGCGTGATCGACACCTCTGCCTTGGTTTACTACGTCAGCTTCATGGCTTTTTTCATTTTCCTTACCGTGCGCTCGGTCGATTCGATGCGCTGGAGAAGGGCCTAACCGGCCCGTTTGGCGCGCGTCGGTCATGCCGCAACGAACGAACAAGGAGGCAGTCATCAGTACCAAGCGAAATCAATACCAATTGGCGGAAACGCTGGCCAGCGTCGGCGTCGCCTGCCTGATCGCGGGCTATCTGCGATATTCCATCCAGGACACGCTGCTCCTGGCCTCGAAAATCCTGCTGATCGCTGGAGGCGTGCTGCTGGTCGTCGGCGTCGTGCTCGGATTCCGCGGGATCGTCGGCTTTTTCTCCAAGCGCTCTTCGCAGTTGGGCACCAACGCAGTGATTCTCACCGTCGCCGTCCTCGCAATCCTGGTGGTGGCCAATTATTTCGGCTCTCAGTATCACAAGAGCTTCGACCTCACCGCCGATAAGCTCTACACCCTTTCCCCCCAGACCCAGAAGATCGTCCGCAATCTAAAAGAAGACGTGAACATCGTCCGCTTCGCCAAAACTTCCAATCAGCAGCTTGACGATCTGCTCAATGAATACCGCGATTTGAGCCATCGCATTAAATTCCAGGAAGTCGATCCCGATCAAAAGCCTGCGCTGGCCCGCCAGTATGGCGCCACGCAGATGGGCGAAGTCGATATCGCTTCCGGCCCGCGCACCCAGCATATCGAGCCGCCCGCCGATGGCGGTTTCACCGAACAGTCGATTACCGGTGCCATTCTGAAAGTCATCAGCAACCAGGTGAAGACCGTCTGCTTCGTCACCGGCCACGGTGAAAAGTCCATTTCGGACACCGGCGCGCACGGCTATTCCGAAGCGGACGCTGGCCTGAAGCGCGAAAATTACGATACGAAGACCATCAATTTGGTGCAGTCCAACGGCGTTCCTAACGACTGCAGCGCGGTTGTGGTCGATGGTCCCACGCAGTCCTACTTCCCGCAGGAAACCTCCATGCTCACCAAGTATCTCGATAATGGAGGCAAAGAGCTGATCGAGCTCGACCCGGTCACCGACGCGCAGCAGCAGGAATCGAATCTCGCCGGCCTTCTGCAATCGTGGAACATCAAGCTGGGCGACAACGTCGTCATCGACGCCAGCGGCATGGGCCGCCTCTTCGGCGCTGGTCCCGAAATTCCCTTGGTTGTGGACTACGGCGATAGTCCCATCACCAAGACCCTGCAGCGCACTATGACGTTTTTCCCGCTGGCACGCACCGTTTCCATCGCGGACCCGTCCAAGCCTGAACCGCAAGCCGTCGAGCTGGTGAAAACGTCGGCGCGCAGCTTTACCACTCCTAAGCTCGCCCGGGAGGTCAGCTACAATCCCAAAACTGATTCCATGGGCCCGCTTTCCTTGGGCGTGGCCGCCAGCAAGAAAGTGGGAGACAAAACCGCGCGTCTGGTTGCCTATGGCAATTCGAGTTTTGCCTCGAACGAAGCTTTCCGCCAATCCAGCAACGGCGATCTGTTCTTAAACTCGGTCGACTGGCTCACCGCCGACCAGAACCTGATTTCCATTCGTCCCAAGAGCACCACCAATCGCAGCGTAAACCTCACCGAGAGCGATCAGAAGGCCCTTAGCTGGGCCGATATTTTCGCGCTCCCGGGAGCTGTGCTGATCGTGGGCATCGCCCTCTGGTGGAAGCGGCGATAGCCGGTAAATTTTTTCGGATGCGACTGCAATGATCAAGAAATCGACCATGATCGTACTTCTCTGCGCGCTCATCGGCGCCGGCGGCGCTTATTACTGGCAGTATCGTCATTCGAAACAGCCCGCCGCGCCAAAAGACACCTCCAAGCCGGCGTTTTCCGTCACGCCCTCGAGCATCGTCTCCTTCACCATTTCCCACCCGGCGGATTCCAAGCAGTCACCCATTGTCTTCGATAAGCAGAAAGGCGCGTGGCACATCGTTCAGCCTGTCGACACGCTCGCCGATCAACCCACAGCCCAAGGTTTCATCGATCAGCTCGCCGAATCCCGCGCCACTGGAACCGAGCCCGTTACCCCCGATAATCGCAAGGATTACGGCCTCAATCCGCCGCGGGCTTCTGTGGAATTTCAGCTGCGCGACGGCCAAAAGCACACGCTGTTGCTAGGCAACAAGGATTTCAGCGGCACCGATGTCTACTCCATCGTGGACGATCAACCGAGGATTTCTCTGCTACCGCTGTTGCTGCTAACCACCGCCGATAAACCGCTCAACCAGTTCCGCGATATGAACGTGCTGTCGATCGAAAGCGAAAACGTAAAATCTTTCACCCTGAAAAATTCTTCCGGCGAACTCGCGCTCAATCGCGACTCCAAGGATTCCAACGAGTGGGACTTCACCAGGCCCGAAAAAGTCTCCGCCGATCCGGACGTGGTCGACGCAGTCTTGAACGCCGTTTCCGACGCCCGCATCAGCGCCATCTTAAGCGAAAAGCCCGCCGACCTTGCGCGCTACGGACTCGCCCATCCAGCCATCACTTTTACCGCCACGAAAACTGACGGCGGCGAAGACACGCTAGCGCTTGGCAAAAAGAACGGCGACGACTACTACGCCCGCGATCTTTCCCGCTCCATGATTTTCACCGTGAAACCAGATCTCGTCGCGAAGCTCTCCGACACCTTCACGCAAATGCGCGACAAGAGCGTCGTCCACGTCGACGAATCCTCTCTCGACCGCATCCAGCTGCAGAATGCCAACGGCACCATCGATGTCAGCCGCCAGGGAAAGAACGGAACCTGGAAAATCGACGCGCCCGCCGCCGACAAGGGAAAGTCTGCATCCAGCTGGAAAATCCTCGATCCCTTCACCAGCCTGCACGCCGACGAGGTGATCGACCATCCCTCCGCCGCGCTGTTAGCCAAGATGAAGAATCCCGCCGTAACCGCGATCTTCACCGAAAATGACGGCAAGCAGATCACCGCCCGCCTCTCGAAGCCTGACGGCGATATCGCCTACGCGCAGTCCAGCGCCAGCCCCGAACTTTTCAAAATCAAAAAACAAACCGTCGACGATTTGAATCTGAAGCCAAAAGACGTGGCCTTCTAACGCTCAACGTGCAGTCAGGGCTGAGTGTTTACGCAGACCGCTAGTCGGAGCAGCACTCGTGCCGCGCACGCGCACACACAAGGGCGCTGTCATTCTGAGGGGCGAATTTCTGCCCCGAAGAATCCCTCTTCCTCTCGCGATAGGCAGTCATGCAAATCAAGACGCAATCGCCGCATTTCCGTTCGCACTGGGCCAAGCGGCGAGCAGTAGCACTTTCCCTGAGCCCGGCACCACGCTAACGTAATACGTCACTTCCGCTGTTTCCACTTCATAGAATCCCGCGCGCTTGGGGTCGGGAACCATCTTCGCGCAATCCGACAGTTGTTCGCGCAATTCCTCCACCACCTCGGCGGGATGCCCCACCACGTCCTCGACTTCGAATTCTCCGCAGGTTTGCGTGCGCATGGCCATTTCCTTTCAAGATATGGTACGTGCGCTGCGCTTGAAAAGTTTCACCCGGAGGGGTATCTTTGTGGTGGCATAGTTACTCTCCCATGAACGCAAGATGCCTAATTGTCATCCCGGTTAAACGCAAGCTTGCTACTTGCGCGTGCCTGTCAAACTTGCCATAGTCGCTCGAATTGAGGGTCATTCCACTGTGAAAAAAAAGAAGGCAGCAAGCTCCGGTTCCAGCAGACTGCGTAAGGACGGTCGGCGCAAGCATCGCCATTGGCAGGTCACCGTCTACTACCACGATGGCGAAAAGTTTGCCCGTGTATACATCGATCGCGATCGCGCCGAGCGTTTCGCCGATCGCCAAAAGAAGTCGCCCGTCGTGAAGGCCACGCGCATTCTCGAAGTCGATTAGTAACCGGCTCGCTTCGCTGCGAAAGTTCCGGTTGCCGTGTACGTGTCTGCGTGCTTTTTAGCGAAACACCGCGCACTTGTTCGCGGCTCGCCGGACGTGTTATAAATGTCATTCCTCACGCTGTCTTGCTCAATCGAGCGCGGGATTCGTATAGTGGTAGTACGCCACCTTGCCAAGGTGGAGGCGAGGGTTCGATTCCCTTATCCCGCTCCATACTTCAAAGTTAAGCCCGCTCCAGAATTCAAAATCTATTAGGACCAGCCACACTCCACCTGTGCCGGTGTCATTCTGAGGGGTGTCGTGTCCCCGAAGAATCCCTCTTCGGCGTCCGGCGCTCGCTCCCGCTTCTTCGTCAGGCGCGCCTCTTTAGGAAGTGCTTCAAAAGCAGGCGCACCCTCGCAAGTGTTACCATCTGAACCGGGAAGGCTTATGAAGATTTTACTTGCCGTCGATCATTCAAAATATTCCGAAGCGGCACTGCACGTGCTCATCAAGCAGGTCCGCGCGGAGGACACCGAGGTTGCCGTCCTGCACGTGATGGAAGTCTCGCTGGGCGATTTCGAATCGCGAGCGAACTTCGAAACCATGCGCGCCACCAGGATGCAGCAGGCCAACGGGCTGGTCGAACGCTTCGCAGAGGAACTCAAGCAAGCCGGCTTCGCCACCAAAACTATGGTGGAAGAGGGAGACGCCAAGGAAGCCATCATTTCCTTCGTCGAGCGCTGGAAGCCCGACGTGATCTTCCTCGGTTCCCATGGACGCCGGCGTTTCCGCCGCCTCGCGCTCGGCGGCGTTGCCGAAGCAATCGCGCGCCACGCCAGCTGCTCCGTCCAAATCGTCCGCTCGCAAGAAGGCTAATCGCGATCGCACCGCCGGCGCCCCTCGAGCGCAGTGCACGGCTCCCGCACTCCAAATGGCACACGAGCCGAACGAACGCGGTGCGTGACGTTCGCCTCCTGTGGAGTGCGGCGGCTCGCCGCCGCTGTTTCACCCTGCGCAAAATAGAGGCGCCCGTCATTCTCAAGCGATCCGCCGCGCGCCCCCGTCAATTCTGGCTGTCATTCTGAAGCAGAACGCTGGCGCCAAAAATGGGCGCTGATGACCTACCGCCCGTTTGTTCTGCACCATTGCAATTCAGCGCGGGGGAATGTATATGTTCCCCGGCGGTTCGCATTGATTGCCCGGACGGTTTGCAATGATGGATGGACAGGCTCGATAGCGACAAGCATCTGACCACGAACTCGATGGGGGGGGAATGATGCGTTTTTTGAAAGCAAGCGCCTGCTGTGCGGCGGCGCTGATGTTGGCAGTGCTGTGTTCCGTGGCGCTCGCGCAGCAAGACCAGCCCGTAAATGACGCCACGCTGAAACATGCCGCCTCGAATGGCGCGGAATGGCTGACCTATGGCCACGATTATGGCGACACGCATTACAGCCCGCTCAAGCAGATCGACACGGGCAATGCCGACAAGCTGGGGCTCGCCTGGTATTTTCAGACCGATTCCGATACCGGTACCGAGGAAGCCAATCCGATCGTGGCGAATGGTACGATGTACGTCACCACCGCCTGGGACCTGCTTTACGCGCTCGACGCGCGCACCGGCAAGCTGAAGTGGAGCTGGGACCCGAAAATCGGGCACATGAATTTCCCTCCGCATTCCGCGGGAAATCCCGATCGTGTGCGAACTGGCCCGAGCTTGTGCTGCGGTCCTGGCAATCGCGGAGTCGCGATTTACGACGGCAAGGTTTACATCGGCACGCTCGACGCGCGGCTGGTGGCGCTCGATGCCAACACTGGCGCGGTGGTGTGGTCGGTGCGAACCGCGGGCGCGAACACCGACTACAGCATCACCGGCGCTCCGCGAGTGATTCGCGGCAACGTGATCATCGGCAATGGTGGCGGCGAATACAACGCTCGCGGATACGTGACCGCCTACAACGCAGAAACGGGGAAACAAGTGTGGCGCTTCTATACCGTCCCCGGCGGTCCGCCGAATCCGATGGAAGAAAAAGCCATGAAAATGGCCGCGAAAACGTGGATGGGCGATAAGTCGCACATCGGCGGAGGCAATCCTTGGAACGCCATCTCCTACGATCCTAAGCTCAATCTGATTTACATCGGCACCGGGCAGGGCGGCCCGTGGGTGCGCAAATATCGCAGCCCCGGCGGCGGGGACAATTTGTTTATCTGTTCGGTTGTGGCGCTCCACGCGGATACCGGGAAATTCGCGTGGTACTTCCAGGAAACGCCTGGGGACGTGTGGGACTACGACTCGACCGCGGACATTATGCTCGCCGATTTGAAAATCGACGACAAAATCCGACACGTGCTCATGCAAGCGCCCAAGAACGGGTTTTTCTATGTAATCGATCGCACCAACGGAAAATTCATATCCGGGGCGCCGCTTGAACACGTCACCTGGACGACGGGCCTCGATCCAAAAACCGGGAGGCCAAAGATCAATCCGGCAGCTCTGTATGACACTAAAAGCGCCATGGTGTGGCCGGGTGCGGGAGGCGGGCACGTCTGGCAAGGGATGTCTTTTAATCCTGCAACGGGACTGGTCTACGTTCCGGGAATGAACGACAGCCCGTTCGATTACAAAGCCAATCCGAATTACAAGTACGAGCTCGGCGAATATGACTTTGGAATTCTTTTCAGCCGTCCTGCGCCGCCGAAGCCAGGAGAGAAACGGGCGGCTGCGCCTCCTCGCATGACGCCGTTTTTGGTCGCTTGGGATCCAGTCACGGAAAAGCAGCGCTGGTTGCTTTCCGATATGGGCGGAGGGGGCACGCTGAGCACGGCCGGCGGTCTGGTCTTTGCCGCGTCTGACGTAGGTGATTTTGAAGCCCTCAATGCGCAAGACGGCAAGTCTCTATGGAAGGTGAAGCTCACACCGGGATACGGGAACCCGATCACCTATTCGATCGACGGCAAGCAGTACGTCTCCGTGCTCTGCGGCAGAACCGGCAAGAGCCGCATGTACACGTTTGCCTTGGGCGCCAGTGAAGCTATGCCGGCGTCCGCGTTTGGCGGCAACTAGAGCGCGCAACTCGGTCAGCTGGGAAACTCAATGCAGGCCAGCGTCTGGTTTGCGACGGATCTCAGGCCGGACGGCGGCATGTCTATCGACGAGTGGATGTGACGCCACGCGCTGAGATTTAGCGCCTAGCGAAGCTGAATGGCCGATTGGTGGGGTACGCTAAGTCATCTGTGGCTTAGCGAGCCTCAATTGGTAGCTGCGACAATTCGTGAGCAGGTCGCGATCCGCGACCGGCAAAAACCGTTGTGGGGGAGCAATCAATATGGATCGACGCAACCTCTTTACAGGGAATCATTCTGCTTGGCGATCGGCCGCTTCGCGCGCGGTCGTTTTCGCGGTCGTTGTCTCCGCGGCTGTTACGTTCGCGGCGCAACTTGGGCGCGCGCAATGGCCCGCGGTCAACGGCGCGCAGAACCAGCGCTATTCCTCGCTCAGTCAGATCAATACGCAGAACGTCACACAGTTGGGAGCGGCGTGGGTTTCGGACAAAATGATTCCGGCGCCTAGCTCTCGCGCCACATTCGTAATCGATCAAGGCCTGATGTTCGTCACCGCACCGCCATTCGTTTATGCCTACGACATGAAAACCGGAAAAATAGCGTGGCAATACCATACTCCTCGGGGCACCGAGCCGGCGCATGGTGGCGTGGCCGTCGGCGACGACATGGTGTTTGTCGGCTTGTGGCACCCAGGAAATTCGCAGCTAATCGCGTTGCGCGAGAAAACCGGTGAGGTCGTTTGGCAAGTTCCCGTGGCTGACCCGACCGGTGAACCAACGGGCGGCGTCTCGGGTGCGCCTTTGTTTGCCGACGGATTAGTGTCGATCGGCACGAACGCCGATTACGGCTATCGCGGCCAGATTGCCGCGTTCGACGCACATACTGGCAAGCAAGCGTGGCGATTTTTCGTGGTGCCCTCGCGGGGGCAACCGGGCTCCAACACTTGGCCGAAAAACAATGACGCGTGGCTGCACGGCGGAGGCGCGGTTTGGCTCGATGGCATCTACGACCCGGGGCTAGGAATGGATTTCTACGTCACTGGAAACGCTGTCCCGCAATATGGTGGCGAATACCGGCCCGGAGATAATTTGTACACCGATTGTGTAATCGCGCTCAATCCCAAAACCGGCAAGCTGCTCTGGTACGACCAGGTTGTCCATCACGACATTTGGGAAGCGGACATCGCGGAAGCTCCGGTACTGTTCGATGCGGACGTCGACGGAAAGACCGTCAAAGCTATTGCAGCGATGCGTACGGATGGATACCTCTTCGAATTCAACCGCACCAACGGCAAGCCGCTGGAGCGCATCGAGGAGCGCCCCGTGCCACAGGATGCGTTTCAGAAAACGGCTAAAACGCAGCCGTATCCGGTTGGCGCCGAGCCTGTGCTGCCCGACTGCGGCTACTGGAAAACGCAGCCGCTGCCGGAAGGCTTTGATCTAGGCTGCTTCTTCACGCCCGCGGAAGCAGATAAGCCCAACCTTCTGGTGCCGACGTATGGCATGCGCTCCACGCCCATGGCATACGACCCGCAGACGCACTATTTCTACGCTACCGGTGATGCGGCGCTGCAATGGTTCCGGCGCACAAAAGATCCGGACTTTTTCAGCCTGGGCTTCAGCAATCGCGTGCCGAGTTTGACTAAAATCAGCTATGGCGTGCTGGCAGCGATCGATAGCCGCACCGATAAGATTGCCTGGACAAAGAAAATCCACGACGGAAAACCGAGTGGCGCGCTGGCCACCGCGGGCGGTCTCGTGTTTCAGATGGCGGGCAACGGAAATTTCCAGGCGTACGACGCCTCCACCGGCTCTCTGCTGTGGCAATTTCAAACCGGAGCGACCATTGGAGGCCCGCCGGTTGCTTTCGAGGATGGTGGCGACGAATACATCGCCAGCGTGGCGGGCGGGCAGGTGTGGGCGTTCAAGCTGGGCGGAACGCTCCCGCAGCAATCCGCGCCCCCAATTCCTGCGCCGGCGGAGTTCTCGGGACCAATCACCAAAACCTCGAGCATCGAGACGGCTACGCTGGTGCGCGATATGGGTCTCACCGGCCAACACGCCATCGAGGACGAATACGAGTTCAATCCCTATCGTGCGGAAGTCCCGGTCGGCACGAAGGTCACTTGGAGAAACAATGGCGTGCTGGTGCATACCATCGAGGCGGTGGACGGCTCGTGGTCAACCCAGCCGTTGCACCCAATGGACATCGGCGAGCACGTTTTCGATAAGCCCGGCACTTACGCCTATCACTGCAAAGAGTATCCGTGGGAGTACGGCCAAATTGTAGTTGTGCCCGCAGCTCCAGAAAAAACCGGCCAGGGCCACTAACGGCCTGGCGCTGAACGAGAACTTCGGGGCTGTCTCGGATTGCGCCAGATGTTGGCAGCAAACAACTGCAAAACTTTACGCCTTGCGCGGGAAGGGAATTGGCGCGGAAGGTTTGCGGCGGGCGGCATATTGCTTGAGATGTGCGCGCGCCTGGTCGGCCCATGGGCCGTTGGGCGCGTGGCGGAGGTAGAGATTCCACTGCTCGCGCGCCATGCGGCGCTGCCCGCGCTTTTCATACGCAAGCGCGAGATTGAAACGCGCGTCGGCGTGATTTGGCAGCACGCGCGCGGCGCAGCGAAGATGGCGAATGGCTTCGTCAATTTCCCCGCGCTCTTCAAGGACGCAGCCCAGATTGTACCGACAAATTCCGTTCCACGGGTCCAGTTGTACGGCTTTGAGGAACGCGTCCTGCGCTCCATCGATTTCCCCGATCTGGTAAAGCGCGACTCCCAAATTGATGTGCGCCTCGATCCAATCGGGCGAAGCTTCGATGACTTGGCGGTAATAGCCGACCGCATCGGGCAGCGTCGCCTGATCGGATTCGCATTCGAGCGCGGCGCGGAAAAGATCCTCAACGGTGGGGCCAGCCAAAGTGCGCAGCTTGGTTTCCGGCCGCGCGGTGTTGAACGAAAATCCCCACTGCTGTTTCACAGGATTGAACGGGCGGCTATCGCCCGGAGGAATTACCATCACGTCGCGGCCCTGCTCCACGAATTGCAGCTGATGCAGAGCCAGCGGCGCGCCGCCAAACTGTTGTTCGGTAAGTCTCAAAGCGCGCCGGACGCGCTGTGCGGGAATGTGGCAGTCGGACAAGCGCTGCATAGTGCGGAGAGAGACTAGATCGCCGAAGCTGTAAAACCGCTCGCCCCAGCGGACCCGGGGACGAATCAGCCGCAAGCTTTCCCAATAGCGAAGGCGGTTCGGCTGTACTCCTAAAATGCGCCCCACTTCTCTGCGGGTATATCTTTGCGACAAGCGAGCGCCCCCAACGAATGTCCCAATGATTATGCACCCTCTGTCAAATCGGTCGAAAGCACGGCACTGGCGAATTACGGCCGTTACGCGGCCACGAAAGCCATGGTCTTCGGCATTGGCGGGAGCCTATCGATGTTTTTCGATTTCGAGCAGGGCAAAGGTAATTCGTTGGTGAAAGCCCGCAAATGCAAAACGATGTGGATGCGGTTCAGACTTCCACGAGCGTGGCGGTCAGGCGCAGGCGGCCAGCTTGGATCGCTGATTCAAGTGCGGCCACGACGGTGGCGTCGAACTTGGTCACTGCTAGCGAGCGAATGCGGTCGAGCGCGTATTCCAGATCCATGGCCGACTGGTAGGGTCGGTTTGTGGTGATCGCGTCGAATGTATCGGCAACGGCGATAATGCGCGCCATCATCGGAATTTGATCGCCTGCCAGGCCGTAGGGATACCCGCAGCCGTCCATACGTTCGTGGTGCAGCTCGATGCCGGGCAGCACGTCGCGAAGCTGCGCGACCGGACGCATGATGTTGGCGCCTTTCACGGTGTGTTGCTTCATCAGGTCGAACTCTTCGTCGGTCAGCTTGCCGGGCTTCTTCAGCACGCGGTCGTCCACGCCGATTTTGCCCACGTCGTGCAGCAGCGCGGAAATGCGCAGGCGGTCAAGGTCCTCGGCATTCAGTCCCAAACCATCGCCGATGATCGTGGAGTATTTCGCCACGCGGCCGGAGTGACCTCGCGTGTACGGATCCTTTTCGTCGATGGCCGCGGCCAGCATGCGGATGGAGCCCAAGAACAGCTCGCGGTTTTCCGCCGCCGCTTTCTTCAGCTGATCGACGTACTCCTCGATGTCGCCGGCCATGCTGTTAAATGTTTCAGCGAGCTCGCTGATTTCCGCCGCGCCGCGCACCTCCGCGCGTTCATGGAATTCCGCGCGGCTGATGGCGCGCGTGGACTGCACCAATCCGTGAATCGGGCGCGTGATGCCCAGCGCGAATAGATAGCCGAAAATCAGCGCAACGGACATGGCGCCAAGCACGAAGCGCAGCGCTTGCGCCGTGAGCTCGTTGACGCCGGCGTCGATGCGCGCATCGTTGAGGCTGCGTTGTGCGATTACGGCCCAGCGCAGCTCGGGAATCGTGCTGTACGTTCCGATCATTTCCACCCGATGTTTATTTGCGCCAGGCAAGAAGAAGTTGGTGGTCTGCGTTGCGCGCAAATCCTGCGGCAGCTCGGTTATCTGCTTCACTAGCGGGGACTGCGTGGAGACGTTGCTGCCGGGCACCATGTCGCGCGTGGGATAGGCCACCACGTCGCCGCGAATATCCACGATGTAAACGATACGATCGCGCACGCTGGCATCCGTCAAGCGCGACTGCAAGCGGTCGAGCGAGACTACCGCCGCGAGCATTCCGGCAAAGTGCCCGTCCGAAAGCAGCGGAACGGAGATCACCATCGCGGCATGACTGGCAGGACCAAGAAATGGATCGCTGACGGATTCGAAGCCCTGAATGCTGGAGGTGAACGCGCGCCGCAAGTCGGCGTCGACGAAGGGATCGTGGTCCGCGCTGAAACTGCCCGCCGATTCGCCCTTGGCGTCTTTATTGACCGCGGTCACGTAGAGAATGTTCGGATTATTTTCGACAAAGTCTTGCAGTAGACGAGAGATTTGCGGTCCGTGAACCGGGTCGTCTACGTCCTGCATCCAGCCGGCCAGCGCCAAAACCTGCCGCTGTCCCAGCAGTTGCTCGCGCAAGCTTTGTTCGAATTGTAAGGTTTCGTTAGCCAGCGAACGCGTGATTTCGCTCTGCTGCACACGCTCGGTATCCTGCAGTTTTTCTTCGCTGAGCCGCAGCACCTGACGATGGTAGAGCCAGAGCGGAGCGACGCTAACGACCAAAAGAGCGCCCAGCACGATCCAGAGGATGCGCAGGCGCCGCGTCGCATGCGGGTGAGGGACTGGGTTGGACATAACTTTCCGATTGAAAGCGTAACGAACCGCCCCTCCCGGGACAACGGGACTAAGGTACTAGAGTTGTCCGATACGGTACCCTAAGAGTAAGCAGGCAGAGGATTTGTTCCACAACGGCACGGACGAATCGAACGCCAGAACGGGATTGCTTTGCCTAACTGCGGAAAGAGAGACGGTTTTCCGTGCCGGCTACAAGACGCCGCAGGTTTTCGCTATGTTTTAGCAGCACGAGTAGCGACACGAAAACCGTTCCAAGGGAAATCGTGGTTGGGGGCGCGTGGCGAGGCGCGTAGAAAAAATACACGAGAATCGGCAACGCGGCGGCGGAAGCCATCGATCCGAGCGACGAATACCGCCAGAAACCGACCACCAGAATCCACAGCACGGCGATAGCGGCTACTGCGAACCAGCAGATGGGAATAAACGCGCCAAACATGGTGGCCACTCCCTTGCCGCCTTTGAACCGCAGCCACACAGAAAAAATGTGGCCAACCACAGCGGCGGCCGCCGCCGCGATCATCCAGCGTGCGCTGGTGCTGCCGTGGACCCAGCGTGCGGCGATCCACACAGCGAGATAGCCTTTCCCGGCATCGCACAGGAGCGTCAGGATTCCGGCCAACGGGCCCGCGGAACGCGCCACGTTGGCCGCTCCGATATTGCCGCTACCGGCGGAGCGTACGTCTGGCCCGCCCATGGCCTTGGCGATCAGAAAACCGAAAGGAATGGATCCGAGCAAATAGGCGATGACGGGAATAGACCAGTAAAAGTTCACTCGGAACCTTTCGCAAACGGGAAGGCGTCGATTTTTTTGTATTCTGCCCCAGAAGGCTTGGTCTTGCTTTCGAAAAGATAAAACTGCGTCTCTGTCGATGAGCCAAACTCGGCCGATTGCAGTTGTTCCGCGGCACGCACGAGCGGTTCGGTCCCTTTCGGCGATTCGATGCGCGCGAGCGTCAAATGCGGCACGAAGGTGCGCTCTTCGCGCGGGATGCTGAGCGGCTCGATGGCCGTTTCAATATCCGCGGCAATTTGGGCGAGATTCGCAGAAGCTTCCACGCCGCACCAGATTACGCGGGGGCGGCGCGAATTGGGGAAAAATCCGATGCCGCGATAACGCAGTTCGACGGCCCGATCGGAACGCACGGTAGCCAGGGCAGTGCGCAGATCGGAAAGTTTCTGCGCATCGGCATCCGCGATCGCGTGGCCGATGAACTTCAGCGTCAGATGCATCGCTTCCGGGCGCACCCAGCGTGCTGCGCGGAATTTCGGCTGGAGCTGTTCGATCACATCGGCGAGCGACCGCCGCACTTCGTCCGGCAAATCGAGCGCCACGAAAAGGCGCACGGCCTAGCTCCGTCCGGGAGGCGCGGCAAACAAAAAGTGGCGGCGGACCATATCGAGGGCGCTGAGCGCGGCGAAATTGCGGATGCGTTCGCGATCGCCGGGGAATTGGAACTGGCGTTCGCGCGCGGAGCGCTCGTCAGCGATGCCGATGTGTACCAAGCCCACCGGCTTTTCCGGCGTACCGCCGTTGGGACCGGCGATGCCGGTGATACCCACGCCAATCGTGGCGCCGCTGCGCTTGCGAATGCCATCCGCCAGGGCCGTGGCAACTTCAGCGCTAACGGCTCCTTTCGCGGCGATCGTTTCGGCAGGCACGCCCACCAGGCTGGCTTTCAGCTCGTTGCTATAGCAGACCACGCCGCCCAGAAAATATGCCGAGCTTCCCGCATAATTGGTGATTCGCTCCGCCAGCAAGCCTCCCGTGCAGCTTTCGGCCACGGCGATGGTGGCTCGGTTTTCGGTCAACAATCTGGCGACAATTTCCTCGATGTATTCGCCATAAGTGGACACAAGATTTTCGCCCAGCGCGAGCGCCATCTGGTTGACCATTTGGTCCAGCATCTTTTCGGCTTTTTCAGGATCATCGGACCATATTCGTGGATGCAACTCGATGCCGCGCGCGGTGGCCAGAATGGTGGTTTCCGTTTCCGGATACGCGGCGTACAGCGGCGAAACGCGCTGTTCCACGTCAGATTCGAAAAGGCCGCTGATGCGCAGGTCGCGCGTGAATAGGCGTTCGCGAATTCCGAGGCGCGCCAGACGCGGCTTTACCTCGATTTCCATCAGCGCGTGCAACTCGTGCGGCACGCCCGGCAGCAGCACGATGATGTGTCCCTTAGCCTCGATCCATTGACCGGGCGCGGTGCCCTTGGGATTCGGCAGCACGGTGGCGCCGTCGATCACCATCGCCTGGCGCGCGTTGATTTCCGGCATGGCGCGGCCGAAGCGTCGGAATCGCTCGCGAATTTTTTCGAGGATGCCTTCATCGCAATGCACTTTGCGTCCCAGAAGATCGGCGACTGTCTGGCGAGTGCGATCGTCGTCGGTCGGGCCAAGGCCGCCGCAGGAAACCACCAGATCGGCGCGGTCCAGCGCATGCGCAAACGAGGAATGCATTTCGTCAGGCGTGTCGCCAACCACGGCTTTATGGACCACGCGTATGCCGACGCTATTCAGTTCCGAAGTTAGAAAGAGGGAATTGGTATCCAGCCGATAGGGCGTCAGCAGTTCCGACCCGACTGCGATGATTTCCGCCTTCATCCAGGATCAGCCCGCCGCCGGCAAGCCCTCAACGTCCCAATCAATCGAGAAGAGGGCTTCCTTTGTGGTGACGAAGGCGCGATGCGAAGGAAGCAGCGCGAGGCCCACGATGTTGCTGCCGCTGACGACGATCTCGGTATCGGCCTGCGGGCTAAGGCGCACGATCCCGCGGCGGCCCGATAGCGATGCGGCCACGTAGAGATTCCCGCCGCGATCGAACGCAATCCCTTGCGGGCGTCCGAGGCCGCGGAAAAAGACGCTGACCTCGCCAGCCGGATTGATGCGATACACGCGGTCGTAGCTCGAGGTGGTCGGCCCGGTGACGAATAGCTCGCCCGCGGGACTGAACGCCAGATGGTACGCGGAAATGGACGGCTCCAAAGTGGCGAACACGAAAATTTCGCGATTGGCGCTGATTTTGAAAATCGTCCCACTGCGGTCGCCGACGTAAAGATTTCCGGTTTTATCGAAGGCCAAGCCGGTGGCGATGCCCATGCCTTCGATCCATTGCATGGAGCGGCCATCTGGCGAGACGCGGTGAATCGTGCCGTCATTGCGGCATGAGACGTAGAGAAATCCCTCGCGATCAATGGCCAGGCCGGTGGGGTTCATCAGATCGGTAATGTAGGGCTTCACCGTGAAATTCGCCGTGACCTTGTAAAGCGACACGGGAACTTTTTGGCCGCGCTGGCCGCTGAAGGTCACGTAGATATTGCCTTCGGCGTCGACGGCCGGGTTGCCGACTGGATGCAGATTATCGACGATTTGCCTGCCAAGCGAGACCGGAAACGGTGAGCTTTCGACAGTTCCCAGGCAAACGCGCACAGCGCCGCCCGCCGCTCCATCGGGCACGCGGGCGATCAGCAGGTCTTCGGACGCCATCATCAGGCTGCCCTCAACGTTGCCGAATTGGACTTGCGGGTTGATGTGATTCCGCGACGCGAAGCCACTGCCGCGAATGAAAATTTCTCCGCCGGGAAGGGCTGCGGCTGGTTTTACGCTTTCTATTTTTGGCGCGCTGTTCATGTTTGTCTGCGGATTAGCGCCCACGCCACGCGCGTGAGCCGTTCCATGCCGGGCCCAAGGTCCGAGCCACATAACGAAAAAGCAGATTCCTCGCTGCCCTTCGGGACGACAGGCCGAGGATGTTGTCCACATATGGCTCCCCGCCGCATCGCTTGTCGCGCGCTCCGATTGCGCCGCACCACTCAATACGCGGGGTCACAGCCCGAAACCTCTCGCCGCCCACAAGCAGAGCGCCGCGTAAATGCCCGCCATCCAATCATCTGCCATGATGCCCCAGCCGCCGCGCAGCGATTCTGCCTGACGCGCTGGGAACGGTTTCCAAATATCGAATACGCGGAAAAGTATAAAGCCGAGCAGCAGGTATTTCCAAGTAAGCGCCGATTGGTAAGTGATGAACCCGAGTCCGCCCGGCGCCCATGACATTGCCTCGGGCCTCCACCACACCGGCAAAATCGAGCCGAGCAGCAGCGCCAGATGCTGGCCCGAAACCTCGTCGATCACCACCCGCTGCGGATCTTTCTTCTGCCAATGCAAAGCCGCGCGGCTAGCGACGGCGACGCCGGTGAGCGCCACGACGACCGCCAGCACGCACTGAATCACCAGCAGCGGGTCCACCGAAACGCCGCCCAGCACGATGCTTTGGACGCCCGTTATGGACATAACTTTCAGCGCTTGAAACGGTAGTAGTGCGAGTAGCACGCCCGCGAGTGAACCGAAGGTGCCGGGCGCGACGGGAATGTAGCCAAGGCCGCAAGCGGTGGCGAGAAATAGGGAAATGCGCGGTTTATTGCTTCGGGCAGTGCCCACGGCGCGTGACTGCGACGAAGAATGCGCGCTGATGTTCATCGGTTGTGACCTCGCGCGTTGTCATCGTCATGATTTTCGCCGCGGTCCGCGCCCTCGAATTCCGATTCGTCGAATATAGGCTCGCTGATGCGATATTTTTCGCTAGCCCAGTTGCCGAGATCGAGCATTTTGCAGCGCTCGCTGCAAAATGGAAAATTTTCGCTTTTCTCGGAATCCGTCGCCTTGCGGCAGATGGGACAGCGGGAAGTCATCTTGGCTTACCGGGCGCTCAAAATAGGGAAAAGCTCTTCGGCCGACGCCGCGCTTTCCGCGGCGATGGGCGGAGCCGCGAACTCGATCGCGCGGGCGATCAGGTCGTAATCGTTCGATTCGGTCACTTCAACAGTAGCAAGAGTGCCGGGCGCGGGCAGTGCGGCGGCATCGGAAACGCCTTCAAATTCGGTGATGTAAACTTTGCCGTCGATATCAGGCGCCATGCCTTCCAGGCGCGCTTCCCATACCAGGTCCGTATCCTTCGACGGCCCTTCGATCATTACTTGCAAGCGTTGCCCGACTCGATCGTGCAGCTTGCGCGCGCTGATTTTCTTTTGAATGGACATCAGCGTGTCGCGGCGGCGCGCGATCGTCTCGGTGTCGGCTTTCTTTTCGTGAGCAAAACTTGCGGCCTTGTCCTCGTCTGAGTAGGAGAAAACGCCCATCCAGTCAAACTCCGCGGCGCGGACGAAGCTGCACAGCTCGCGAAAGTCTTTTTCCGTTTCGCCGGGGAATCCGACGATGAACGAAGTGCGAATCGAGACGCCGGGAATCGCGCGGCGAACTTTTTCCAGCATTTTCAAGAACGCATCGGCGTTCGCGCCGCGCTTCATGTTTGCCAGCACCGAGCGGCTGGCGTGCTGCAGCGGCACGTCCAGATATTTCACCAGCCGCGGATGCTCGGCAATCGTGTCCAGCAATTTCGGCGTGATGCGGTTGGGATAGCAGTAGAGGAAGCGCACCCAGTGCAGGTCTTCCACTTGCGCCAGTCGGGCGAGCAGCGTGGGCAGCCCTTCGCGCAGGCCAAGATCTTCGCCGTAGTAGGTCGTGTCCTGACCGATCAAGCAGATTTCGCGCACGCCCGCGGCGGCGAGATTTTCCGCCTCGCGCACCACCGATTCGAAGCGGCGGCTGCGGAATTTTCCGCGCAATTGCGGAATCACGCAAAAGGTGCACGGATGATCGCAGCCTTCGTTGATCTTGATATACGCGGAATGGCGCGGCGTGGAGAGAATGCGCGGCGTCAGATCGTGGTAGAGATACGTCGGCAATTCCGCGGCAGCCGCTTCCGCACTCAGGCCCGCATTCAATTCGCCCTGGCATGCGGCCAGAATTTTTTCCACTTCGCCGGTGCCGATCACCGCGTCCACTTCGGGGATTTGCTGCCGAATTTCGTTGCGGTAGCGCTCCACCATGCAGCCCGCGACGATCAATTTCTGCGCGCGGCCGAATTTCTTGTACTCGGCCATTTCCAGGATCGAGTTCACCGATTCCTGCTGCGCGGGAGCGATAAAGCTGCAGGTGTTGACCACCAGCACGTCGGCTTCGTCGGCGCGCGGCGTGAGCTCGTAACCCGCGCGCGCAAGAATGCCCATCATCACCTCGCTATCGACGAGGTTCTTCGGGCAACCGAGGCTCACGAATCCAACTTTAGGCATAACAGAGGATCGCTAACTCCGAGATTGGCGCAGGCGTAACAAACGCCCAAGTAACAGGCTGGCATAGTGCGCGGGAGAGTGCAAGAGGCGGAACAGCTTTGGCCACGGGGGCACAGAGATACGGAGAATGATCGGCAGGAAAACGGAAGTTCGGACGCCGGACTTATCGCTGGGACGGGCGCTGGCGCGGGCCGGAGCGGTTGCCGAGCAGGTTGCGGATGTTGCGGAGCAGGGCGGACATTTGCTCGACGCTCGCGGGGTGCGCGCCGAAGCGCGCGGATTGGTAGAGTTCGGTCATTTGCGCAACGGGCGTTGCGAATTCGGGGGTGGGAATCCCAGACGCGAATTCGAGCGCCGTCTGCGAAGGCGATTTGCGCCAGCCGCGCTTTTCAAGCAGGCGCAGCATTTCGGAATATTCGAGCGCGGCCAGGTTGGCGGTGGCGTCGCCGCTACGCGCGTGCAAACGCCAGCGCGCCAGCAGATAGCGAAGCAGCGCGCGTCCGCGCATCACCATCAGCAGCGCGACAAGAAACACCAGCAGCCCCGGCAAAAAATAGGGCGAAGCTTCGGTGCGGCGGTCGAGCGCGAGGATCGCGTCGATGGCATCTCGCTGGCCGCGCTGGTAAAGATCGTGGGCGCGCTGGGACCAACTGCGCGATGCGGTGAATGTGTTGCGGCCAAGGGTCATCTGATGCATGAAGTCGTAATTTACCACCCACTCGCCCCAATTGTACTGAAACCAATCCCAGTAGAGGCTCAGGCGATCGAAAACGCCGCCGCGTTTTTTGTCCCCGCCGGGAGTGGGATCGAAGGTGAGCCAGCCGGAGCCGGGGAAGTAGACCTCGACCCACGCGTGCGCGTCGCTGGCGCGAATGATGTAGTCGCCGGCCACGTTGTTATATTCGCCGGGCGCGAAGCCGGTGACGTACCGCGCCGGAATGCCGAGCGTGCGCAGCATGATGGTCATCGCCGAGGCGAAATATTCGCAATGTCCGGCTCGCTGTACGAATAGAAAATTGGCGAGCGGATCGGCGGGAACTGGACCTTTCAGGTCCAGCGTGTAGCGGTAATGCCCTTGAAGATAGCTGGAGATCGCGGAAGCCCGATCGAATTCATTGTGCGAGTGAGCGGTCGCCGTCCGCGCGAGTTTGCGAATTCGCGGATCGAGGCGCGCGGGCAATTGAAGATACAGTTTGCGGATATCCGGCGGGTAATCGGGCGATGCTTTCCGCAACTGCGGCGGATCAAGGACCGTTAGGCGCGACACGGCGTCGTATCGAGTGGTGATCGCGTTGTGGGAAGGGTTGAATATGGAGCCGGTCGGGTCGCGCAGTAGATAGCCGGCATGCGTGAGGCCGGGGCGCGAAACGGAGTCCGCAAAGTGTCCGCGGAGCACGGCTACATGGGGAGCGAGAAAGATCGCGTCGGTGGCGATCGGTTCCATGAGCACGGTGTAACGCAGGGGCGCGAAGTGGATGCCGCGCAGCGGAGGCGATGCAAATTGGTATTCTCCATCCGCGTCCGGGCTGATGATTTCGGGATTCCACGGCGGTGTGAACCAATGCCTGCCGTCGAAATTCGTGAGGACGATCCCGCGCCAGTGGACGTCCTGCGCGCGGGCCGGATCGCCGAACACGTGAATCCGCATTACCACCGAAGTGTTCTGCTGAATCTGGCCGATTTCGCCAAGGCTGACGTCGTTGCTGAAGCCAGTCATCAGCGTCGGGCTCAAATTGAGCGCGCTCAAGTAGCCGGTGGTGAAGCGTGGGATCAGGAAAAATAGAACGCCTCCCAGCGCAAGAGCGCTGATGGCCACAAAAACCGACATGGCCAAAAGCGCGCGGTTTACGCGGTGCGCGAGTGGCGATCCTGGATCCAGCGTGGGCGAGACGGCGCCTGTGGCGCTGCGTCGCATTTCGAGCGCCACGAATGTGGAAACCGCCAGCACCAGGAAAATAGCCAGCGCGGCCAGAAAACCGGTGCCGACGGTGAGAATCGCCGAAGCGAGCATCGAGGCGATTGCCAGTAACGCTAGAAACGCGTGATCGCGGCCAGTCCGCGCGGATAGCAGCCGGACCACCGTGGCGAACAATAGCAAGTGGATGGCGGCCAGCAGCCCCGCGTACATGAGCGGATTAGGCGCGTCGGTAGCCAGATTTCGCGAGAGCACCCACAGATCAAATGGGAACAGGAGGAAATACGCGAGCACCAAGCCTGTAGCTGCCCGTGACGAAAGTTCCGGTCCGCGCCCCTGCCAAAGCCGAAAGCCTTTGCAGGCCAGCACCAGTGGCGGAACGTACGTCGAGATCGGGTCCAGCTTGCCGGTGGTGACGATGGCCATCACGCCGGTCGAGACGAGCAGGAACAGCGATATTTCGAAATAGCGCTGGACGGTCGGGAGCGGTGGCGCGGGCGACTGCGAATTCGGCTGCGACGCGATGGAGTTAGCGGTGTGGAGGGCGGAAGCCATGGCTATTCGATGCTAACACTGGCCGTGGGCGGCCCGGCGAAGTGCGGCGAACTGGGATGCGAATCGGCTAACGGACCCATTCCGTTGTAGGTGCGGTGTTTAAGGAACGTGAAACGCGGACGCTGCAGCGGCTGCGATTTTGCGTGTGGCGCTGGAGATTGGCAATGTATGCAGCTGGTCGAGCGGCAGCGCGCGGGAACGGGGCAGTTTCGGCAGGCTGCGAACGGGTGCCAGGAACGGGAGCAACGTCACGTTGCGAAACGTGACGCCGTGGCGGGCAGCAGGCAGGGCTTCGAGCGCGAGTGGTGCGCCGTCGAGCGCGAGCGTGGCGCGGAGATGCTTCTCGAGTTCGGCGCGCGGGTGGCGCATCACTTCGATGGCGGGGAATTGCCACATGCGCGAGAACAGCACACCATCGTGCGCGCCAGGGTCGCGGACCAGCAGAGTACGGCCACGCGGGTCGCGAAGGATTGCCGCCGCGATGCGGACGTGGACGGTTTTCGGCTTGCGTCGAGGGGCCGGAATTTTTTCGGTGAGGTTGCGCGCACTCGCACGACAATGTCCGCTTATTGGACACTCGCCGCAACTCGGATTTTGCGGGGTGCAGATCGTTTCGCCGAGCTCCATAAGCGCCTGGTTCCAATCGCCGGGGGCGGAACGCGCGAGTAACTGATCGGCGGTGGCGGCGAGCAGGCGCCAGCGCTGCGGGGCGCGCAGGTCGCCGCGAATGGCCAGCAGGCGCGCGAGCACGCGAGCCACGTTGCCGTCGAGCACGGCGAGCGGCACGTCATACGCGATGCTTAGGACGGCCGTCGCGGTGTAGCGTCCGATGCCAGGAAGCGCGAGTGCTGCTTCGAGCGTGCGCGGAAATTCGCCGCCGTGGCTCGTGACGATTTCCCGTGCGGCTGCGTGGAGATTGCGCGCGCGGCTGTAATAGCCGAGGCCGGACCACTGGCACAGCACTTCAGGCTGCGGTGCGCGGGCCAGCGAGACGACGTCTGGAAATTTATCGAGGAAATTTTCGTAGTAGGGCAGCACGGCGGCGATGCGCGTTTGTTGCAGCATGATTTCCGCGATCCAGATGCGGTAGGCGTCATGGCTTGCGCGCCACGGCAGTTCGCGCCGGTGATGGCGATACCAGGCGAGCAAGCTGTGCTGAAATTCTGCGAGTGCGCGCGTCGTGAATGGCGCACGGCGAGAGCGTGGGCGCTTCATGCGCCGCTATTCTCGCACAGGTCCAAAGTATAAGCAGATTCCTCGGGCGCAGTTCACCCTCGGAATGAAGCTTATTTTGCTGAGTATATTAGAGCTGGTCGATGAACAGGAAGTACGAGGAGGACCAAAGCGCTGTCGGAATGGTGCGCTGTGGCCGGGAGGTGAGAATAATTTTGAAGATTTCGCTATCGCCCGTGAGCGTGTCGAGGAAGGCGCTGCCGCGCCCGGAGGCATCGGGGCTGGTAATCGGATGAACGAGGGCGAGTTCGCGCAGGGCGTCGTAGATGATTTCTCCGGCGGGCGCGAGCGACGTCGAAAAGTTGTGGGTGCGGAACTGCAGAACGGAGTGCAGCTCGTAAAAATGCCAGGCGATGCACGCGGCGAGCGAAACGGCGCGCTCAAAGCGTTCGGCGAATTCAGCGGCAGATGGCGAGCCGGCGGAGGCGTGCAGCGGGCCGACGAACGGATCGAGCACCAGCATTAAGCGGCGCTCGTCTTCGCGCGCGAATTCGCGGACCATTAGCCGGCCGGACTTCGCGGAAACTTTCCAGTCCACGAAGCGCGCGCTATCGGTGGGCAAATAGTTGCGCAGGGAATGCAATTCGTGGCCGCGCCCGCGAAAGCTGCTGGCGATCTCTCCGCTAAGCAGCGGGAGAATTTCGTAGAACTGATCGGTGGGCTCGACGCGCGGATATACGGTGATGGAAACGTCGGAATTGACGCGGCGCGTTTTCTCGAAAAAGCCGAAGGGGAAGCGGGTGCGAATGCCGAAAGCGTCCTGGCGATAAATGCCGCGGCGCGCGAAGCGCAGCTCGACTTTCTGTCTGGCAGAGCTGCCGCGCCCGAGGTAGGGGAAGAAAACCGGGCGGGTGAGGATATGCGCGTCGCTGCTTTTGTCTTTTGCATCTTTCGCATTTTCGCCGATGACGCGCAACGAAAACGAAGGCCAGAAAAGCTTTTCGTTGTGCAACTCAAGTTCGGCAAGGATCGGCTGCTCGGCGAAGATGTGCTCGGGCAGGTCCAGTTTGAGGTTGATGCCGGTGAGCACCACTCGCGAAAGCACGCCCGAAATCAGTATGCCCGCCAGCGCGCAGGCCAGGATCAGAAAAAGCAGGTTGTTGCCGGTGTTGACAGCCGCGAGCACGAGTATGAAAACGGCGGCGAGGTAGATGATGCCGTCGCGCGTGAGGCGATAGTCGATCTGATAGGCGATCCAGCGCAGGCTGGTGCGCTTGGCCATGGCTGGGACGATGGCGATGGCAACCCACGCGGCGAGTCCGAGCGCGAGGACTGTGGTTATGAGCGCGAAAACGAAGCGGCCCTGTTGCGCGGCTGCCGCGGAAACGAGCGCCACAGCCAGGGCGACCGAAAGCACCAGCATGGCCACGGCGAAATTCCGCCACGCGGAGCGTTCGCGCGGGCGGAAGAAGCGCATCCATCCGGTTGCGGGTTCGTGCGGCACGGCGACGGAGTTCATGCAATCCCTTAGTCCGAGGAAACGATCCGCACCGCGGAACGCTTTCGAAACCGCCGAAGCGGTGCCCTGCCGCGTGGCGAGTCGGGCAACATTGCGCTAGACCGGAACCCGAGTCGAGTCGATGATTTCGCGCAGCACCGCTTCGCCCTGTTCGGAGCGCTTTTCCGTGGAGGCGTAGCGCGAGCTGACCACCACACGATGCGCGAAGACATGCAGGATCAGGCGCTTGAAGTCATCGGGCAGGCAATAATCGCGGCCTTCCAGGAAGGCTCGCGCTTGCGCGGCGCGATGCAGCATCACGGCGCCTCGCGGGCTCACGCCCAGGCTCAGATGCTCCGTCTGGCGCGTGCGTTCAACGATTTCGAGCGCGTAATCGAGCAAGCTATCGTCGCACTTCACGCGCGAGACAGATTCCTGCGCGGCCACCACATCAGCGGCGTCCATGCTCGGTTCGATCTGCTCAATCGCGGACGCAGCCGAATTATTGCGGATAATTTCCTTTTCGCTGGCGCGCGATGGATATCCCATGCGGATGCGCATTAGGAAGCGGTCGAGCTGCGATTCGGGCAGCGGATAGGTGCCGTGATGCTCGATGGGATTTTGCGTGGCCAGCACCATGAACGGCTTCGGCAGCGGGTGCGTGTGGTTATCAACGGTGATCTGCGACTCGCTCATGGCCTCAAGCAGCGCCGACTGAGTTTTTGGCGTGGTGCGATTGATCTCGTCGGCGACGATGATGTTGGCGAACACCGGGCCGGGCTTGAACTCGAATTCCTGCGTGGCTGGGTTGTAGACGCTGACGCCGATCACGTCGCTCGGCAGCAAGTCCGAAGTAAATTGAATGCGCTGGAATGAGCAGTGAAACGAGCGAGCCAGGGCTTGCGCCAGAGTGGTCTTGCCCACGCCGGGAACGTCTTCCACAAGCAAGTGTCCGCGCGCCAAAAGCGCGATCAGCGCCAGCTGGATGACGTCGTCTTTACCTTTGACCACCTGCGCGATCGAGCGTTGCAGGTCCGCAAAGGGTCCGCTTGCTGAGCGGGCGATTGTGTTCGTAGCTGTTTGCAATTCCTGTGGCCTTCTGTAAAAATGATCCGGCCGGGCGCTTCGGTAGGCCACCCAGCGAGCCGGTTTCTACTGCAAGCGCTTCGAATTCGGGCGATTAGCTCAGTTGGTTAGAGCGCTCCCCTCACACGGGAGAGGTCCAAGGTTCAAGTCCTTGATCGCCCACCATTGTTTTGCGGCACGCCCCGCGCGCCACATGCCTACCATTTGATTCTGCCAT
Source organism: Candidatus Dormiibacterota bacterium (assembly GCA_035534415.1). Taxonomy (GTDB): domain Bacteria; phylum Acidobacteriota; class Terriglobia; order Acidiferrales; family UBA7541; genus Palsa-295. The sequence goes on along the minus strand of DATLSB010000110.1, from coordinate 2,533 downwards.
GAATCCAGAAGCTGCCTAGAGGCACATTTGCGTTGTGTGCCTAAACTACCCAGCGTACTCGCTGTGCAACGTATCTAAAGCGTTTAGGAGGGATTCTTCAGCGATCGTCCAGCGATCGCTTCGGAATGACCCCTGCGGCGGGGGCGGCGAGCATGATATTGCGGTGGCACGCGCCGCATCATCCATGACGCTGTGCTGTCGCCCGCGCGCAGTTGAATTCGCGCACTGGCGCCCGCCCGATGCAGAATTGGGTTAAACCGGAGGCGAACGGCTTGCGTCCAACGATATTGATGGCTTCCGGTTTGGGATGACGCGGGCGGCACGGCTATTGATGAGGATGGGAGGCGCGGATGAACTGGCGTAATTGGCGGTGTGCGGCGTTGATTGGCGCGATGGGAGCCGGCGTCCTCGCCGCTGCGTTGTTCTCATCCATGGGCGCTTCAGCGAGAGCGAATGCGAATCGCGCCAAGTCAGATGCGCCGGCAGTCACTGCTGGGCGGCTATATTTTCTCGATACGCATGGGCGGGAAGTAATGTCCGCAAACACGGATGGCTCGCATGTGCGGGTGCTGGCGGACACGGCGGGCATGCCGGACGGAATCGCGGTCGACGCAGCGGCAGGACAGGTCTACTGGACGAACATGGCCACTTGGAGCCCGACCGTGCGTTTCGGCGCTGGCTCGCTGCAACGCGCCGATTTGAACGGCAGCCACGTGACGACCGTTGTGCCCAGCGGCAGCACGTTTCGTCCCAAACAGATGACCATCGACTTGAAGGACGGCAAGCTCTATTGGTCCGACCGCGAGGGAATGCGCGTGATGCGTTCGAATCTCGACGGATCGGACGTGGAGACGCTGGTTGAGACCGGGCAGCGGGTCGAAGGCCAGCGCGGCGACCCGAAAGATTACTGCGTGGGAATCGCGCTGGACGTAGCGCGCGGAGAAATGTACTGGACGCAGCGCGGCGATCATTCTGACGATGGAAGCATCCGGCGCGCGAGCATGAGCATTCCCAAGGGCGAAGATCCGGCGCATCGCACCGATATACAGGTGCTGTTCTATCACATGCCCGAACCAGTCGATCTGGCGCTCGATTTGAATACGCGAACGATGTATTGGACTTCCGACGGCGGTGACGGGCCGGGGGCCGATACCGTTAGCCGCGCACCGATGGATCCGCCCGTTGGCTCGACGGGCAGTTACGACGCCGCGCATCGCAAGGATCAGCAGATTCTGGTGACGGGGCTAAACGGCGGCATCGGCATTTCGCTCGACCTGAAGAGCGGGCGAATGTTTTTCACCGATTTGGGCGGGAACGTCTACAGCGCGAATCTGGATGGCTCGGATGAGAAGACTTTGCTGAGCGACATGGGCTCGCTGACTGGTATTACCTACGTCGCTTCGGAGTAACAGGCCGTGCAGGAGACCGTGCGCTCTAATGCTGTCATTCTGAGGCGATCCGTTGAGGATCGCCTCAGAATCTCTGCGAAACCATTGGCACAACGTCCCTTCGCAGCGGAAAGGATCCCTCGCGCATTCCAACCACGCCCCACGCAGCGCGCAATCCCGTACAATAGAACGATATGAAAAGCTTTTTGCGCTTCCTGCAGATGCTGGCGCTGGGAGGCTGGATCGGCGCGATTCTGTACTTCGCGGCGGTGGTGACCATCGCCGCATTCGCGGTGTTGCCGAATCAAGATTTGGCCGGAGCAATTGTGGGCTACACGATCGGCGGTCTGCACGATTTCGGAATCGCGGCGGCGGTAATTTACTTGCTCGCTGCGGTCTTATTGCGGCGATCCCTAAAAGGATTTGCGACCCTCGCCGCCATAGGCGTCGAGGTGATGTTGCTGGCGACGCTTGTCTCGCAGGAAATCGTGATTCCTAGGATGAATGTGCTGCGGGCGCAGATGGGCTCGGTGGCGGCAACTGCAGCGACGAATCCGCTGCGGGCGCAGTTCGACCGGCTGCACGGCGTATCGGTGGACTTGGAAGTGGCGATACTGCTGATCGGGCTCGTGGCGCTGTTTCTCACGGTTCGCCAGGGCGGTGCACCGACGAAGCCTGCGCGAGTGGAAACGCCAGCCGAAAAAGTTCGTCTATCGTGATTTCTTCGCGGAAGCTTTCCTCACCACGATTTTCGCTTTCTTTTTTACAAGTCTATTTTTCACGCCTTTGGCGCTCTTCGCGCCCTTGGTAATTGCCCGCGCGGATTTCCCGGCGTGGTCCACTGCGCGCCACATGTACCAGCTTGCGACCGTTCGATACGGCCGCCAGCGCTCGCCGAATTCCGCCAGCTCGCGCGGCTTGGGAATCGCTTTCTTGCAATAGGTCAGCGCGAAGCCCTTTTGTACGCCGTAATCGTGGATCGGCAGCACGTCCGGGCGGCCCAGGCGAAAAATCAGAAACATCTCAACCGTCCACGCGCCAATGCCGCGCACCGAATCAAGTCGCTCGACCAGCTCTTGATCGGACAGCTTCAGCGCGTCTTCGAGAGTAGGAACCACGCCCTCGATGGTTTTCGTCGCCAGATC
>DATLSB010000109.1:0-7883 GCA_035534415.1 Candidatus Dormiibacterota bacterium | reverse complement strand
CTGATTCCAATTATCATCTTCTTCATGATGTATAACCTCCTAGATTTCACGAGTTACTCCGACATTTCCCACCTGAACTTCGCTGCACCGCCATCCTAGACGACCCCAAAACCCAGCCAATCAACTTGATGCCGCCTCCTTCATGATTTTCAAAATCGTGTCCTCCACTTCCTGCGCCACGCCTTCGAGTTGCGGCGTGTTAAAGATCGCCAGAAGCATTGTTGGCTTCAAAGTAGCCAAAATGGTTTTAGCGCCCTCCCCGTAAATGGAGATCCGGCATGGCAGTGCGGTGGAGACGCTCATGTTTTGGTCGAGAACCTTCCTCGCTTGTTGCGGTTGACAGACCTCGAAAATCAGACATTCGCGTTCGAAATCCACGCCCTTCGTCACCATGGTCTCTTTGAGGTTGTGAACCTGCATAACGCCAAAGTGATTGGCCTGGACCGCGGACTGCAAGGCAGCCGCAGTCTCGCTCACCGATTTGTCCGTGGATAACTTGACCAGCATAGGTTTCCTTTCAAGCGTAACAGGCCAATTTACACACGGGTTGTGACCGCACCGTTATTTCTTCGACCGCTTGTTGATCATAACGGCCAGTAGCACCACCACGAGCACGCCGATCACCGCCCAAATCCACATCCCTCCGCCCATCCAACCGCCCATTCCTCCGCTCATCCCTCCCTGTACATAGCTCATCATAGAAGGTCCTTTCGTCGCGTTCCGACCAACTCACCATTGGATAATCAAGACCATGTGCGGGGGCAGGAGTGTCAGCTGAAATAGCGGTTCGGGCGACACCAGAGTGCCCGTTTTATTATCTCCTCCATTCCACGGCCCATGAGGCGAACTAATTCGATCTAACTGCAGCAGCCATGGCCGCTCTTCGGCGTTCCCGCAGACTTGCCCAAATATTGCTCCGGACTGAGGTCGAACTTCTCTTTGCACTTGGAGCCGCAGAAGTAATACGTCTGCCCTTTGTACTCGCTTCGTCCGGCAGCGGTAGCCGTTTCTACGTCCATGCCGCAAACTAAATCTTTCACAGCTGTTGTGTTCGTCATGATCATCTCTCCGTAGTTTGTACATTTTTGGATCGACAGCAGATCGCGCGCTAATTGCCAGCTGCGGCGACGCGTCATCATCATGTAGTGTGGCATCGTCCGAATGAGTAAACTGTTCCGTATCGGACAGTGCGCGGGAGAAATCCAGCAACATCCCCGTGGCATCGACCACGTAGCTGATAGGCTGAGCGCGTATCTTAAAACTAAGACTGCTGATCGCGGCTAGTTGATCCGGTACGCAGAGGAATTTGATAACGGCGTCATCTTCAAGCGGCTCGGATATCTTGCAGAAGCGCACTTGCGCGACAACAAGCTTGCTACCGAGTGCCGGTCACGGTTGACACCAACGACGCGAGAGTCGCAGAGGACTGCCGGTCGCTACGGAATCAGGGGCGCGACGTAAACGGCCGCTGGCTAACGCACGTACGACTCGGATTCAATTATCGGCTGAGTGATATCCACTGCGCGCTTGGTTTGGCGCAGCTGGAAAGGATTGAGGATCTGCTGTCAGCGCGGCGAGAAGTGGCCGACGAATACTCGCGCATTTTGTCTGCGAGCAAGACGTGTGAGAACAAGACGATTCGCCTGCCCGTGAACCGGGAGAATGTCATACGGAGTTGGTTCGTGTACGTGATCGAACTGGTTAGCGCGGCAGAGGGGATGAACGACACCATTTCCACCACGGACGATCTGCGAAGCCTATCGGATCTTCCAGCTCTCGCGCTCGTGCCGGAAAGCCGATTGCTGCGCGTTAGCGGCACATCCAGATTCATTCCTGCGAGTGTGACAAGCTCCATGCGGGGCGAAATGCTGGCGGGATCGCCAGTGGTCGCCCTGCTGCATGAACATTCACGCTCGCCGGAGGCAGAGGCAATTCGGAATCTGGATACAGCCATTCGCGTATCGTCTCTGACGCGGGAACGACCGATACACACGATCCTAATCACTTCACCGTTTCCGGGCGAAGCCAAAACCACGGTGGCAGCGAATCTTGCGATGGCCCTGTCCCGGCATAGTCGAACCTGCTTAATCGACGCTGATTTGCGTCATCCAAAGATCACCCCAACATTCGGAGTGACGGCCCGGCTGCGGCTGCTGGACGCGCTTTCCAATCCCGAAATTCTGGACGAGACCGCGGATGTACAGTCGGATACTCCCAACTTAACGGTGTTGGGTGCGGAGCAAGGAGCGCCAAAGGCCGTTGAAGCGCTCACCTCGAAGCAGATAGAAAGTCTTATGGGTGAGCTGCGCAAGCGGTTTGAATACGTGGTCCTCCATTCCCCGCCGATCATTCCCTTCGCGGAGGCTCGATGGCTTTCCACGCTTGCCGACGGCATCGTACTGGTGGCGCGTTGCAGCTCCACAACCCGAAAGGCGATGTTGCGCAGCATGGAGATTCTGGACGAAGCGCGCGGATCGGTTCTGGGCGTGGTCCTGAACGGCGCGAATTTGAATTCCGAATACTACGCATACCGGCCCGCGCACAACCACTATCAGCGCTCAGCGTAGCCTCCGAAGCGCTTCCAACATTCAGCGACTTCGAAACTATCGAACGCCTGTATTTCAGCGAGGTAACGTCATGTTGAACAACGCAATCGTTTTCGCGCGCCGCATCCTGTTGATCGCCAGCGTAGTTGCGTTAACGCTGTTGTGCGGCAGGCCTGCGGCAGCGCAGATGCCAGTTCACTCCCTGGCTCCGCCGAACCCGCCTTCGCAGCGCCTCAGACAACAGCTCCACCGACGTATGACGGCTACATGGTCGGAGTCGGAGACGTGCTGCAGTTGCGAGTGGTCAATGAGGACGATCTGAGCGGGCAATACCAGGTAAATGCGTCAGGGAACATACAAGTACCCCTCCTTTCGAAGCCAATTCATACGGCTGGGCTGAGCACTTTCGAGCTCTCAACGAAACTCGCCGAGGAATTGAAGTCGCAAGGAATTTTGAACCAGCCGGAAGTGACGATTTTCATTCTCCGGAGCATGAGCCACAACGTCACGATTCTCGGATCAGTATCGAGGCCCGGAGTGTATCCCCTGGAAAAGCCAAACACGACTCTGCTGGATGCGAGATCGATGAGCGGTGGCCTGCTCTCGACAGCTGGGCCGACGATGACCATCGCCCATCACGCGAGCGCGTCGGGCTCAGTGAAAGATCCTAGCACCGAGCCTATGACGGGAATGGAGACCGTGGACGTGCGCAAGCTCATGACCGGAAGCGACCCGAAACTGAACGTGCCGGTGAAGCCCGGCGACGTAATTATGGTTTCAAACGCTCCTATCATCTACGTGGTGGGAGCGGTAACCAAGCCAGGAGCTTTTACCGTGCAGGACGGACGAAACGGCATCACCGTGCTGCAGGCGCTGGCGTTGGTTCAAGGAACCGACTCCACCGCGTCGCTGGAGCACGCGATGATCGTTCGCCAATCAGATAACGGGCCAAACGGCAAGATATACCCCTCAATCTTTCAAAGGTGATGAAGGGGAAGACGAATGATCCGATTTTAGAGGCGAACGACATTCTCTTCGTGCCGGAAAGCGGCTTCAAACAGGGCATGCACAAGGCGGGAGACGTGGCCGTACAGGCCGCATCGGAGATCGCCGGGTACGGCTTGGGCCTGCGCATCGCAAAGTAAACGAGCACAGGCGTAATGCAGCAACTCCGTTCTTGCAAACCAAACAGCAAAGAGAGGACGAAAACGATGGGAACGCCGCAACCGGTTGTGCGCGATTCACGAGCGCAGTTGAATCACGCGTCCACGACCACCGTGCCATTTCTAGATCTGAAAGCGCAGTATGCAACGATTCGCAGCGAAGTATTGCACGCCGTGGAAAGAGTTCTGGAAAGCCAACATTTCATACTTGGAAAAGAAGTGCAGCAGCTGGAATCAGAGGTGGTGCAGATGGTCGGCGCCGCCGCGGCGGTGGGATGCGCATCGGGTTCGGACGGTTTGTACCTGGCGCTGTGTGCGCTCGATATCGGACCGGGCGACGAGGTCATCACCGTGCCGTTCACGTTCGTGGCAACGGCAGGAGCGATTGCGCGGACGGGCGCAAAACCTGTTTTCGTGGACATCGATCCGACGACGTACAACCTCGATCCACATCTTTTGAGCTCGGCAATCACCGAGAAAACGCGCGCAATCATTCCCGTGCACTTGTTCGGACTACCGGCCGACATGAAACCTATTCTGAAAATCGCTGAAGAGAAGGGCGTGGCTGTAATTGAAGACGCCGCGCAAGCGATCGGCGCCACCTACGACGGAGCACAGGTGGAGAGCATCGGGAACTTCGGGTGCTTCAGTTTCTTTCCGTCAAAGAACCTGGGCTGCGCGGGCGATGGCGGCATGGTGACCACGACCGACGAGCGCGCGGGAGACAAGCTTCGGCTATTACGCGCGCACGGCAGCCGCGAAAAATACAGCTACGAAATTCTGGGCGTGAACAGCCAGTTGGACAGCTTGCAAGCTGCGATCCTGCGCGTGAAGCTTCCCCATTTGATAACCTGGGAACGGGGGCGCCGGTCGAACGCAGATACATACCGCGAACTTTTCGCAAATTATCAACTGGAATCGACCGTAACACTTCCCACAACCCCGTCGAACTGCACGCATGTCTACAATCAATTCGTGATTCGCTGCCCGGAGCGCTCAAAGCTGCAGCTTTTCCTGAGGGAACGTGGATTCTCAACAGAGGTTTGCTATCCTTCTCCGCTGCACTTGCAGCAGGCCTTTGCGTATCTCGGATACTCGCAAGGGGCATTCCCTGTTTCGGAAACCGCTTGCCGCGAAGTTATGGCCTTGCCGATCTATCCAGAACTAGCCGAAGAAGTGCAGAACTCCATCGTCCGCGCGATTTCGCAGTTTTATCAGTCTCGAGTCTAAGAAATCGTAAAAAGGGGCACGATATGGATTCTCGTTCGAACGTTGCAGTGGTGGAGTGTGAATATTGGGGCAAGAATCTGGTCCGCAATTTCCACAAGCTGGGGAATTTGAAGGTGCTTTGCGACGTGTCCGACGCTTCCCTGTCGGCGTTGGCCTCGCAGTATGGCGTGGAAGCGTGTAATTCGTACGACGAGGTTTTGGCGCGGCCGGATATCGCTGCAGTAGCCATTGCGACGCCGGCCGCCCAACACCACGCCATGGTTCGAGCCGCGCTGATTGCCGGCAAAGACGTGTTCGTTGAAAAACCGCTGGCACTGCAACTCAGCGAGGGCGAGGAACTGGTGGAAATCGCGCGGCAGCGGCAGCGCGTCCTGATGGTTGGGCATCTGCTGTACTATCATCCCGCGATCCGGAAACTGAAAGAACTCATCCGCAAAGGCGCGCTTGGGCGCGTTGAATACGTGTATTCAGCGCGGCTGAATTTCGGAAAGCTCCGCACCGAGGAAAACATCCTATGGAGTTTTGCCCCGCACGATATCTCTGCAATTCTCTACAAAATTCAGAACAACGTGTCTGTCTACGCAGGCGTTGAGCTGGAAAACGACGTCTTCTGCGGCCCATCGATGGTGTTCACCAACGTAATGAATCCGCGGAGCCACGTGAACCGCAAGAACGAGTACCAGCGAACTCTTGTTCGACAGAGTGCCAGCCTCGGCGCGAATTCGACCATCGTTTGCGGGACAACGATTGGTGAATATGCGTTCGTCGGCGCCGGTGCGGTGGTCACAAGAGACGTGCCCGATTACGCGCTTATGGTGGGCACACCGGCGAGGAGAATCGGTTGGATGTGCCGCTGCGGAGTGCGGCTCGACCTCGCCGACGGGCACGGCCAGTGCGTCAGCTGCGGTCAGAGCTACTTGCTCGACGGCGAACAACTCGTCGCGCTCGCAGAAGTCCCAATGGCGGCCGCCGGCGGGAAAGCGCCACTCTCCCAACTGCACGCTCCGTCGCGATAATTCCGATCTTTCGCCGTCATTCTCCATTCCGACAATTCACAGGGCCCGAGAGATGAAACGATGAGTACGATTGTTTCCGTTCCAACCCGAGAACAGCATCACACGCAGCGCGCGACTCCTAAGCCGAGCAGCAGCGGCAGCGGAATGCAGTGTGAGATTCTCAACCCAGCGGAATACGGTGCATGGGATGATTTGGTCCACCGGTCACCGCACGGCACTGTATTTCACTACTCGTGGTGGTTGAACATCGCCGCACAGAAATTTAACATTCTCGTCGTGCGAGATAAGCACGGCGCGATGTGCGGCGGCGTTCCTCTGCCGCTGAAGCGGCGCGGTGGGCTCAAGCTATTTCACGCTCCGCAGCTCACTCCTTTTCTCGGGCCGATCTTCGATATCGAGGGCATCAAAGAGCCTTGCGATCAGTTGTTCCTGATGCGTTCCGCGGGCGAATTGATGGCGCACGACATGCCGCGATTTGACAGTTTTCGCTGTATGGTCGGCGCGCGCGGGCCAGACTTGCAGGGATTCTTGTGGTCCGGTTTTCGAGCCGAATTGGCATATACGTTTCGCATGATGGCGGGAACCTCCGTCGAGCAGGTGGAGGCGCATGTAACGCGCACTCACCTGCAGAAACTTTCGAAAGCCAAGCGTCTCGGCGTTTCAGTAACCAAAAACGACGACCTCGATGCGTTTGCGAAGCTTTGCAAAATCGGATCGGTACACGGAAATCGCACGCTTCACCCGGACGAGCTCCCCATACGGCTGTGGTCGGCGGCATTGAAACGTAGGGCGAGCGACTTCTATCTTGCGCGGGCCAGCAGCAATCAACCGATTGCGGCGCTCCTAACGGTTCACGACACGAGAACGACGTATCAAATCGTGTCTGCGCTTGATTCTTCGCAGCGAGAAATTCCCGGCTCCTATGTGCTGCTGTGGACTGCTCTTCAAGAAGCGCTTGCCGCGAAAAGAGATTTTGATTTTGAAGGTTCGGCGCTGCGAGGCGTCGAGCAGTATTACCGCAGGTGGGGACCAGTCGCGGTTCCGGTATGGCGGCTGGAAAAGGCAGGCTCGTTTCGGGGCGGCCTATTGCAGTCCGCGGCGAGCGACCGCCAATTGACAGCAACAACCGTTCCGAACACATGACGGGAGAAAGGATGACCCTGAAATGAGTCCCGAGCCGGCAGCACAAATGACACCTACATCAACGCGCAATTCCAGCGATCTGCTTGCAACCCCGGCGCGCCGCAGCCGTTTGGGCGAGAACGGCTCTGACGTCCAACGCATCGGCGCGCATGTGAGAATCACTCCACAGGCAAGGCGATATGCGCTTTGGGAGTTAGCGCGCCGCGCGGGAGTTTCTCCGGAACTATTCCGAATGTGGACCATTCGGCATGAGCCGCATGGAATCGTACTCGAAGTGTCTCCTTCGAAGAGAAAGCAGATTTTCTTTCCGAATGCCAGCCCCGAACTATTGCGGCAACTCAGCGGAAACGAGATGCCCTTGGTTCGAAAGGGTTGGCTCTGCGAGCCCGATTCTCAAATCCGAGCACTGATTCCCGATTTTGTCGTTCCGTTTGCCAGTGGTGGCAAAGCCTCGGAACCTCTTTTCTCCGCAACGAGCGACGATCGCATTGAGTGCACTGTCGATCTTTTGCTGGTCATGCTGCTGGTACTTTCCCGCTGGGAAGAATCGGTGGCCACCGAGCACGATAATCACGGGCGATTCGCTTCGAAACAAAGCGTTGCGTTCAAACACGGATTTCTGGAACGCCCGATAGTTGACGAATACGGACTAGCCTGCTTAATTCATGAGAGCTGATTTTTGTCATTCACCGTTTGAATTTTCGGCGTTCGGGTTTTCGCGAGGGCACGGGAGCCTGCCGGGGGGCGGGAAGTTTCTCTCGCCAGGGAGGGAAACAGTTTTCCGA
>DATLSB010000108.1:0-19409 GCA_035534415.1 Candidatus Dormiibacterota bacterium | reverse complement strand
GCGTCGCTGCATCCGAAATTGACGCAAGACTGGAACGGCAACTTTGGGTTGGGATTTTCGCTGGCGCGCGGCAACAGCGAATCAACCAACCTGACCACGTCGTTCAACTTGAATCGGAAAACGCTCAGCGACCAGATTCTTTTGAACGAAAGCTCTGTTTATTCCACGGCCACGGCGGCGAATACCGTGGCGGCCGATGCCATCCTGGGCGGCGCGCGATACGATAAAAATATCAACCCGAAGATGTTTGGATTCTTTAGCGCCGTCTACACGCATGACGCGCTGCAAGGCCTGAACCTGCAACAGATTTACAGCGCCGGCTTAGGTTGGCACGCGATCGCCGATCCACACACGACGCTCGATTTGGCGCTTGGCATGAACTATACGCGTCAGAGTTACGGGGGCACGACGACGCTGTCGCCAGGAGTTTCCGTGCAGCGCAACCTTGCAGCCGTTACCGCTGGTGACGATTTCACGCACCAGTTCGACAAGACCATGTCCGTCGACGAGCACTTTTATTTCTATCCGGATATCAGCAGCGAACTCGGGCAGTACCGATTTAACTTGAGCGCGGATGCCAATACGCACGTGACCGGCTGGCTTTCTTGGCAGGTGGCGGTGACCGATCTGTATGTTTCCAATCCGCCGCTGGTTGGCACGGTAGCGAACGACGTGATTTTGTCGACCAGCCTGGTGGTGGCCTTCAGGCGCTAAACGGCTGGCGCGCGCCGCTAATTGCCGCTAGAGGTTTGGGCGTTCGATGGCCCGCCGGGAGCTTGCCGCGGCAGCGACGCGCTGTGCTCGTGCGAGTTTTTCTGGCAAAAATCAGCTTTGCCTTGAATCTCGGGATGGCTGGCGCACACGCCTTTGAGGATGACGTTCAGATTGTCCAAGGCGAATTGCTCACCGGATTGGGAGAGGTCGTCTTCCATTTGCGTGGAGACGGAATTGAACCGCTGGCCGGCGGGTGATTCGTAGAAGGACGCGGCACCTTTGACGTCATCGTCGGAGAGATATTTCGCGTAGACCATGACGATGTTGTCAGTGGCGGCGTCGGATTGCAGCGCGGCCAACATCTTGCTTTGGATTTCGTCGAGGATCTGCTTGTGGTTGGAGCTGCGCGGCAGAGAATCTTCGATCGAGGGCCGCATTGTTTCCATCACCTGCGTACCGTAATCGCGCATGATTTTCTTGAGATGGGTGGCGGCAATCAGGCGCAGAATATCGGCGCGCAGCTGCGGATCGATAGCTTCGGCCGTCAGGGGCATGGCCGCGCCTTGTTGCTCGTAGCGAGGCGCTTTGCCTGGCGTGAACTTGATGCTGATGGTGGTGGAGACTTCCACCGGCGCCCCTTCGACGCTGGTGGGCTGATAGCGCCATTGCTTGACGGCTTGTACCGCAATCGGCTGGAGCTGCTCTGGGCCGGAGAGCGGCTTGAGGTCTTTCACCGAACCGTCCTTGGCAATCACGGCGCTGAGGATCACGGAACCGCTGACGTGCGCGTCTTGCAGGCTTTTCGGATAGGCGGGCATGACGATGGCGACGACTTTGGCGGCCATGGTGTTTCCATTGATGGTCACGCGCGACGGGCGATTAGCCGATTCGCCCGGCAGTTCTCCATTGGTGATTCCGCTTGGGCTTTGCGCGAAGGCGCGCGGAACTGCAAGCGTGGCGAGCGCCGCCGCGACGACGATCGCGGCTGCCGCGCCGCCGGCCACAAGTCTTCTGGCTGATGCTGGCATTTTGAAACGCATGACCCACCTCCGAAGCGCTGGCCGCCGGACATTTCTGGCCAACTAAGGCGGAGTATACGCTTAGAGTCCCAGCCATTGAATCCGGCAATGCCGCCGTTTATGCGGGATCAGCCATCCAAATGGCCGGAGGCGAGTCGCTTGGGTTCACTGGCGACGCGGTTGAAAAGGTGCGGTTCCTTAGCGGCGCAGAGTGGCTTTGCATCGAATGGGCTCGAGGAGCAGATCGAGGGCATTCGCAATGCCGACCACGAAAATCTCGGCGTTGAGCAGCGTTTGGACCGAGCAGCCTTCGCCATTATCGACGGCGATAGCCAGCCCGCCCACGTCCTTCACCGCTTTCAGCATCCGGCTGTCATTATTGCCGTTTCCAAACGCGGCGACGTGGGCGGCGTCGTGCGCTTTGACGTGCGATTCCTTGGCTTGGTCGTGACGCGCGTCCGATGATAAAAGCACCGGTCGCAAACCAGCGGGCGCGAGTTCCGCGGAGGCGGTGCCGAAGGTATCGGAGGTAATCACGTCGATTTCGACGAGTGCATGCAGGCGGCGCAGGCGCTCGATCACGCCCGGGCTCACTTTGCCGCCTTGGGAAAGAGTGCCGTTGTAATCGGTCACGATGCGGCGGATGGAAATGTCGGGAAAATTCGGGATTTCGATCGCGATGCCTGGTTTAGCCATCGAATGCGCCTCCGTAGCGCGAGTGTAGCATTCGCGCGTCGCCTATTCGCCCAATTGCTGCCCCATTCGGACGCGACCGATGAGAATCTTGAAAGTGCTGCCTCTGGCGATTATTCCTCACGGTTCACACGCCTCCTCCGCGAGTGATCAGCGGAATTGGCGCAACACGGAAAGTTTTGCAAAGTCCAACGCAGAGAGGAAAACCACGCAGGCCCCAAACACGGCCACGATCACTTTCAGCGCCACCGCAGCCATCAATATTCCGTGCGCAGCGACGAAGGCGACCACGAGAATATCCAACCCCGAGCTCAACATCAGCCAATTGCTGGGCCGTGAACGCCAAAAGTGGCCGCGCTCCCGGACCAGGTATACCGTTCCCTGTCCGGTAAAAACGAGGGTCAGGAAAACAATGGTCTGAAGCTGGGGCAGCGGCAGCGCAAGAATGTCGCGCGCGTACAGAAAAATCGCAAATGAGAAGGCCAGAATGCAGCATCCCAAAATCGTTCCCGCGCGCATTAGCGATCGGATTTGCCATCGATCGGGCTGGCTCGAGTAGGAAACACGATCTGTGGCAATGGACATCGTGACAAAATCGTTGGTGAAGAGCAGCAGCACGATCAGCAGCGGCGTAATGATGAACGTTCGCGTCAGTATGACGCCCAGACTCACAAACAGGGCGATTTCGATCGTCTTTATAATTTTGTTGAGGGTGTAGGTAAGCATCCGTTGATAGATGCGCCGACTGGTCTGGACCGCCGAAAGGATGTCGCCAAGTCCCGGCTTTGTCAGTACGAGGCTCGCAGCTGCTTTCGCGACATCCGTTGCGCTGGAGACTGCGATTCCAACTTCCGCTTGCTTTAAGGCGGGTGCGTCATTCACACCGTCGCCGGTCATGCCGGTGATTCGACCTGTTTTCTGGACCGCGCGCACCAGATCGAATTTATCCTCCGGCAAGATCCCGGCAAAAATGTCGTAGTCGAGAATTTTTTCACCAGGCTGGCTCTTCAGGTCCTTCGATTCGCAGACTCGATCGCCGATACCCACCGCGGAAGCGATAGCGCTTGCGGTCGCCGGGCCATCGCCCGTAACCATCAAGGTGCGAACACCAAGCTTTCGAAGGTTTTCGATGAGGTCCTTGGAATCGGGACGGGAAGGATCTTCGAACGCGAGCAGACCAACGAGACGCAAGCTGGCGTCCGTCCCCGCCGCGACCGCGAGAAGTCGAAAGCCCGTTTCCGCTAACCGCTGAGCGTCCGCCTGCCAGCTGATAGGGATTGTAAGCCGCGCAGCGACTTGTTGGGGCGCGCCCTTGATCGCGTGGATTTCATTTCCTTCCTCACGCACAGTCGCTTCCGACAATTTCGTTGCTGGATCGAACGGCACAAATGCGATTCGCGTCGCACCGGACACGTCGACTGCCCGTTCGCGTGCAGCACCGAGTATTGCCACGTCGATCGGATCCTGAGTAGCCTCGTCGCTCGCGAAGCAAGCAAACCGCAACAGATCGTTTTCGGAGTAGGGCGGATAGAGACGTGAGGTTGCAAGCGCGAGCCGGTTCTCGGTGATCGTTCCTGTTTTATCGCTGAGAAGAATCTCCATTGCCGCCGCTTCTTCGATCGCCGATAGCCGCGTTACCAGAACGCCATCGCTTGCAAGCTCGATGGATCCCAAGGCTGTGGCCAACGTGAACGTTGCCGGCAGGGCCACCGGTATCGACGCGACCAGCAGGATTAGGGCGAAAGGAAGCATTTCTCGCAACGGCAGACCGACGAAACATGAATAGACGAACAGCAGGGCTACCAGCAGCGAATCGAAAACGACCAGGTATTTGACGATCGTAAAAATGATCTCTTGAAGATGGCTGACAGTCTTGGCGGCACCGACAAGTTCCGCGGTCTTGCCGAAATACGTGTGTTGCCCCGTGGCCGTAACGTCGCCGCTGGCTTCGCCGCGTTTTACCGTCGCACCGGCGTAGGCTAAATTACCTGGTGAGCCTTCCACCGGAAGAGACTCGCCCGTTAGCGCGGATTGATCCAGTAAGGCTTGCCCTTCCCGCAAACGAACGTCGGCGGGTACGATGTCTCCCATGCGGAGGTGAATGGCGTCTCCGGGCACAATTTCGCGTGCATCGATGATTCGCCACTGAGCATCGCGAAGTACGCGGGCTTTGACCGGGAGGCGGCTGCGCAAGATGGCCAGCGCATTTTGGGCCTTTCGTTCCTGAAACATGCTCAATGACGCGTTGAAGAGCAGAAGGAGTGCGACAACTACCGCTTCCGTGTTCTTTCCAAGAACAAGTTCGAGAACGATCGTAGCTTCCAGCATCCATGGAACCGGCGCCCAGAATTTTCCGAAGAGCGCCAGCAGGGGATGCCTTTTTTTCACAGCCACGGCGTTTGGACCGTTTTCTCGCAGCCGCCGTGCGGCCTCGTCGGTCGTGAGACCCTGGAGGGTAGCTGTTTTGTTTGTGGTTCCCATGGGAAGATAGCGGAAACTCACGGTCCCTAGCGGTATCGTGAGCACAACGGGGAAGACGTTTCAGCATACACGGAAGAACGAGAGGGCGGAATATGCGGGACTGGAAATTCTGAACAGGGAGCACCGCATAATTGGTCTGGATGGCGGTTCGTCCGTCGCTGTCGTCCCAGGGCAGCGCCCATTCAGCTTTGCAGCTCGTTTTTCTTCCCAGGAAAGAGCCACGCGAAGAGAACGAGGGCCAGGGCGAAGACAGCGAAATTGAGCGCGCTTCCTTCCGGGCCGACGGTGCCGCCGGTGAGCCAAGCCGGACCGTGAAAGCTAGAACGCAGCAAATGACCCGTGGCGAGCGTCCCACTATCGGGAACGGAATAGAGGAAGCTTTCGGAGTAATCGCCGGCCGCGTGAAATCCAATCGCGAACCACAGGCTGCCGGTGCGCCACAGGGTGAAGCAGGCGAACATCCCGAACACGAACACGGAAGCTGCTCCCACCCAATCCTCTCCAGAGTTGAACAGATGGAGTCCACCAAATGCGCTGGATAACAGAATGGCGGCGGGCCAGAAACCGATTCCTTTTGAGAGCGTGTACTGAGCGTAGCCGCGGAACACAAATTCCTCGGCGAATCCAACTAGCACGAATCCCACCGCCCACATAGCGGCGTATTTTGCGATCGCGGCGCCCGAGAGCGCGAGTCCGCCGAATGTGAAACCGCCCATGGCCCGCATGATCGAAAGTTCAAGGGTCATGAAGGCGAGTCCCCAGAAAATTCCACTCCAGAAGTTTTTGCCGAAGGCGCCGCGCAGTGGAATCCCGTAGGTTCCGAACTTTTGCTTTTCAATCCATGTCATGACGAGGGCAGCCAACACAGCCATGCCAAACTCCACGCTCTCAAACACGATCAGGTAGCCCGGAGTCAAAGTGCCGGCGACGGCGGCTTTTCGGAGCTTGCCGAATGCTGGTATATGAATGAGGCCGGACAAAGCCAACGAAACGAGGACCGAGAAGAGCACGACGAAGATCAGCACGCGCCAGCCAGGACGAATTCCGTCAGTTCCGAGGAAGATCGCACGGATTCTCGATGGTACGGCGGGCGGTTGGCCCGGGGCCGGTGAACCAGGCAGCGGCGCCGATTCGGGGAACATTGATTCAGGGCTCATGGAGTCGCCTCTAGGGGTGCGTTTTATCACCTGCCTGCTGTTTTCTCAAAGTGCTGACACTACGCGAGCGGGAGATTGGCGGAAGGATCGAGCAGCATGTCGGCGCGTTCGCCAGCGAGGAAGCGCGCGTGGCCTGCGGCGGCGATCATGGCTGCGTTGTCTGTCGAAAGCGCGCGGCTGGGGAAGAACACTTCGAGTCCGCGCGTAGCGCCTTCGCTCTCGAAGGTGCGCCGCAATTCGCTATTGGCGGCTACTCCGCCGGAAACGAGCACAGTGCGCAAGCCGCGCTCGGCGGCTGCGGCGAGTGTGCGGGTGACTAGATCTTCGACCACGGCGCGCTGGAAGCTGGCGATCAGATCGAGCGTCTCAGGGCTGGAAAGCACGCGTAGTTGATCGGCACTGCGCTCGCCGCGCGCGAGGGACTGGCGGCGCGCTTCGATTTCCGGATCGAGATGCGTGTTGCGGCGCAGATGGTAGAGCACGGCCGTTTTGATGCCGCTGAAGCTGAAATCGTGTGGATTACCACTGCTCATTTTCGCCGTGCCAAAATGCACCGCGCGCGGATTGCCGTGCGGGGCGAGGCGGTCGATGATCGGGCCGCCAGGATACCCGAGCGCGAGCATGCGCGCTACTTTGTCGTAGGCCTCGCCAGCGGCGTCGTCGCGAGTGCCGCCAATTCGCGAGTAGGAGAATCGCGGGGCGCCGTTCGTCGAATCCGAGCGCACATCGTAAAGAATCGTGTGCCCGCCGGAGACGATCAGGCAGACGGCGGGAAGTTGCGGAATGCGCCCGGCGGCATGGGCTTCGAGCAGCACCGCGTGGACGTGGCCTTCGAGATGGTTTACGGCGACCAGCGGCTTACCGAGAGCTTGCGCCAGCACTTTCCCATAAGTGACGCCGACCAGCAGCGCGCCGATAAGTCCCGGGCCGCTGGTCACGGCGACGGCGTCCACATCCTGCAATTTGATTTGCGCCTGTTCGGTAGCTTCGCGCACCACCGGGACAATGCGGCGCAAGTGCTCGCGCGAGGCGAGTTCAGGAACGACGCCGCCATATTTGCGATGAATATCGATCTGCGACGCGACCACATTGGAGAGGATGCGCACGCCTCCCGCGACGACGGCTGCGGCGGTTTCGTCGCACGAAGACTCGATGCCCAGAATCAGATATTCGCCTAGTGTCACAGTCATGTGGAAGCTGACTCACGCGTGAAAAAGTCTATGCTAGCATAAACGTGCAGGCGTCTTGCGCCGCTCTTGCATCTGCGGCGCGGACCCGTGCCAGAGGGCGCGGTTCAGAGTCACGCCTGTGGTTCACTCAACTAGCTCACGCCGGAGGCATGCTCCCGATCATGGCCCCAAAAACGAGAAGAGTGCGCAAGGCCGTGCTGCCCGTGGCCGGCTTGGGTACGCGATTCCTGCCCGCCACGAAGGCAATCCCCAAGGAAATGTTGACGGTAGTCGATAAGCCGCTGATTCAATACGCGGTGGAAGAGTGCATCGCGTCCGGAATCGAGCATGTAATTTTCGTTACCGGGCGGCACAAGAGCGCGATCGAGGACCACTTCGATCTGGCCCCGGAGCTGGAGAACTTTCTGCATGAACGCGGCAAATCCGAAAGCGCGCGGACGGTGCACGAAATCGGTGGTGATCTGCACTTCAGCTATACGCGGCAGAGCGAGGCGCTGGGATTGGGTCATGCGGTGCTGTGCGCGGCGGAGTTGGTGGGAGACGAGCCGTTCGCAGTGCTTTTGGGCGATGTGATTATGGACTCGGCCGCGCCCGCCACGCGCGAGCTGATTGAAATTTGCGAAGCCACCGGCGGAGGCGGAGCCATTCACGTTGAACGCGTGCCGCGCGAGCGGCTGCATTTTTACGGGATTATCGATGCGGAAGAGATGGCCGCCCCTGCCGGAGCGGAAAAATCCGCGTGGCACAACCGGCTCCTGCACGTCAAAAACCTTGTGGAAAAGCCCAGCGCGGACAAAGCGCCGTCGGACTTGGGAATTACCGGGCGCTACGTGCTGCCTCCGGAAATTTTCGATTACCTGGCCGAGACCCAACCTGGAGCGGGGGGCGAGATTCAATTGACGGACGGCCTGTGCCGTCTGGCCGCGGACAATAGGCTCTACGCTACTATTTTTCAGGGGCGCACGCACGATGCGGGAGACAAGCTTGGTTTCTTGCAGGCCACGGTGGAAATCGGCATGAAGGATCCGAAGCTGGGGAAAAGTTTCCGCGAGTATTTACAGCGGCTTAAGCTCTAAGACCGCGAGCCGGCGCGCAAGAAAAAGCAGATTCCTCGGCGCTTCGCTCCTGGAAATGACAGCTCTCGATACTAGCGCGCGTCCGATTCCGGGCGATGCAATCGCGTGACGGCAGATTAACTATTTCTTGTTCTTGGCGGATGAGTTTTCGGATTTCGTTGCGGCGGCCGATTTCGACTCGCTGGACTTGTCGGATGACTTCTCTGACGATTTTTCCGAAGAGCCGTCGCCCGACTTCTCGCTCGAAGACGATCCCGGCTTCTTCGCGGCGTAA
Source organism: Candidatus Dormiibacterota bacterium (assembly GCA_035534415.1). GTDB lineage: Bacteria > Acidobacteriota > Terriglobia > Acidiferrales > UBA7541 > Palsa-295. Next base: position 10,805 of record DATLSB010000108.1, on the reverse strand, counting down.
TCGGTCACATACCAGCCCGTGCCTTTGAATTGAATCGCGGGCGCGGCGAACTGGCGTTCGGCTTTCGCGCCGCACTTCGGGCACTTCTTGGTTTCCGAGGCGCCCAGGCTCTCGATTTTCTCGAAGCGATGGCCGCACTTTACGCACTTGTATTCGTACAGCGGCAATGCAGGACTCCTCTCAATTCATCGGTTCATGTTGACGGTGACTTCCGGCAGAACCTCAAGAAATACAATCATAGCACGCCCGTAAAGCGAGGGCGCGAGACGTCAGGCGGCGGGGACGCGGCGCAGCACGGGGATGCGCGCCTCGCGCAAGATGTGCTCCACCACATTTTCGCGCAAGCGCGATGCGTCGTAGTCGAAATGAAGATGATTGGTCTTTTCGTCAAAGTGGAATTTCTGCAATCCGTAGGTATTCGCGAAGCGGCCCAGCGCGCGGAACTGCTCCGTCTTGAGCTTGTCCTGCAGTTCGTAGGTGACGGTCATGAAGGTCATGTCCGCGATTATAGCAAAAGCTTTGCGCCAGAATGATAATGACGGCGGCGCGCTCCGTGCCGCTTACGAACAGGCTCTAACGCCTACAGCTGCACGCGGCGAAGGCGCAGCGCGTTGGTGATTACCGAGACGGAGCTGAACGTCATGGCGGCGCTGGCTATGATGGGGCTCAGCAGCAATCCAAACACCGGATATAGCACGCCCGCTGCGACGGGAACGCCCACCGAGTTGTAGACGAACGCAAAGAATAGATTTTCCCGGATGTTGCGCATGGTCGCGCGGCTGAGCTTGCGCGCGCGGACGATACCGCGCAGGTCGCCTCGGAGCAGCGTAATTCCGGCGCTCTCGATAGCCACGTCCGTGCCGGTGCCCATCGCGATTCCGACATGGGCCTGCGCGAGCGCGGGCGCGTCGTTAACGCCGTCGCCAGCCATAGCGACCGTGTGGCCCTCCGACTGGAGGCGCTTTACGATCGCGCCCTTTTGGTCCGGCAGTACGCCGGCATGCACTTCGTCAATGCCAAGCTTGCGCGCGACCGCTTCGGCTGTGGCGCGGCTATCGCCGGTGAGCATGGCGATGCGAATGCCTTGGCGGTGCAGGTCTTCGATCGCTTCGAGAGTCGTGGACTTCATCGGATCGGAGACGCCAATGAGGCCGGCAAGCTTGGTGTCGGCGGAGACGAAGACCACGGTTTGGCCGTCGGCTTCGAGTTCTTTGGCGCGTGCGTCCAAATCGCCTGGGGCAGTGTTCAATTCAGCGAGCAGCATGCGATTGCCGAGAGCGGCGTGGCGGCCGTCGATTGTGGCAGTGATGCCTTTGCCGGTGAGGGAGCGAAAATCTTTCGCGTCGGCAACAGCAACGCTGCGCTCTTTCGCGGCCGCGAGAATGGCGGCGGCGAGCGGATGCTCGCTGGCACGTTCGAGTGCGGCGGCGACGCGAAGCACTTGCGCTTCATCGAAGCCCGGAGCAGGGATAATTGACGCAACGCGCGGGCGGCCTTCGGTGAGTGTGCCGGTTTTGTCTACCACGAGCATATCGACCTTGCCGAGCACTTCGAGAGCTTCGGCGTTTTTCACCAGCACTCCGGCCAACGCGCCGCGTCCGGTGCCGACCATAATGGCCATGGGCGTGGCGAGGCCGAGAGCGCAGGGGCAGGCGACGATCAGCACGGCGACAGCGTTCAGAAGTGCGTGGGCCATCTTCGGCGAGGGGCCGACGATGGCCCAGATAATGAATGTGAGCACAGAACAGAGAACCACGGCTGGAACAAAGTATGCCGCAGCTTTGTCGGCCAGCTTTTGCACGGGCGCGCGGCTGCGCTGCGCCTCGCTGACCATACGAACGATTTGCGCGAGCATAGTTTCGCTGCCGACGCGCTCGGCGCGCATCAGGAAGCTGCCGGTGCCGTTGACGGTGCCGCCCGTCACGCGGCTGCCAGCGAATTTTTCCGCGGGAATCGGCTCGCCGGTGACCAGCGATTCGTCGACGGAACTCGCGCCCTCCGCCACCGTGCCATCGACCGGCACGCGCTCGCCCGGACGCACGCGCAGAATATCGCCGGGCGAGATTTGCTCTACGGACAAGTCGATCTCGGTGCCGTCCGCGCGAACCAGGCGCGCGGTTTTCGGCGAAAGTTTAAGCAGCGAGCGAATCGCGGTTGAAGTGCGGCTGCGAGCGCGCAGCTCGAGCACTTGTCCGAGCAGAACGAGAGTGGTGATGGCCGCCGCGGCCTCGAAATAGACCGGCACTTCGCCGCTGGCCATCCGGAACGTGGCGGGAAACGCTCGGGGGAAGAATGTGGCGGCGAGGCTGTAAAGATACGCCGCGCCAGTGCCGAGCGCGATGAGCGAAAACATGTTGAGGCTGTGGTTCACGAGCGACGCCCAGCCACGCTGGAAAAATGGCCAGCCGCCCCAAAGCACTACCGGAGTGGCGAGCGCGAATTGAATCCAGTCCGTGATGCGGCCGGGGAATAAGTGCGCCACAGGAGGGATCATGCCCAGCGCGAGCACGGGAATCGTCAGCGCGACGCAGACCCAGAACCGGCGGGACATCAGCGTGAGTTCGGGATTTTCTGCGTCTTCGAGCGTTACCGTGCGCGGTTCGAGGGCCATGCCGCAGATCGGGCACGATCCGGGTTCGGGACGCACAACCTCCGGATGCATCGGGCAGGTATATTCCACGCGGGTAGCGGGTGCTTGCGGGATTTCGGATTCGAGCGCCATGCCGCACTTGGGGCACGGCCCGGGCTCATTGGCGCGTACCTCCGGGTCCATGGGGCAAACGTAGACTGCGCCTTTGGGCGCGGTTCCGTCGGATTGCGCTGGCGGTTCGTGCAGTTGTACAGCCGAGGCGTGAGAGGTATGCGATGCCGCGGTCGGTGCGGCAGAGCCAAGTTGCACGAGCGCAGCGCCGTCGTGAGCGGTGGAGTTTGTCCCGCCAAGCTGGACCAGCGGCGCGGCAGTATTGCCATGCCCGTGACTTGGAGCAGGAGGCTTTGGCTGCAAATACTTCTGCGGGTCGGCGCGGAATTTCGTGGCGCAACCGGCGCAGCAGAAAAAGTAAACTTTGCCGGCGTGCTCGGCGGTATGCGCGGTCCGCGACGGATCGACGGACATCCCGCAGACAGGATCGCGCTCCTCTACCTGGACTTTTTCCTCAGTCATTGCAGATACATCCGATGCGGCGGGAGAAGTTACGTCGCGCCGCGCCGCTGCTATTTCGCTCGCAGGACACCGTCGAGGTACGCCATCATCGCGGGACTGGTCCAGTCCTGCGGGCCAACGATTTTGCTGTTGATGCGCCCATCGCGATCGATCACGTACGTTTCGGGATACATGCTGGTGCCGTAGGAAAGCGGAATCTGCTTTGAAGGATCGCGATACGTTGGATAGTCGATATTGTAAGTCTTGAGAAACTGCTCGTAGGCCGCTTGGTCGTCATCAACGCTGACACCGAGAACCATGCCGCCCATGGGCGCGATCTTCTTTTGCAGCGCGTTCAGCGAAGGCGCTTCGTCCACGCACGGCTGGCACCAGGTCGCCCAGAAATTCAGCAGCACCACTTTGCCGCGCAGATCGGAAAGTCGAGTGGGCCTGCCGTCAATAGTGAGCGCGAAATCTTTCGCGGACTGGCCGTGAAGGCTCGGCTGTCCATTGCGGTAGCTAGGGCGAATAAAAATTACTAGCAAGACGGCGACAAAAGCAACAGCAGCGCCTGTTTTCAGGTTTCTTTTCAATCGGCCACCAACACACCTATAATAAACGTATTATCGAAGGCGAAGCACTTTAGTTTACCGCTCCTCCAGACAGGATTCAAAAGAGCCTTGGTCTCCGCCATCATTCCCGCCCGAAACGAGGAAGCATCGATCGCACGAGCGGTGGAATCCGTGGTGGCGCAGGCTGAAGTCGGCGAGGTAATCGTCGTCAATGACCAGTCGACCGACCGCACCGCCGAGATTCTGCGGGAGCTTTCAAAGCGTATCGCAAAGCTTAAAGTGATTGAAGTGGGAGATTTGCCAGCCGGATGGCGTGGCAAGAATCACGCGGCTGCGGCGGGCGCGGCGGCCGCGAAGGGCGATTGGCTGCTGTTCACAGACGCGGATACATATCATCACCTGGGCTCCACGCGCCGCGCGCTGGCCGATGCCGTTGACCATTCGGCGGTGCTCGTTTCGTATTCGCCGGAGCAGGAGATGGAATCGTTCTGGGAACGAGCCATGATCCCGTTCGTATACGCACGGCTGGCGGCGCGGTTTTCGTTCGCGCAGGTGAACGATTCGAAGCGGCCCGAAGCGGCGGCGAACGGTCAATTCGTGCTGATTTTGCGCGACGCGTATGAGGCGGTAGGCGGCCACGCGGCGATTGCATCCGAGATTTTGGAAGATGTGGCTCTGGCGCGGAGGGTGAAGTCGCAAGGCTACGGGATTTATTTCACGGCACCGATGGGCATCGTGCGCACGCGGATGTACCGCTCGTTTGGCGCAATGTGGCAGGGCTGGACAAAGAATTTGTACCTTCTGTCGGGAGGCAACGCGAAAAGCGTGCTGCTGGAGCTGGCGGAAGTGGCGCCGTGGTTCGACGCCGCCGCGATGGCGGCCATCTGGATATATTTGCGGGCGCACACGGCTGTCTCGGCTTGGCTGCTACCGCTGCTGTTACTCGTGCCATTAATTCGTCTGCATCTGCAATACGCGATTCGTCTGTACCGGAATCTTTACCCGGTTTCGTACGTCCAATACTACTTACCGGGATTGATGTTGTACGCGCCGGCGCTGATCGCGTCTTGGTGGAAGAATACGCGCGGCGAGGTAGTGTGGAAGGGAAGGGCGTACCCCGCGCGCTAAAACGCCAGAGCGTTTTGGACGCCGAGCCAGGACTTCATGATTCGAGTGACGCGAAAAGTCGAATTCTCCGCGGCGCATTTTTATCACAATCCGAATTTTTCAGCGGAGGAGAACCGCCGCGTCTTCGGCAAATGCAATAATCCGCATGGCCATGGGCACAACTACACCGTGGAAGTAACCGTCGCTGGCGAGCTCGATCCGCAGACCGGCATGGTGCTGAATCTGAAAGAGCTGAAGGAGATTCTGGAGCGCGAGATCTGCGAGCGAATGGATCATCGCCATCTCAATTACGAAGTTCCCGAGCTGGCCGGGCAGATTCCTACGTGCGAGAACCTGGCGGCGACGATCTGGCGGCTGCTCGATCCGAAGATCACGCCGGGGAGGCTCGATCGCGTGCGCGTGTACGAATCGCCCGACATTTTTGCGGATTGCACGATCGATATGCCAGCCGAATCGAACGGCAACGCGCCGCACGCTGCTCCGAGCGCCGGCGCTAAGGGCGGCGCATGAGCGGTCCGCTAAAGATTTCGCTGACGCGGCGTTACCGGTTTTCGGCGTCCCACCGCCTGCACAGCCGGCTTTTTAGCGAAGAACAGAACCGGGAGTTGTACGGAAAATGCGCGAATCCGCTGGGGCACGGCCATAATTACGTGGTGGAGGTTACCGTAGCCGGGCCCGTCGACCCGTCCACGGGAATGGTCGCGAATCTCGGCGATCTCGATCCGTTCGTGAAGCGCGAGGTGATCGAGGCGTTCGACCACAAGTATTTGAATGAGGAGATTCCAGAATTCGGGGATTTGGTGCCGACTACCGAAAATTTGTGCCGCGAAATCTACCGGCGATTGCAGCCGTTTTCTGCGGCGCAACTCGAACGAGTGCGGATCGAAGAAACCAGCAACAACAGTTTTGAATTTGCGGGTTAGCGAAGTAGGTCCCTGGACGTCAGGAGCGACGCCATGAGCGACGGAAGCGATACAACAGAGATCGAGGTTCCAGAGACGGCGCAATCTGAAACGATTGCCGACCTGGTCCGGCGGATGATCGTGCAGCTGGGAGAAGATCCCAATCGCGAGGGACTGCGGCGTACGCCGGAGCGCTTCGAGAAGGCGCTGAAGTATCTGACCAGCGGCTACCGCCAGGAACCGGAAAAGATTCTGAACAACGCCATGTTCAGCGTCGGCTACGACGAGATGGTGGTGGTACGCGATATCGAGGTATACAGCCTTTGCGAGCACCACTTATTGCCGTTTTTTGGCAAGTGCCACGTGGCGTACCTGCCGAACCAGAAGGTCGTGGGACTGAGCAAAATCGCGCGCCTGGTGAACATGTACGCCCGCCGGCTACAGATTCAGGAGCGGCTCACCAACCAGATCGCCACCACGATTCAGGAGCAGCTTAAGCCGCAGGGAGTCGGCGTGATCATCGAGGCGCGGCACCTTTGCATGGTGATGCGCGGCGTTGAAAAGCAGAATTCGCTGGCGGTCACCAGCGCGATGCTTGGCGCATTCCGCGAAAATAAGCAGACGCGCGACGAGTTCCTGTCACTGGTGCATAAGGCACAGTAACCGAAGCCCGGCAACGCGAGCCGCTGCTTGAGATGCCAAACCGGTAGCTGCCCACAATTTCGCGTTAAGCGCGATATCCGACGCTTCGGGCGCGCTTGGCTCCGCTCAGAAAACTATTAAAATACCTTTTGCTCGATGCGCCCTCTGTGCTAGCATTTTTGTATCTTGAAGAGGCAAATCGAAATAGCACAGGGCCGTGACGTTTCAGACGGAGGGGTGAGTTGAGCGAAGCCAAGGCCGGTCTGATCGAGCAGTACCGGGTACACACGAATGATACAGGGTCGCCGGAAGTACAGATCGCACTGCTGAGCGAGCGCATCAGTTACCTCACCACTCATCTCCAGTCCCACGCAAAAGATCACGCATCGCGACGCGGGTTGATCATGATGGTCAACAAGCGGCGGCGGCTGCTGGACTATCTGAACCGGCGCGACCCGGATCGGTATCGCGAGATTGTGGCAAGACTTAGCTTGCGTAAGTAGCGTGGAGTTCCTGAGCGGCCGTACCGGCCGCGCTTTCCATCAGCGACAAAGCGAAAAATGCCAGCCGTGGTGTGCGATTGTTTCATCGCGCCCCGCGGATGGGTGTGTTCGTTAACGGCCCCGATCGCTGCTTTCGCGAGCCAGCTCTCCTTCGAGATGCATGCCAAGAAATTCATCAGCAACTAACGACAAATGGTCCCGGCGAACCGGGAGAGAAGGATGTGACGGATGTTTGAACAAGTAGGTTTGGAACTAGGAGGCCGCCGGCTCACCCTAGAGACCGGCAAGATGGCACGGCAGGCGCACGGCGCTGTTGTGGCGCGCTACGGGGACACGGTCGTCCTGGCCACCGCGTGCATGGACAGTAAGGCCACCGACAAAGATTTTCTGCCGCTCACGGTCGATTACCGCGAGTACACCTACGCCGCCGGCAAGATTCCAGGCGGGTTTTTCAAGCGCGAAGGCCGCCCCACGGAACGCGAAATTCTGACTTCGCGGCTGACCGATCGGCCGCTCAGGCCACTGTTCCCCGAGGGTTGGTCGACGGAAACGCAAGTCGTCGCCATGGTGCTTTCCGCGGACAGCGAAAATGACCCGGACGTGATCGCCGTTACGGCCGCTTCCGCCGCGCTCTACATTTCCACGATTCCGTTCGCGCGGCCGATTGCCTGCGTGCGCGTGGGATTGCTGGACGGCAAGTTGGTAGTGAATCCCACGGTAGCCGAGCAGAAGACCAGCTTGCTGAATCTGATCATCGCCGGTTCCGAAGACGCGATCGTGATGGTCGAGGCCGGCTCGCTCGAAGTTTCTGAAGACACCATGGCCGACGCGCTCGATTTTGGCCACGCCGAGATTCGCAAGATCGTCGCTCAGATCCGCGAGTTGGGCAAGCGGGTCAACGCCAAGAAACTGGAAGTGAAGCCACCGGCGTTTGACGAGGCGCTCTACGCGCAGATTAAGACCAAGCACGGCGAGGCGCTGCGCGACGCGCTCGATACCAAAAAATATCCCAAGCTCGAAAGCTACGGTCGTGTCGACGCCATCAAGAAACAAATCCTCGAATCCGTTCCCGAAGACGATGACGAAAAGAAGAAGCTGGCCTATCGCGCCTTCGAGCGATTGCGCGAACGCATTTTCCGCGACGACATGTTGGATCGGCGGCGTCGTCCCGATGCGCGCCAGTTCGACGAAATTCGCCAGATCACCTGCGAAATAGGCGTGCTGCCTCGCGTGCACGGCTCGGCGCTTTTCACCCGCGGTGAAACGCAAGCGCTGGTGACCACCACGCTCGGCACCAAGGAAGATAAGCAGCGCCTCGATCTGCTGTTCGAGGACGAAGCGTTCAAGCGCTTCATGCTGCACTACAATTTCCCGCCGTTCTCCGTCGGCGAAGTAAAATTCCTGCGTGGACCTGGCCGCCGCGAAATCGGCCATGGTGCGTTGGCCGAGCGCGCGGTTGCAAGCTTGATCCCGCCGGAAACGGACTTCCCCTACGCCATGCGCGTGGTTTCCGACATTATGGAATCAAATGGCTCGTCTTCGATGGCCACCGTTTGCGGCGCTTCGCTTGCGCTAATGGACGCGGGCGTTCCGCTCAAAGCGCCGTGCGCGGGCATCGCCATGGGCTTGGTCGTGGAGGAAGATAAGTACGCGATCCTGACCGATATCGCCGGCGCGGAGGACCACTACGGCGATATGGATTTCAAAGTGGCCGGCACGCGGCAGGGAATTACCGCGTTGCAGATGGATATCAAAGTGGCCGGCGTCAGCATCACCATGATGCGCGAAGCGCTGGCGCAGGCCCGCAAAGCGCGCTTGCAGATTCTGGACACCATGGAGAGCACCATCTCCAGCGCGCGCCCGGAAATTTCCAGCTATGCTCCGCACCTGCACATGCTTACCATTCCCACGGATAAGATTCGCGACCTGATCGGCCCGGGCGGAAAGAAAATCCGCGCGATCACTGAATCCACGGGCGTGAAAATTGACGTGATGGACGACGGCAGGGTGCACGTCTTTGCCAACAATGGCACTGCCGCGGAAGCCGCGCTGAAGATGATTCAGGATGTGACCGCCACGGCAGAAATTGGCAAGACGTATCTCGGCACTGTCGTTCGCATCGCGGAATTCGGCGCGTTCGTCGAACTTTTCCCCGGCACCGACGGCTTGCTGCACATCAGCGAAATTGCCGACCAGCGCATTCGTTCCGTGCGCGACGCGCTGAAGGAAGGCGACCAGATACTGGTGAAGGTGCTGGCCATCGAAGGCAACAAGATCCGCCTCAGCCGCAAAGCCGTGCTGCGCGAGCAGCGCGATAAGCAGCAAAAGAGCGAAACCGCGGGAAATTGATTTTCAGCGGGATCTATTTGTAGGCACACTCCAAGGGAACGAAACCTGCGGTTTCTTTCCCTTGGAATCCTTTTCTTCCCTTTGCGCGAACGCGACGGTTACGCAGCTGCGCAGTTAATGCGGCGGCCTCTTCGCCGTCCGCGCGCCAGCCAAATACAGAAGTCCAAGAGGGAGCGAGCAATCGCTCCCTTTTTTATTTTGCGCGTTAGATTCAATCCCTCCCGCTAATAGGTAACCAAAATGTCTGGTGACGCCGCGACTTGACAGTTGACAACAGACGCTCTGAGGATTAAAGGGTCCGCTGAGTCGTCCTAAGTCTTACCAACTATACCTTTAACAACCTTCTCAGCTTCGTTTTTCGTGAAACCATCGGTGATTTCAGCGGAACTATTAACAGGCGAGCGGAGCACCGGAGCCATAACTACCTGACCATCGAGCAGGATGGCAACCGGCTTGCCAATATGCTCTCCAGTGGCCTCGCGCATTTTCTTCGCCCCGGCCTTATTGAACTCGATGCCTACGGCATAAGCGTCGCCAACGTGAATGAGCCGAGCCGCTGAGATATCGCTATTGGTAACGACGACTTCTTCGTGGAGGTAAATCGAACGGTCTGTTCCAGAAATCTTCGCCTCGCGCAATCTAGGACCTGGTTTATCTTCGGCTAGTCTGACTTCAAAACGCACTGCCGCGTGTACATCCTGAATGCGCGGAGACCACAGGCGGTTACCGAGGAATAACGCAAGAATCGTGATTGAAACAACCACGACGAAGAAAGCGGCCCTCGACCGGCGTGTCGCTATCGCTCCGGCACGCCCCTCGCCGCTGGAGGCTGCCGCGAGAAGGGACCTTCTTTGAGTCTCTCGTGGCTCTAAAAAAGTTGATGACTCGTGTCGAATCGGGTCGGCATCTTGCAAGAGTTCTCGGAGATCGTTCATTTTCTGTCTCCTTTGCGAGGTTTCAGCGTGTGAGTCAAATCGCGTTTGCCCATCGAAAGGTGCCAACGCACAGTGATCGCGCTGACGCCTAGGAGAGAGGCAATAGCCGGAACCGCTAATCCCTCTAGCTCGTGCATCACGACCACCGCCCTACGACGAGGGGACAACGTGTCGAGGGCTTGCCATACCGTTGTCCTGGCTATTAGCGCCGCCTCAGCACTCCTCTCACCTGGCTCCCAGGGACTGGCTGAAAATGCGCGTAGGTCATGACGATTGCGGGTTGACGTCTTGCGCCACTCGTCGCGGCGCGTGTTGATCATTACCCGGACCAACCATGCTTCTTCGTCTCGAGCGCCGATTGGTATGGACCTGGGAAATCTGGCCGCCTTGAGAAACGTATCTTGGACGAGGTCCTTAGCATCATCTGCGCTCGATGTGAGCCTCCTCGCCAAGCGGTAAAGTCGGTCGTAATGGGTATCGAATAGAACTCCGAGTCGTTCTGCAGCGTCCCTGACATCAGAGATGCGAACGGCACGGGAACAACTCAGATCATTCATACCTATTTAAACGTTCCAGGCGCGTATTGTGTTGGCAACAATTTGGGCGCTGCTCTCGTGTAGTCGGCTAACCGG
>DATLSB010000107.1:0-2735 GCA_035534415.1 Candidatus Dormiibacterota bacterium | reverse complement strand
TTATCTGGAAAACCCTGCAGGCGCTCGATCATTTCCGCCTCCTCGGCTGCAGCCACGGGCTACATACCGGTTGGATGGTCGTTACCGACGATTCGTGCCGGCCTGACTCGCGCCCAGCGCGGTGTCCGCGCTATCTCTTGCACGTTTAAGCGATGCGGGGATTGCGGGGCCGTCGCAATAGGTGACACGAGTCACAGACGGATCCATCCAATCAGTCGCAGATTGAATCCTGGAGGCGAGGAGGTTGCCATGATCGAGCTACTCGAAGGTTTTCCGGACAACGTGATTGCGGTCGCAGGAAAGGCCCAAGTGACGAGGAAAGATTACGAGCAGGTTTTGATCCCCGCAGTGGAAGCGGCGTTCAAAACGCATCGCAAAGCTAACTTCTACTGCGAACTGGGTCCCCAGTTCGTGGGAATCGATATGGGCGCCGCCTGGGACGACTTCACAGTGGGTATGCGGCACTTTTTTCGCTGGGAGAAGATGGGAGTGGCGACGGACGTCGAATGGATTCGGCGAACGATCAACGCGTTCGGCGTTTTTATGCCCGGTGAGATTCGCGTGTTTCCGTACGCGGAGCGGGCCGCCGCTCGAACCTGGGTTGCCGGTGATGCAGCGAAGGCTGCTGCTTAGCTCAAGCGCCGTACGGCCCGCGGCCCGGCAGCATGGGCGTGAGAAGGTCCACGCGGCCACGGTGACCGGTTCATGAATTTCGATCGCGACTAGACGGCGTGTTCGACGATGTTGCTCTGCCGGGAGCGAAGAAACTCTTCAACTGGGGCGCAGACAATTCCCTGCACGCGCTGGCGCAGCGCGTCTACATCCGACCGCGCGATTTGCGACGTGTCGATGGTGTCGTGCAGGTACACCGTGATTTTCCCGGGGTGCAGCATCCAGTGGCCGGTGCGGAAGAATTCGTAGGAGCCGACGATGCTCATGGGCACGATTGGCACGCCGGCCTTCTGCGCGATGCTGAAAATTCCTTTTTTGAACGGCTGCACGTGACCGGTGCGGGTCCGCGAGCCTTCGGCAAACGCGATCAGGCTGATCCCGGAATCGAGCGCGGCGCGCGCGCGGTCGGACATAATCTGCAGCCCTTCACGGCTCGGTTTATCCGGCACCGGCACATTTCCGAAGCGTCCCATCAGCCAGCCGTACACGGGAATTTTGAAGTGCGATTCCAACTCGAAGCCGCGCACGAATTGCGGAATCGCGGAATAGATCACGAACGGATCGAAGACGTTCACGTGATTGCAGATGAAGATGCTGGTGCGTGTGGGATCGAATCCCGGCGACCAGCGAACTTCGAACTTCGCTCCCGCAAGGCGAATGATGTTGCGGGAAAATGCGCGCTGCGGCCAATCATTGCTGCGCGGATCGATCAACGCGCCGAGAACCGTTAGAAACGGGCAGATCACCAGGAAATGGATCCAGGTGATGGTCCAGAAGAAAAGCGAACGAACCACCAGCCAGGCATGGCGCGCGCCAGACTCCGTGCTTTTTTCGCTCATGCCACAACGTCCAGCGCGGCGGGAAGGATTTCCAGCGAGCGGCACTGCAGAGTGAGGATTTCGCCGTCCACCATCACGTTCACCGGACCGCTGAGATCGAGTTCGATGCGTTCAGCCGCTGCGCGCGACGCGAGGCGGTGCTGAATGTGCTTACCCGAAAAAAGCTGCGGAAATAGCCACAGGAGTTTCAGGCGGCCGATTGGGCTCCAGCGCACGTATTCGATTTTCGCGTCCGAAGGATCGGCGTGAGGAGCAATCATCATTTTTCCGCCGGTAAATTTGCTGTTGCTGAAGGTGAGGAACAGGCACTCGCGGCGGTCCCAATCGATGGCGGCGTCCAATCGATGCGCGAACGCGGAATGGCGCAAGGTGAGCAGCTGGGTCAGCACGCCCAGGATGTAGCCGAACTCGCCCAAGGATTTGAAGCGGCGATTGGTTAGCGCGCCCACGTCGGCAGGGAAGCCCAGGCTCAGCAAATTCAAAAAATAAATGTCGCCATCGCTGTGGCGCAGACGAATTACATCGCAGGGACGCCGCACGCCAGCGGCTAGCGCTTCGATGGTGTGTTCCACGCCGCGCGTGGTGAAATCGCGAAGAAAAGAATTGCCGGTGCCCAGCGGCAGGAACCCGAGGACGGGCTTGCCTCCGGTGAGCGCCTCCGGAAAAAGGCCGTTGATGATTTCAAACGCGGTGCCGTCTCCGCCAACGGCGAGAAAGTTGCGAACGCCGCGCGCGTACGCGTTGCGTGCGAGTGCTGTCGCTTCGCCCGGTTGCGACGTTTGCGCCGTTTCGATGCCCAGGCCCTTCAGCCGCAGGCGATCGACTGCCGCTGGGGAGAGTTTGCCGCAGCGTCCGCCGCCCGCAGCGGGATTGATGATGGCGTAGAAATGATCATTCACGCGCGTGCGGTCCTTTGCGCCGGACGCCGAATCGACCGTCGGACGGGTGCTGGGCATGGCCGGCATCCGCTCACAAGTACACGACGTGATGACGGCCGCGATCCTTGCGAATCTGCTCTGCCAGATCGAGCCGCTTCACTTTCATCGATGCGGTGCGCGGAAAATCGCGATCCCAAACCAGGTATCCGGTGACGCGCTTGTAATTGATCAGCCGGCGATTGCGCGCGTCGATATCGGCGGCCACTTCCGAACTAAGCCGCTGGCCCACTTCCGGCGGAGCCGGCAATTCAGCTCCATCGGCGGCTGCAGCAGCCGGAGCTTCGAC
>DATLSB010000106.1:0-73490 GCA_035534415.1 Candidatus Dormiibacterota bacterium | reverse complement strand
GTCGGCTCATCGCATCCTGGGGCTGTAGAAGGTCCCAAGGGTTAGGCTGTTCGCCTATTAAAGCGGTACGTGAGCTGGGTTCAGAACGTCGCGAGACAGTTCGGTCCCTATCTGGTGTGGGCGCAGGAAACTTGAGAGGAGTTGTCCCTAGTACGAGAGGACCGGGATGAACAGACCTCTTGTGATCGAGTTGTCACGCCCGTGGCATAGCTCGGTAGCGAAGTCTGGAAGAGATAATCGCTGAAAGCATCTAAGCGAGAAGCTCGCCTCAAGATAAGGTTTCCCAAGGGGACTGCGGTCCCCTAAGAAGGCCAGTCGAAGACTACGACTTTGATAGGCGGGAGGTGGAAGCGCAGCAATGCGTGTAGCTGACCCGTACTAATCGGCCGTTCGGCTTGACCATAAACTTACCCAACATGTTTTCGCTTCCAAGCGATTGCGTGCCGGGTGAGTCGCTTTCCCATCGCGCTATTCTCAAGCAAAATTTAAGCGGTTACGCCAACTTCCTTCAGTTGCTCATCGAAACTCAGGGTCGATCCTTCAATGGATTTCGGTCGCTTGGGTTTCGATTTCCAGTTTCCTGGTGGTCTTACCGCGAGGGTCACACCCGTTCCCATCCCGAACACGGAAGTTAAGCCTCGCCGGGCCGATGATACTGCGCTGGAAACGGCGCGGGAACGTAGGTCGCCGCCAGGATTTATTTCACAAGGTCGCATCCGCCTAGAGCGAGTGCGGCCTTTTTTATTTTGAGCTTTGTTACTGCCTATTCATTTGTGGTTCCTCACAGGCACGCGGTTTTTCGCGACTCGGCATACAACGAATCACCAGCGGCTAAAGCGCTTTCTGCGAGCGGCGAAGTCTGATAGCATCAAGTGTCGCCAACTATCTAATTTTCAATCGTGGAGCAATCGAATCATGGCAATGGCATGTGAAATCTGCGGCAAGAAGCCGCACTTCGGCAACTCGATCAGCCACGCGCACAACGTGACGCGCCGCCGCTGGAATCCCAATCTCCGCCGCGTTCGCGCCGTCATCAACGGAGCGCGCAAGCAGGTGCGCGTGTGCACCTCCTGCATCCGCTCTGGCCGCGTGAAGAAAGCCGCATAAACCCACCGCCCTGAAGGAGATTTGATTGACGTGGAGAATTCTGGTCGTCGCGGCGCTGGCCATTTGCGCGCTTGCCGCGGGATGCCGGAAGGAAATAGCGCCCGGCCCGGACGTCTGGGCCGTGGTGGATGGCAAGCAGATTCTCCGGCAGGACGTTGAGCGGGTTTACCGCTCGCGCGTCAATTCCGAGGCTCCTGCGCCCTCGCACGAAGAGGCGCTCTCTCTGAAGCTGAACATCCTCGACGAGCTGATCAACAGCCAAATCCTGCTGGATCGCGCGCAGAAGATGAACTTGATTGCCAGCGACGAAGAGGTCGAGGATAAGTTCACCGAGTCCAAAGCTCCCTACACGGAAGAGGAATTTCAGCAGAAACTGCAAGCCTCCGGCCTAACCATTGATGATCTGAAAAGCGACATCCGCCGGCAGCTTTCCATCGACAAGCTGCTGAATCGCGAAGTGGTGGCAAAAATCTCCATTACCAATCAAGACATCACCGACTTCTTCAACAAAAACCGCTCGGAATTTGACGTTGCCGAGCCGCAATATCACATCGCCGAAATCGTCATCACGCCGCACCCGGATCCGACCATTCACAATCGCAAAAATAGCAAAGCCACCAATGAAGCCCAGGCGGGAGAAAAGGCGGCCATGCTGATTGACAAACTCGACGGCGGCGCTGATTTCACCGAGCTGGCCATGGATTACTCCGAGGATCCCAGCGCGTCTACCGGTGGCGACATCGGCTTCATTCCCGAGTCGTCGCTGAACCGCTCCGATCCGGCGCTGAAAAAAGCGGTGCTGTCGCTGAAGGCCGGCCAATTCAGCCAGCCGATCCACACCAAGGACGGCGGCTACACAATTTTGAAATTAATCGCGGTCGAGCCCGCGGGAGACCGCAAGCTGTCCGATCCGCAGGTGCAGCAAGCAATTCGCAATGCTTTGCGCACGCGCAAAGAGCAGCTTCTGCGCTCAGCCTATCTGATCGAAGCGCGCGATGAAACGCACGTCACCAATTACCTGGCGCGCGAAATTCTGGAATCCGCAGGCAAGCTTCCCGATTCAAATTAGATTTGCAATTTAGCGTTCGCCCCGCGAAAATCCTTGCGCTGCGTTCGGCGATGCAAGACGTACCGGAGGCAATTCATGAATGAGGAACTTTTAGACAAGCTGGCCATTCGCGAGACGCTGCAGAATTGGGTAGTGTGGCGCGACGCGGGAGATTGGGAACGTTTTCGCACCGTCTGGGCGGACGAGGGCCGCATGATGGCCACGTGGTTTCAAGGAACCGGCGACGAGTTCATCCGCGTGAGCATTGAAGGATGGGAGAAGGGCGTCAACATTTTGCACACGCTGGGCGCGTGCACGGTGGAAGTGGCGAAAAACCGCGCGATTTCGCAGACCAAGATGTCGATCATGCAGCGCGCCAAAGTGCACGACGTGCTGGTGGACGTGACGTGCATCGGGCGTTTCTTCGATTTCTTCGAAAAGCGCGGCGGCCGCTGGCTGCTGGTTTTGCGCCAGCCCATCTATGAAAAAGACCGTATGGATCCCGTCGATCCTGCCGCGAAGCTGACGCTCGATAGCGAGCTGCTGAACAAATTTCCCGAAGGCTACCGCCATCTGGCGTATCTGCAAACCCTGATCGGCTACAAGGTGAAGCCAGACATGCCGGGCCTGAAGGGTGCGGACACGCAAAAGTTGTACGAGCGCGGCAAGACGTGGCTCGCGGGCGGAAGCGCCTATTAGCGCTGCGTGCGCATCCCTCCGTCGCGCCTGGCTGAATCCCAAACGCGTGGGCTGAATGAACTCCGCTGAACAAAACGCATGCAAGAAAGCCGCTGCGGAAGCCGCCTCTGCTTTGATTGAAGATGGCATGGTCGTGGGACTTGGCACCGGCTCCACGGCCGCCTTTTTCATCCCAGCTTTAGGACGCCGGCTCGCCGAAAACGGTTTGGGCATCATCGGCATTCCCACCTCAGATCACACGGAACAATTGGCCCGCGAAGCGAAAATTCCGCTCAGCAGCTTCGCCGAGCATACGGAGATCGATCTGACCGTAGACGGTGCGGACGAAATCGAGCTCGGCACGCTTTTTCTGATCAAGGGACACGGCGGCGCGTTGCTGCGCGAAAAGATCGTGGCAGCGGCCAGCCGCAGGATGGTTGTAATCGCTGACGAGACGAAGCTGGTTGATCGGCTTGGGTCGCTCGTCTCTGTGCCGGTGGAAATCGTGCGTTTCGGGTGGCAGGCGACGGCGAAGAGCCTCGCAAAGATTGGCGGGAATCCTTCGCTGCGGATGGGAAAAGAAAACACGCCGTATGTTACTGACGGCGGGAATTTCATCATGGATTGCGCGTTCGGTCCGATGGCCGATCCGAAAGAGATCGCCCACCATCTCGATCACGTCGTCGGTCTAGTGGAGCACGGATTGTTTCTGAAGTACGCGAGCGAAGCTATTGTTGGCGGCCGGGATGGCGTGAAGACTCATCGAAAATCTAGCAGTTGAATTTCGGAGCGTCGCCCACATCGGGGAAGGGCCGCCAACGGTGACCCGCCAGCAGCCCGAATCATTCCCCGGGCCCCCACCCCTGGGGTACTCCGTGGTGCAGCATCTCGCAGTTCGGCGTCAGATTGTTGCGCCAGCGTACGCTTGCGGATAGACAGCGTCGAGAGCGCCCCAGATTGCCTTCAGCGTACGCTCCGCGGAACATATCGCTCCGAATTCATCAATCTTCGGATGGGTTTCGAGCCAAATGCGCCAGGCAGCACGCCGCCGGGAGTCCTCTTCTCGCTGTGTTGTGAAGTACGCGAGCGCCCGCGGTTCATGAACGTCGTAAAACTCTCGCAAGCAAGCGACTTTCCGCTCCGCCATCTCGGGAACTTGCGCTTCGTAGGCGTAAAAAGCGGCCACCGCCTCAGACATGGAACCCTGCGTGGCAATTTCGTCGAAGGTATCCAGCATGGCAGCCATTCCGGGCAGCGGACGCGCGCTTTCTATCGCGCTTTCGCTGATGCCTAGCGACTGCGCAAATTGCCTCCAGAGCACGGCGTGCGGCGCAACGGGATTCGTCTCTTCAGCCAAGTTTTCCCGAACCAGGCCCGCGAGCGGCATGCTGGTGCGATCGGCCAGTCGATTCAAATTCTCGGGAAACGCGCAAACGTGCTGGTAATATTGCGCGGCGTATAGCTGGAGCGATTCCTTCGAAAGAGTTCCTGCGATCCACGCCTGATAGAACGGATGCTTCAGAAGATGATGTTCCTTGATCAGTGCGTCCAGCGATTCGATAAACGTTTTCGGACGGAGTTCTTTGCGGTTCCAGTTCATGCGTAGTCGGACCCTCCCAAGAATCCCCGGCCCGGATATTCAACAAATCCGCGCGATATTACTCGAATTGCGGGTCGAAATCCAGCCTAAGTTTGCCAAAGCACGAAGTAAGCAACCGCCCGCTTTGCACGTAGCCGTTGGCGCTCAGTGAAGCGAATCGCGGTTGCTGCTTGGAGTAGAATCGGCGCACCGCGCGGAGTTAAATACTTTGGCACCGAAAGACTGGCCAGGAGGAAATCGATGCGTGCGTACATTCGTCTTTTCACTTGTGGTGTTGCCCTCGCTCTGACGGCATTGCTTCTTCCGCTCGCGCCTGCGAACGCGGGGCAGAAGGTTAACAGTGCCGCGACCGGGCAAACCGCAAAAACGCTGGCGGCAAATCCGGCTGCTCCGCCCCAGAAAGGCGGTTCCGCAGAAACGGGCGCTCCCGTCGTGGTCTCTGGGAAAACCATTTTCACCGTACGCGAGAGTCTATTCACGTTTTCTCCGCAGCAGCGCGCGCAGGCGATCGTCGATCGCGTCGAGTGGCTTTCGAAACAGCCCGAAAATCGAATCCTGACGGTGCGCACAGAAAACGAGGGGAGTTTCACGGTGATCCTTTCCGGCGAAACTGTTCTGGCAACGGTCACGGACGCCGACGCCAGCGTCGCGGGAAAGGACCGGCACGAACTGGCCGAAGACTATGCGGGCCAGATTCGCGCGGCCGCCGAAAGTCTACAAAGAGAGTTCGGTCTCAAAGCCATCCTGCTTTCGGCGCTTTACGCGATGCTCGCCACGGCGGCATTGGTGCTGCTGCTCAAGCTGTTCGGTGTCGCTTTTCCGAAACTTTACGAAAAGCTGCACGCCTGGCACGGCGTGTATATACGCTCCGTACGCATCCAGAAATTGGAGCTGCTGCCGGCGGAGCGGATCACAGCTGTTTTGCGATTTTTGGCGCGCGCCGTCCGCGTGGTGTTGACTCTAGTTCTGCTCTACGCGTACGTGACGCTCACCTTCAGCTTCTTTCCCTGGACGCAGGGATTTTCGAGCAGCCTGTTGCGATCGCTATTGTGGCCTGTGCGCGTGGTGGTCAGCGCCGCGCTGGCATACGCGCCGAACGTGCTTTTCATCGTCGTAATTCTGGCCGCAGCCTACTACCTGATCAAATTTGTGAAGGTGTTTTTCGTAGCGGTCGCGCGCAGGTCCATCACCTTGCCGGACTTCTATCCGGAATGGGCGATGCCGACGTACCGCATTTCGCGGTTTCTGGTGATTGCTTTCACGGCCGTGATCATCTTCCCGTACTTGCCGGGATCGAGTTCGCCGGCGTTTCGCGGAGTGTCGATTTTCCTCGGTTTGTTGTTCTCGTTGGGATCCAGTTCGGCAATCGCCAACGTGGTGGCCGGAACGGTGCTTACCTATACCCGCGCCTTTCACGTGGGCGACCGCGTGAAAATCGCGGATTCGACCGGCGACGTAATCGAGAAAACGCTGCTCAGCACGCGTATCCGCACCATTAAGAACGAAGAAATTTCCATACCGAATGCTCTGGTGCTGGGCAATCACGTGACCAACTACAGTTCGGCGGCGCGGGACCGAGGACTCGTGCTCTACACCGGCGTGACCATCGGGTATGACGCGCCATGGCGAATCGTCCACGAATTGCTGATCGATGCGGCTCTAGCGTCCGCCAACATACAAAAAAATCCGAGACCCTTCGTTTTACAGACCGCGCTGAATGACTTTTACGTGAGTTACCAGATCAACGCGTTTACCGACCGCCCCGCCGACATGGCGCAAACCTATTCTGAGCTTCACCAGAATATCCAGGACAAGTTCAACGAAGCCGGCGTGGAAATCATGTCACAGCACTTTACCGGCATACGCGATGGGAACCAGACTACTATCCCGGGGGAATACCGGGCCAAGGATTACGTAGCGCCAAGCTTTCGAATTCCGATGCGCGAGGTCGTTCGCGCCGGAAATGACAACGATCCTGTGGGCGCGTGAGGCGCGTGAAATCGTGCGTCGTGGGGGTGGCGGCGGATCAGTGCAGGCCGGACCAATCGTCGGCCAGCAGGATCGAATTGCTGGGATTTGACGGGTCGTATTTCACGCTGGCAATTTGGCCCGCGGCCACGCGCGCGACGTGTAGGCGCTCTTCCAGACCGGTAACATCCTGCGCGGTTTCATACGATACGCCGGAGATGGCGTAGGTGTAGTGAAGCAACATGCGCGTGGAGTTGGGTAGATCGTCATGGCGCGCGCGAGTGAAAATCGTTCCGGACTTCCCATTTGAGGCCAGCGCCGGCGAGAGCGGCGACTTGGAGGGCGAAGCAGATTTGGATCCTGTGCCGTTGAAAACGGACGGGTCGTGTTCGGCGATTTCCAGAATGTGGCCCTCAACGATGCGGCCGACGCGATTCAGATACGCGCGGCGGCGACGTTCCAGATCATCGAAATCTTCGGGCTTGCGGCGGAAAGCGAAAAATACGCCAGCGCCGGCCATCACGGCCAGTCCCGCGAGAGGAACCAGATTCCGCCAATCCTTAAGAAACTCGTTCAACGGCTATGTTCTCTGGAGCACATATTAGATCGAGCGGGGCATAAATACGAGAGGCCCCGCGCGCAAAGCGCTCAAAAAAGCAACGGCGGCCATCCGGACAGGCGGAAAGTTGGTGGGCACCACTAATTTCTCGATGCCGCAAGGGTACTAGTCGCGCGGAGAGACCACAGGATTGCTGAGCGAGCCGATGCCACCAATGCGGACTTCTACGCTGTCCCCGGCGGCCAGCGGGCCCACGCCAGCGGGAGTACCTGTCGCGACCACATCTCCGGGTTCGAGCGTCATAGCTTCCGCAATCCATCGGAAGATCACGTCGATCGAGAAGACCAAGTCGGAAACCTGGGCGGATTGTTTTTTCACGCCGTTCACGTACGTTTCGATGGGCGCGTCCGGCGTGGGCGGCTCGGTTTCGAGCACCGGGCCGAATGGGCAAAAGGTGTCGAAGCCCTTGCCGCGGGTGTATTGGCCGTCCAGCCGTTGCAGGTCGCGCGCGGTGATGTCGTTCAGGCAAGTGTAGCCGGCGATGAACTGGCGAATGTCGTCGGACGGTTTCGGGTGATAACATCGGCGACCGATCAGGAACGCCAGCTCGCCTTCGAAGTCCACGCGCTTGGAGATGCGCGCCAGCACAATGGGATCTCCCGGTGCGATGATCGACGACGGCGGTTTCGAGAAGATCACCGGTTGCTTCGGCGGATCGGAGCCCATCTCGTTGGCATGATCCACATAGTTGCGCGCCATACAGATGATCTTCGAGGGCCAGGACGGCGTAAGAAAATGCACGTCGTCCACGCGGAATTGGCGTCCGGTGCGCTCGCGCTGGCCCCACAAATCGCCGGAGATTTCGTGAATCGCGTTGCCTTCAAGGATTCCTGCGCGAGAACCGTCAAAGGCTTCGCGCGGGGTCAGATGGGGATGCTGAGCAGCGTATTCCTTGAGCTGAAAACGGCAGAGTTTCATCGGGTCACCGAATGTTCCGGACAGCGGCGCGAGCAGCGCGGCGGCCCGGCATGATTGAATGGCGGCAGGCGTGAACGATCATCTCCGCAACCCAGGCTCCGACGGCGCAGACGCCGTAGAGTACACCGCCCTCGATCAGAGTCAGAAACGGACCGTGGTGCAGCACGTCGAATAGCCGGTCGAAGTAAAGCCCCGCCAGATCGTAGCCGACAACGAATATAGACCATCCGATCATCGCCGAAGAAAATATTCGGACCGGAGATTTGAGGAAGCGGCCAACGGGAGTCAGCGCCAGGATAAAAAAGCAGGAAATGAAAAATGCATTTCGCGCCAGGGCAAACCGTTCGAGGGTAGCCACGCGATTGATCACGATCAGCGCGACGGTCATTTCGGCGATCATCGCGAAACCGACGTAGAGGCCAAATTTTAGGACCGGGCTGGATTGTTGATGATCCGGCAAACGATCCGCAAGCGCCTGTGGCGCGTCTTCAATCATGGCTGGGCTCGGTTCGCGGCCGGAACCATTACCGATGCCGCTGCGCTTGGCTCGCTTTCATTCCCCGAGCGGTCGACGGCGGTCACGGTATAACTGTAGCTACGACCCGAAACGACATTCATATCCCGAAACGCTGGAGTTAGCAACAAATGGTTATTCACGCGTGTCGCTTGAGTATCGGGCGGTTCGCTGCGGTAAACCTGATATCCGGCCACGTCAGATTCCGGGCTCACCGCCCACGATAAATCCACGTGCGCTGGAGCACCGCCTGCCGCAGGCACGTCAACCGCAACCAGCCCCGTGGGAGCAGCGGGCGGAAACGTGTCGCGCGGAGTGATGACCAGAAAATTCGAGTCCGAAGATTCTATCTTCGTGCCCGCGTAGTCCAAAACGCTGCGCACGGAGTAGACGTAGGCTTTGCCAAATTCGGCTTGGGTGTCGCTAAAGCTTGGCGAGGTGGATTCGCCGATTTTTACCAGCGGACTTTGCAACTCCAGCTGCGGCGCAGCGAGTCCGGGCAGCGGAGCGGGAGTAGGGTTGGAAACTTCCAATGGCGCGGCGGCCGAATTCCCGGTATTGCCTGCGGTCACTGTGCCAGTCGCCTTCGCCTCGCCGCGGTACATGCGATAGCCGCCCAAGGGGGGAACCGGACCAACCGGGGTCTTCTGTGGCGGCGTCCAGTTGAGCACCACGGCCGATGGCGTCACTTTGCCTGCGAGATCGCCAATCGCTTCCGGCGCTGGGTAGATTGGCAGTGCGGCGAGATTGGAAACCGCCGAGAGTCTCTTGTCCGCAACACGCGTGCGTACGGAGTAGACGACGATGCTATCCGGATGACTGCTGAAATCGGACTCCCGAAGCGCTTCCGAATAGCGAAACTGCCCATTCACTGAATAGCGAGGCACCAGTTCCGAAGGAATGGTAACCAGCAATGCGGGGTGGTTGGGGCTGGCCGGCGGCAATTCGCCAGACGAGGGCACGGGCTCGAAATCGCGGTAGATCTCGACAGTGGGAGGATGCTCGAGTGGGCGCCCTTCCGCGGAATATTCCGGAACCGCGAAAGTGAGCAGGACGTGATTGCCCTGTTGCGCCGCGGACAAATTCGAAATGGCTTCCGGAACGAGCGGTTTTCTTGGTGTCGGCGCGCCCGGCGACGCGCATCCCGCAACAAAAATAGCGGCTGCGAGAAGAACTACCAGCGGAAGTGAAATGGAGCAAGTGGCGCCGCTATGACCGCTGCGCGACGAGCGGCGGGGTTCACCCGAGTGTCGAGTTGCCATCGTCGCGTTTGGCGCCTTAGAGAATGTAGCGGCTCAGATCCTGATCCTTCACGATATTTGCGAGCTGCTTTTGGACGTAAGCGGCATCTACTTTCACGTTTTTCTTCTTCAGTTCCGGCGCCTCGAAGGAAATTTCCTCGAGCACTCGTTCCAGTATCGTGTGCAACCGGCGCGCTCCAATGTTTTCCGTCTGCTCGTTGACCGTGGCGGCGAAGCGCGCGATGGTGGCGATGGAATCTTCCGTGAAAGTGAGTTTCAGCCCTTCGGTATCGAGCAGCGCGGTGTATTGTTTGATGAGCGCGTTTTTCGGCTCAGTGAGAATCCGGATGAAGTCTCCTTCGGTGAGCGAGCTCAGCTCCACGCGAATGGGGAAGCGGCCCTGCAATTCGGGAATCAGCTCCGACGGCTTCGAAGTGTGGAAAGCCCCCGCAGCGATAAACAAAATATGGTCGGTACGCACCATCCCGTAACGCGTATTGACCGTCGTGCCTTCGACGATTGGCAGAATGTCGCGCTGCACACCTTCGCGGGAAACGTCCGGCCCATGGCCCGATTCGCGGCCGGCGATCTTGTCGATTTCGTCGATGAATAGAATTCCCATCTGCTCCACGCGATCGACGGCCAAGCGGGTAACCTGGTCCATATCGATCAGCCGGCTCTCCTCTTCCTGGATCAGATAATCGAAGGCTTCGGAGACGGTCATCTTGCGCTTTTTCTTTTGCTGGCCGAACATGCCGGAAAGCATGTCCTTCACGTTGATGTCCATCTCCTCGACGCCCTGATTGGAGATGATTTCGAATGCAGGCATGGAGCGTTCGCGCACTTCCACTTCGACGAGGCGCTGGTCGAGCTTGCCTTCGCGCAACTGGGCACGAAGTTTTTCGCGGGTGCGCTGCGTCTGCTCGCGGCGCTGCGCTTCGGTTGGCCCGCCGGGTTCTGTCGGCACTGGCGAGGCAGGCAGAAGCAATTCGAGAAGGCGCTCTTCGGCAGCCTGCTCGGCGCGTTCTGCAACTTCGTCGAGCTTCTCTTCGCGGACCATATCGATCGAGGTTTCCACCAAGTCGCGAACCATCGATTCCACATCGCGGCCCACGTAGCCCACTTCCGTGTATTTCGACGCTTCCACTTTTACGAACGGGCAGCCGGCCAGGCGAGCAAGGCGCCGCGCAATCTCGGTTTTGCCTACGCCGGTGGGGCCGATCATCAAGATATTTTTCGGCAGAACGTCCTCGGCCATCTCCGCCGGAAGTTTTTGCCTGCGCACGCGATTGCGCAGAGCGATAGCCACCGCCTTTTTCGCGGGATTCTGGCCCACGATGTATTTATCGAGCTCGGCGACGATTTCGCGAGGCGTAAGTTCGTCGAACGATGGCACTGATTCGGGCTCGGCTGTTTGCTGTTCTCCAGACAAGTAGATCACCATGTCTTTCTCCGGCTCGCCGCTCACACTTCTTCGATGCTGAAATTCGCGTTGGTGAAGATGCAGATTTCGCTGGCGATGCGCATCGCTTCCTGTGCGACATCTTTTGCGCTCAACCTCGAATTTTTTACCAACGCGCGGGCCGCGGCTACCGCGTAGTTTCCACCCGAGCCGATGGCGCAGACGCCGTCGTCCGGCTCGATCACGTCTCCATTTCCGGACAGCAGAAATGTATTCTTCGAATCGGCGACCAGCAGCAAAGCGTCCAGATGGCGCAGGGAACGGTCGGTGCGCCAATCTTTCGCGAGTTCGACGGCCGCTCGCGGCAGGTTGCCGTGAAATTCCTGAAGCTTGTTTTCGAAACGCGCGAACAGAGACAGCGCGTCCGCGGTGCTGCCCGCGAATCCAGCCACGATTTTGTCGTTGTACAGGCGGCGGATCTTCTTCGCGCTGTGCTTGACCACCGCGTCGCCCATGGTGACCTGTCCGTCCGCGGCCAACACCACTTTGTTGTCTTTGCGCACGCAAAGAACGGTGGTGCCGTGCATCTGTTGAGTTCCCGTCGAAGTTGGCATCGGATGATTATACTCCGCAGCGCGGAAATGAACGTATCCACAGATTAGCGGGAGTTGCCAAAGGTGTGCAATACACAATCAACAGTGGATCGCTGAAGGGAACAGAAGCCGGAATTTACGTTACCAGTCGGAATTGGAGGAAGAGCTTTTGTCCTTATCCTTGCCTTTATCTTTGTCCTTTTTGTCTTCCTTCTTCTCTTTCTTGCGTTGTTTCTTTCCAACTTTCGCCCAGCGCGCCTCCAGCGACTCCTTGGTGAAGAGTGAATCCGCGAGGCTAGTGTTGTAATCGCACTTGGCGAAAAACGCCTGAAACACTTTGATGCCGTTGCGGTCACGCTCCAGCTGGAAGGCCGTCTGGATGCCTCCCACGGGATGATAGTCCGAGAACAGGTCGGTCTCTTTGCTCGCCAGCTGCGTTCGCGGATCGCGCGATTCCGAGGTTTCCATGATCGGCAAATGCGTGGCGCGATCGAACGCGATGCGAATGGTGCGATTGTCGGTATCCAGCAGCTCCACCCAATCGGCCTGCTTCAACTCCACAATATCCGGCCCGGCGTAGCGAAACACCATGCCCGGCTCATGAATACGGTGGCGGAGAATGTTGTCGATATCCCGTAGCGTGCCCTGCTGAAACTCAGCCAGGTCGCTTGGCGGCGCAACGGAGACGCCTCCGCGATCGAGGACCCAGCCTTGTTTGCCGTTGTAAACTTCGATGATGTTGCGCTTGGGAATATTTTCCTGGCGCTCTTTATCTGGCGGAATCGAATAATCGATGAATTTCCCGAAACCAGTTTCGTCGCCGGAATGATCGAACTGGCTGAGGTTTCCGGTGCAGGTCACGTCATGAACGTTGAGGTAAGTGGGGCCGCCAAGCGCTTGTATGGCGGCCTGCAAGATCTGCTTGGCCTTGGCGGCGCTTTGCTCCGGCATCATCACTGCATCGTCCTGCGCTGCCGCCCGCGTGGACGCGGCCAGCGAGATTCCAAAGCACAGAGCCAGCGCAATCGCTAACGAGCTTTTCATCCGCACAGGACCGCTCCTCCGTTGACGTTCACGATTTCGCCGGTCATAAAACTTGCCAAGTCCGAAGCTGCGAAAAGAATCGGCCCGGCAATCTCATCGGGTCGGCCAACGCGCCCAATGGGAATCGTGGCCAGCACGCCCTTGCGGCCTGCTTTCGTTTCCAGCGTCGGCTTGGACATGTCCGTGTCCACCCAGCCGGGTGCAACGCAATTAACCAAGATGTTGTGGCGCGCCAGTTCGGTTGCAAGCCCCTTGACGAAACTGATGATCGCGCCTTTCGAGGCGCTGTAGTGGGTATGAAACGCCTCGCCGCGTTGCCCGGATGTCGAACTCACGGCCACGATGCGGCCGCTCCGCTGTGCGATCATATGTGGCACCGCGAAGTGGATCACGGCGTAGATGCTTTTCAAATTGACCGCGATCATTTCATCCCACTCGCGCTCGGTCATTTTCTCAATCGGGATGTCCGGAGCGGTCCAGATCCCCGCATTGGCGACCAGGATATCCACCCGGCCGAGGCGCTCGCGCGCGAAGTCGACCAGCTTCTTCGCGCCCGCCAATTTGGCCAGGTCGGCCTTGCAGGATTCGATGCGCGTACCGTGCTTGCGGGCTTCCTGTTCCACCTGCGCAGCGGCTTCACCATTGCGCGCGTAGCCGAACACCACGTCCGCGCCCGCTTGCGCGAAAAGCTTGACGGTGGCCGCACCAATTCCTCGCGAGCCGCCGGTAATCAGAGCTGCCTTGCCCGCCAACGAGATCATTTGTTCTCCAGTAATTCAGGAGCCAGCTGGAACTTTGCGTGCTGCCTGTACCAACTCGCGGAAGAGTGATTCAGCCAGAGGGTCGCTGCTGAACATCCGCTCTGGGTGCCATTGAATGCCGACCACCCAATTGCCGTCGCCGGTCCACTCGACAGCTTCCACCACTCCGTCGCCAGCGCGAGAGACAATGCGAAGGTCTTGCCCCGGTTCCAGAATCGATTGATGATGCGAGCTATTTACACGCACTTCCTCGGACGCTCCGTCCATTCGCGACAGCTTGGAATCCGGATCGATGCGAGTGGTGTGAAAAACCTCGGGTGCGGGGTCCTCATCGTCCGTCTCGTGCGCAATCGATGTCTTGAGTTCGGACGGGATATCCTGCACCAGGGTTCCGTCAAGAAACACATTGAGGCTCTGAATGCCATAGCAGATCGCCAGCGTGGGTTTCTGTTCGGCGAAAGCGTGCTCAAGCAAGGCCCAGTCGGTGCGCTCGCGGTGCTGATCCGGATCGGCTGTTGCGGAATGCCGCGCGGCGCGAAATCGCGAAGGATCAACATCCGCAGGGCTTCCGGTCAGAAGGACTGCGTCCAAAGTCGATGCGATTTTGTCCAGATGCTCCGTACCGAGCCCCAGCGAAAGCACCACCGGCTCCGCTCCCGCTGCGCGTAGCGAAGATATGTATGGTTCGAGCTTGGCGAAATCCCCGCTAAGTTCTTCTTTTCGCGTGCGGTAGGGAAGTCCAACGCGGGGTATGAAGGTGCCGTCGGAGCGCATCGTAAGCAATCGTACCATCGCGAAATGGCGCGAGCAAACACGCCCGCCTCGCGATGATCCTGTTCAGGCACCGCCGCTGTTGGACAAATACTGGCGCCCGTTAAGTGGCTCGCGCGCTCTTCTGCGCCGTGGAGCTGCTCAATATCTGTAAAGAGTCGCGCAGCAGCTTGGCGAAATCGCCGCTGCTGCTGGCGCGCGATTGCTCGATGGCGCGTTCCACCGCACGCTCATCGTATCCCAGGTTGACCAGAGCCGACGCGACGTCGGATTCCAACTGCGAGCGCGTGGCTGGCTTGCCAGCGTCCGGCACATCGACTCCCGCAAGCCGGTCGCGCAGTTCCACCACTATGCGCTCGGCGGTCTTTTTTCCTACTCCGGGGATGCGCACCAACTGCGCCAGATCGCCTTTGCGAATCGCGGGGACAAGCTGCTCCACGCCCATTCCGGAAAGAATTTTCAGCGCGAGCGACGGGCCCACGCCGGAAGCCGATATCAGCAGCTCGAAGCACTGTTTTTCGCGCGCGGTTAGGAAACCGTAGAGCGCCAGCTGGTCTTCGCGCACGTGGGTGTAAATCAGCAGCGTAGTTTCCTGGTGCAACGCCCCTAATTCCGCAAATGTGGAGAGAGGAACCTGCACGTTATAGCCCACGCCGCCTACGTCGATCAGCACGTGGTTGGGACGTTTATCGGCGAGCTTGCCCCGCAGCAATCCAATCATGTCCAGCGATTATTGATTAGTGCCGCGAGCGTGTCAAACGAGAGGCAGATCCGAAATTCCGTAGATCACAAATGTTGTTCGCAAAATTCAAATAGCTGCCGAGCCGTGCCTAAAAATAAATTGTAAATTCGAACCCCCGCGGTGAACTTTTCATTTTTCTCAAACGTATCTAATTCTGAACGGCAATTGGCGCACTGAATGCGCCAGGCCGTTCGAAGATTTCCAGTCCAGCAGAACTCCCAAGGAGGGATTCGAAAATGTTTCAAGGGCAACGTGTGTTTGCATGCTTAACTCTGGCGGCGTGTGCTTTGGCAATTTCGCCGCGGCCAGCCAGCGCGAAAAACACCAGGGACATCACCGCCACCATGGACGTTCCTGCCGCTACGTCGCTTGGCGGCAAGGCGCTGAAACCCGGCACCTACAAAGTGATCGTGGGCGGATCCACCGTAACCATGAAGAGCGGCAATAAGGTTGCAGCCGAAGCGCCTGCGACATGGAAGCAAGGAAGCTCCAAACCCCCATACTCTTCGATCGTGACGGATGCGAAAGGCATCGAGGAGATTCACTTCGAAGGGAAGACCGGTTACGTCGAAGTACAGGAGTAAATTCTGGCGTGGCAAGTGCTTCGGACGAGCCGCGCGTGCCGCAACACCGGCGCTTCAGCGGCGCGCGCGGTCCCGCTGGACGGCTTCCTCGATCAGCGAATCGAGTTCGTGCCGCGTCAGCGAGACACGCTCGGCTCCGTTGCCGTTCGAATGCGCAGTCTGCAACCCAGCCGCAGGCGCGTTCGAACCCGCAGCGTAACGCGCGCGTGCTGCCACCAATTTTTCCACATCGGCGTTGGAAAGCAGCTGCTGCCTTCCCAAAAGCTCGGTCACCAGAGCCACGTGCGCGAAGTGCTCCGTGGTTTCCATGCGCAGAAAAGCTGTGAGCAAGTCTGGTCCGTAGGTCACCACGCCGTGGTTGGCCATCAGAATCGCGTCGTGCTCGGGGACGTACGGCGCGATCGCCTCGCTGAGCTCCGGCGTGCCGGGCGTTCCATAGCTGGCCACCGGCACGCGCCCTAGTCCAATCACCAGTTCGCACAAAATGGGCTTATCGAGAGCGATTCCCGCGGCGGCAAAACCGGTGGCGGTCGGAGGATGCGCGTGGCAAACGGCGTTCACGTCTGGGCGCAAGCGGTAAATCAGCAGGTGCATGGCGATTTCGGAGGAAGCCTTGCGAGACCCGCAAACGAAGCGGCCCTGGGTATCCGTAATGACCAGATCTTCCGGCGTCATCATGCCCTTGCTCATGCAGGTGGGAGTGCTTAGGACACGGTCCGAGCCGAGGCGCACCGAAATGTTGCCGTCGGTGGCGGCGACGAAGCCGCGGTCGTGAATCCAGCGGCCCACCGCGCAGATATCCAGCCGGTGCTGCTCCTCCGGCTTTTCGGAGCCGGGAGAAATGGACTCGGGAAACAGATCCGCCTCCCCTCTGCAGTGATCTTACGATTTGGGCTACGCGTAAAATCCGCGCAACTTCAACGCTCGAGCGACGCGGTCGATCGCCAGAATATAGGCCGCGATACGGTTATCGACCCCGTGAGATTCCGCGTAGCGTACCACTTGATCGAAGCTTTGTTCCATCACATCTTGCAAGCGCTCGTTCACCTCCCGTTCGCGCCAGAAAAAGCCCTGCCGGTCTTGCACCCACTCGAAATAACTGACAGTCACGCCGCCGGCGTTGGCCAGGATATCCGGAATGACGAAAATTCCCTTTTGGCCGATGATGGCATCGGCGTGCGACGTGGTCGGGCCGTTGGCTCCCTCGCAGAGAATCTTGCAATCCACACGGCTCGCGTTGGCCGCCGTGATCTGGTTTTCCGTTGCCGCCGGAACCAGAATGTCGCACGGGCGGAACAGAAGCTCTTGCGCGCTAATTTTCTCGCCGCCGCCCGGAAATTCCGGCACGGGTTTGCTTTGTCCGTAGACCCAATCGTGCAGCTTGGGAATGTCCAGGCCGTTATCGTTGTACAAGCCGCCATGTATATCGGCCACGCCCAGGATCTTGTAGCCGGCCTCGTGCATCAGCTGCGCCGCATTCGAGCCTACGTTCCCGAACCCCTGGACGATGACGCGGCATTTTTCGCGCTTCAGTTTGAGTTTCGCCACGGCCTTGTCGCAGCAGATCATCAAGCCTCGCCCCGTGGCTTCGCGGCGTCCTTGCGATCCCCCAAGGTCCAGAGGCTTGCCGGTCACCACGGCAGTGGTCGCCTTGCGCACGTGCATGGCATAAGTGTCCATCACCCACGCCATCGTTTGTTCATTGGTGCCGATATCCGGCGCAGGCACGTCCTGCTCCGGGCCAAACCAATCGGCCAGTTGAGCCGTGTAACGCCGCGTCAGCCGCTCCAACTCCGGCTTGGAGAGTTTCTCTGGATTGCAGATTACTCCGCCCTTGGCCCCGCCAAACGGCACGTTGACCACCGCGCATTTCCACGTCATCCACGCGGCGAGCGCGCGCACTTCGTCCAGGCTGACCTCCGGAGAGAAGCGAATACCGCCTTTGCCAGGCCCGCGAACCGTCGAGTGCAGCACGCGATAGCCGGTGAAGATTTGCATGTGCCCGTTGTCCAGAGCCACGGGAATGTAGACGGTGATCTCGCGTTCCGGGTATTTCATGTATTGATACAAGCCGGATTCGAGGCCGAGCTTGCGTGCCGCGATCTCAAACCGCGCTTCCGCGGATTCGTACACGCTTAATTCGCCGGTAGGCGTAGGCATATCAGTTCCTCTCCCCAATCGGAATGGAAGGGGGCAGGTGCATGGGAAGCATCGAGAAGGACGATTGTTGGTGGGTATGCGTTCGGGCGGCGCGGTTTGCCAGAGAGGACTTTGCCGGCTGCGACATTTAGCGCCGTGCCTCGCCATCGCGAAGGTCGTGCCCGGTCATTTCGCGCGGTTCGGACGCGCCGGCCATCCCAATGATCGTCGGCGCGATATCGCGCAGCGAGCCGCCGGGCTTCACTCGTGCGTGCTCATCATCACTCACCAGCACGAATGGCACAGGATTCGTTGTGTGATACGTGTGCGGACCTCCGGTTACCGGATCAATCATTGTTTCCGCGTTGCCGTGATCGGCGGTGATGATCCACGCGCCTCCGCGCGGCCGCAGCGTTTGATAAATTCTGCCGAGGCACTCGTCGATGGTTTCGACGGCCTTGATGGTGGGCTCCAACTTGCCGGAATGCCCCACCATGTCGGCGTTGGCGAAGTTCATGATGATGGCGTCGAATTCGTCTTTTTCGATGGCGTGAATCACTGCATCCGTGATGCCAGCCGCGGACATTTCCGGTTTCAGGTCGTAGGTGGGCACTTTGGGCGACGCCACCAGCAACCGCTCCTCGCCTGGAAACGGCTTTTCCACGCCGCCGTTGAAGAAATAGGTGACGTGCGCGTACTTTTCCGTTTCTGCCACGCGCAGGTTTTTGTAATTCAGGTCCGCGAAAACGTTGGCGAGAATGTGCTCCAACTT
The DNA here is from genome assembly GCA_035534415.1 of Candidatus Dormiibacterota bacterium. GTDB lineage: Bacteria > Acidobacteriota > Terriglobia > Acidiferrales > UBA7541 > Palsa-295. The sequence goes on along the minus strand of DATLSB010000106.1, from coordinate 54,989 downwards.
TTCGGGAGCAAGCAGGTACCGCAGCCAGGGCCACGTTTTTTCGTACTGCGTCATGGCCACAAAGCACAAATTTTTCGGCCGCGCCGGATCGGCGAACTTGTCGAAGCCGGGTTCGATCAGAGCGCGGGTCATCTGGCGGGCGCGGTCGGCGCGGAAATTGAAGAAGATCACTGCATCGTCGTCGCGCATCACTCCCCGCGGGACCGCCGGCTTGCCCGGCGCGGCTGCGGTGGTAATCGCCACGGGAATCACGAACTCGTCCGTGACGCCCTTCTCATAACTACCGCGCATCACGGAGATGGGGTCGCTCGATTTGATTTCCGAATCGCCATGCACCATCGCGCGATACGCCAGCTGCACGCGCTCCCAGCGATTATCGCGATCCATCGCGTAATACCGGCCGCTGACGCTGGCGATCCGCCCCACTCCGTACTCGCGCATCTTTTGCTCGAGGGCGCGGAGGAAATCAATGCCGCTTTCGGGTGGCGTGTCGCGGCCGTCCATGAAACAGTGGACGAAAACCTTCTCCACTTTGTTCTCGCGCGCCATGCGCAACAGTGCGCACAGGTGCTCGATATGCGAATGTACGCCGCCGTCGCTCAGCAGCCCCATCAGGTGCAGTTGCCGCGTGCGTCCGCGGTTCATCGCCTCCAGCAGCAGCGGGTGGTGCAAAAATTCTCCGCTAGAGATCAGCTGATCCACGCGGGTGATGTCCATCTGCACGATGCGGCCCGCGCCGATATTCAGATGGCCCACTTCGCTATTGCCCATCTGCCCTTCGGGAAGGCCAACGAAGGGCCCCGAGGCTTGGATTAAGGTGTTGGGGAACGCTTTCAACAGGCGGTCATAGTTGGGCTTCCGCGCCAAGGCGATCGCGTTGCCCTTGGTTTCGGGCCGGTAACCCCAGCCGTCCAGCACGGTCAGGACAATCGGACGCGGGCGCTTGCTCACCGGCGCGCACCCGTAATTCTTAAATATACTTTAGGAACTCTGGCCGGAGTCAAGGCGTGAACGCATGCGCAGAATTGTTGTACGCACATAACCAGCCCACACTAGCTGACTGGCAGCGCGACTTCAAGTCCATGTTGGTGTGACGAATGGCTGGTTGCAAGATAGGCACGGCGTCGTATGTTCAGCGCTAAAAAGGAGTAAAGTACGCGAAATTTGGCGCCCTGAGGCTTTTTGGGAATGCAGTGAATGTTTTACGGAGAGTCCCGGTGTCCATCGAGGCTCAAGGACAATTTGCGCTGGCGGATGTTTGGCGTAGCAATCTGCTGCTTTCGCGCGACTTTCTGATCCTGAGCTCGATCTTAGGGGCCGTTCTCATTGCGTATGCCACGATGGGTTTCGTGCTCAACCCGGCTGGGCGAATAAACCATGTGGTTGTTTTCTTTGTAGGTTTGTTGTTTCCGGGATACGTCTGGTTTTGTGCCTTACGACGGAGCCGCCGGGCACTAGCTGGAACTCCCGCCCTGCAGGGGGCTGTGAAATACGAGTTCGATGAAAGTGGGATGCGCTTTGACGCGCTCCACTCTCGAGGTGAGATCAACTGGGCTGCGGTTGTCGAATGGAAGGAAGGGAAGCACGTATTTCTTTTGTACCGCTCTCCAGGGATGGCCGAGATTATCCCCAAACGCTTCTTCAAGAATCTGTCTGATGTGGACTCCGTGCGGAGACTTTTGGCCAGCCACGTGCCCGAATGAAGCGCAGTGCCGGTGGTCCGCGGCAATGCCCGAAGATGTGCGTTGCTAGCTTCGGCTATCGGAGCGCGTAAATGACTCACCAGGCGTGGAAAACGTTGGCCACCGCGGCAACCAGAAAAGCTAGCGTACACGTTCCCGCAGCCGTCGCCGCAATCACCGACCACGATGTGAGCGGGTCGATGGGGAAAACGCGCGTCCGGAAAAACAACATCATCGCCATTACTTCCGAAAGCAGCGCCGCGACGCAAAAGATCGCCAGCGGCAGGCGATCGGCCGATACCATATTGACGTCCAAGCCGGCGAAAACTTGCGCCGGGACGAACGCCGCAACCACGACTGGCCAAAGCGCTAGAAAAATGCCGATGCTGAACCGGAGCCTGCGACTGAGCTTCTGCATGGCCTACTCCATTCCTGAGAAATATTCATCTAACTGAACGGTTTTCTACTGACTATTGGATTGAATGATCGACGGATCGGTTGTCTGCGCTTATTGCGCTTTGTAGATGGGAACCAGAAAAATCGCGTCGTAACCCGTGTCGCGGGCCTTCCCGTTGATTTCGATTTCCCAATACGTCGGTGGTGTAGCCGAAAGATTTGTGGAAGGCTGGCGCTCGGGCAGCCGGAATTCGACGGGTATCCCAGCCTCGCCGACAGCGGCAATCTGCGCTGCATTCATTTGGATGACGTTCCTATGTCTTTCGTAACAGACCACCGTTGCTGTCCGGCCATCTCGGCTGGTGACAAATTGTTCTTGCACACATCGCAGCGTGATGGTCAGTTGATCCATTTCGGATAGGCGGCGCGGGATTCGGAGCCTGGCTTGCAAATTTCCTCCCAGCCGAAAAGGGAATTCGCCGTATTCAAGACTGCCGTCGCCGTAGCGCATCAACTGGAAAATGCCGGCGGCCCAGCGGCCCCACAGCATCAGGCAGCAGAAACTGAAAAGGCCAAGCGCGGACAAGATGGGCCACCCGTCAGGTTTTAGCATTCCCACCCATGCGAAAAGAGCAAAGACCAGCGTCCAGGCGAGCGCAGCCAAGAGTCGTCCGAGCACTTCATCCGTTTCGGAGAAGCCGATGCCTTCGTGCTGCCAGGGATAATCCCCTAACCAGGGTTCTGTGGGCCGAGCCGTTGCGGTTTGTTTCCACGCGGCCCGCCGCCGCAGGTCGCCCAGGCCATGGATCGCATACACCGATCCCCCCGCAAGAAATAGTCCGCTCGCGGCCCACATCAGCCAATCCGGCGCGGGCTTGCGCGCCGCAATTTGATTGAGAGCTGCTACAGCCATCAACGTGCCTGCGGCGACGAATGGCAGTCCCAAAAACACCGATTTCCAGCCGCTGATGGGTACTTCCGTTTGCGTTCTGTGGTTGCGCAGAATTGGAAACGCTGGCACCTCCGGTACGCCGGGGCGCGGTTCATCAACCGGAGCTGTCGTCTCTGTTGGCATCGCTAATCCGACCATTCTGACCAGATTGCCGGAGGCGCGTACTGTACGCAATGGAACTTTAGTTAAAGGGTAACGATGACGGCCGCCTGTAGGATCCGGGGCTTCGAATCACTGCGGAGTGATGCGAATAATGTCGTGGCGCAGTTCCACCTGTCGGCCGGGAAATCGCGTAGCAATCCGCGTGCGGAGCTGATCGAACGTGGGCGCCCCGTTGCGGCCGTCCAGCATTCGCGCGTCGTCCATCAGCACCACGTGTGCTGTCACCCGATGCGAAAGCGCCGCTTCCACTTCCACGGACAGCCGCTCTGGGTCGCGCGCTAGGTCAGCCCAACCCCAGTAGCCGGCATCCAGCCAGAAAAGCGCCGGCTCCGAGATCGATTTCAGCAGCTCCGGCAGCACCTTTGCGCTGTCTCCTTCGAGTATGCGAACGCGCGCATCGCCCGAGAATCTTCGCGCGGCTCGCTGCGCCAGCTCTGGATCGAACTCGATGGAAAAAACGTGATCGAAATCGTCCTTCACTGCGGCAATCATCTCACCGTAGTACGTGCCCGTCTCGATCAGCGTCCGCAACTGGTAGCGGCGCGCGTATTCACGCACCGCGCGTTGCTTCACCAGATGCGGTGAACGCACCGGCTCGCCGCGCAGCTTCCAATACCAGTAATCGGGATGGTGTCCCAGCGCTTTGTAAGCGCCGTAGAACGGCAGGTTGCGCAGCAATTTTCGAAACGGCGCCAATCACCCTCGCAAAAAATTCCCCATGGAAGGCTCGGAGCGTAGCGTCCGTGGCGAACGCTGTCAAGCCGCGCCACGCGAGAACGGCGGCTGCGGGCCCGCTTGCGCCGAAATATTTGCGCACACCGTGCGTAAACATAATAGCAAGCGAAGTACAACTCCACCGGACGGCGGTCCGCTGCTGAGAGGTTATTGCGGGAGACAAGCCATGCAGGCGGCCAAAGGCTACAAAGGAATGGGAATGGAAGGCGGGATCGCGCGCTGGTACGCCAAGCTGACGCGCAAAAGCCTGCCGGAATTCGAAGCGCTGGCGCAACGCATGGCAGCGAATCTGTCGCCAGGAGCGCGCGTGCTCGAAGTCGCGCCCGGCCCAGGTTACTTCGCCATCGAGCTGGCCAAGCTCGGGAAATTCGAGATCACCGGACTGGACATCAGCAACACGTTCGTCGAAATCGCCCGCCGTAACGCGCAGCAGCAGCACGTCACCGTCGATTTCCAGCAGGGAAACGCATCGCAAATGCCGTTCGCGGACGCGAGCTTCGATCTGATCGTTTGCCGTGCGGCGTTCAAGAATTTCTCGGAGCCTGTGCGCGCGCTCGCTGAAATGCGACGCGTGCTGCGTCCCGGCGGCAAAGCGCTGATCATCGACCTGCGCCGCGACACGCCGCAGCGGGAAATCGACAATTACATCGACGCCATGGACACCGGCTCGCTCAACACAATTTTTATGAAATGGACGTTCCGCTTCATGCTGCTGAAGCGCGCGTACACCCGCGAGGAATTCGAAAAAATGATCGCCGAAAGCGGCTGGCAAAAATACAACATCGGAGAAGCACCCGTCGGGTTCGAGATCACCCTCGAAAAGTAATTCGACCCGCTCGGCGCGGCCAATCGATTGCGCGCCGTTTCGGCTTAGTGCCGCGAAAGTGCTGCTCGTCCCAAGAATTTTGCGGAAGTTCCCAGCTCCTCTTCAATGCGCAGCAGCTGATTGTATTTGGCGATGCGGTCGCTGCGCGAGGCTGAGCCGGTTTTGATTTGTCCAGTGCCCATGGCCACGGCGAAATCGGCGATGAACGCGTCCTCTGTTTCGCCCGAGCGGTGTGAAATTACCGCCGCATATTTCGCCTTGCGCGCCATCTCGACTGTTTCGATAGTCTCCGTGACGCTGCCGATCTGATTCAACTTGACCAAAATCGCGTTCGCGACGCCTTCGGAAATGCCGCGCGCGAAAATCTTAGGATTGGTCACGAAATTATCGTCGCCCACAAGCTGAAGTCCACCGCCCAATTCCTTGGTGAGCAGCTTCCATCCCGCCTCATCGTCCTCGGCCATGCCATCCTCGAGCGAAACGATCGGATATTGCCGCACCCAGTTTTTCCAGAATTCAACCATCTCTTCAGAAGTGCGCGCCGACCGATCTGACTTCTTGAATACATATCGCTTCGTCGAGCGCTCGTAAAATTCGCTGGCCGCCGGATCGAGCGCGACGCCGATCTGCGCGCCGGGCGTGTATCCGGCAGCGGTAATGGCTTCGAGAACCCGTTCGAGCGCCTCTTCATTGGATTTCAGATTCGGCGCGAAGCCGCCTTCGTCTCCCACAGCCGTCGAGTATCCGTTCTTCTTGAGCACCGCTTTCAGATGATGAAAAACCTCCACGCCCCAGCGCAGCGCTTCGTGAAAGCTGGGCGCGCCCACCGGCATCACCATGAACTCCTGCACGTCCACGGAATTGTCCGCGTGCGCGCCTCCATTCAGAATATTCATCATCGGCAGGGGCAGGACTCCGCTGGCAGCGCCGCTCGAATGGCGCGCCAAATACTTGTAAAGCGGCAGGCCGGAAGCGTTCGCAGCCGCCCGCGCCGCCGCCATCGAAACGGCTAAAATCGCGTTCGCGCCCAATTTCGATTTGTTCGGCGTGCCGTCGGCGTCGATCATCTTTCGATCGAGCGCTTTCTGGTCCGCCGCGTCCATTCCCGTGACGAGCTTGGCAATCGCAGTGTTTACGTGCGCCACGGCCTTCAGCACGCCCTTGCCCATATAATGCGTCTTGTCGCCATCGCGCAGTTCGATCGCTTCGTTCTCGCCCGTCGACGCGCCGGAGGGAACCGCCGCACGTCCTATTGCGCCGTCCTCCAGCGTCACATCCGCTTCCACCGTGGGGTTACCGCGCGAATCCAGAATCTCTCGGCCGTGAACGCTCGCAATTTTTGTCGACATTGTCCCCTCTGGAGTTTGTGTGGATTCGAAGTGCTACTCGGGTTCCTCGATCATCGATTCTGGCCGCACCACGATCGCCACGCCATTTTCGGAAATGGCATAGCGCGCGCGGTCCGCTTCGGGATCGTGTCCAATGACCGTGCCGGTGGGCAAATCCACGTGACGGTCAACGATGGCGCGGCGGATGCGGCAGTGGCGCCCGATATTCACATGGTTGAAAATGATCGAGTCTTCCACCTCCGCGTAGCTGTTCACGCGCACGTCGTACCCAAGTATCGACCGCTCCACGCGTCCGCCGGAAACGATCGATCCTCCCGCCACCATCGAATCCATCGCCACGCCCATGCGTCCCGGATCGGCAAATACAAACTTCGCCGGAGGGTATTGGTGCTGCCAGGTGTAAATCGGCCAGCTCTTGTCGTACAGGTTGAACACCGGGCTCACCGAAATCAGATCCATGTTCGCTTCATGGTACGCGTCGACGGTGCCCACGTCGCGCCAGTAGGCGTATTCTTTTTTGTTTTCATCGCGGAAGTTGTACGCGAATACCCGATATTTTTCGATGATCCGCGGCAGAATGTCGCGCCCGAAATCGTGCGAGGATGACAGGCTTTCGGCATCGGCGATCAGGATCGGCACCAGCAGTTGCGTGTTGAAGAGATACACGCCCATCGACACATTGCATTTGTCCGAATGCGCCGTCGAAGGTTTCGGATCCGCCGGCTTTTCCTCGAAACCTACAATGCGCCACTGCGCGTCCGTCTCAATGATGCCGAACTGCCGCGCCGCCGCCGCGCGATCCATTTCCACGGTCGCAACGGTCACATCCGCACCCGCAGCCACGTGTTGCTCCAACATCGTCTGATAATTCATCTTGTAGATGTGGTCGCCGGAGAGAATGAATACGTAGCTCGATTGCTCGCTGCCGATCGAATAGATATTTTGGTAAACGGCGTCCGCCGTGCCCTGATACCACTGCTGCGACACACGCATCTGCGGTGGCAGCACCTCGATGAAATCGCCATAACCCATCAGCGGCGACCATCCCCGCCGGATGTGGCGGTTCAGGCTCAACGCCTTATATTGGGTCAAAACGAAGACGCGGTTCAGATCGCTATTCAGGCAGTTCGAAAGCGTCACGTCGATAATGCGGTAAACGGCGCCGAATGGAACCGCGGGCTTGGCCCGGTCTCGCGTGAGCGGCCAAAGCCGCTCGCCCTGGCCACCGGCCAGGAGCACTGCTATCGCTTTGCGCATCAAAGGCATCGGCTGCACCCGTGAACCTGGCCTGCGTTCCGCCCCATTCTATATTACCGACCGGATTTTTCCATCTGCGCCTGCAGAAGGTTGGAACGGGGCGTCGCGCCAGCGCGCTCTACCGGCAAACAGTTGGCCGGGAACTTACTAGTTCGTCAGCTATCCCGGTCGCATAGCCCGTTGCTTCAATTTTAACCTTGACTTATGAAGTAGCCTCCGATAAGAAGCAGGAAGAATTTGCCGGTTCGCAACGATTCCGGATAGAATTAAGCATCTGTCGAATCACATATCACAACAGGGGAACGGGGGTGAATACGCGTGGCAGAAGTTGTTATTCAAGAGGGTGAATCTTTGGAGAACGCCCTTCGCCGCTTCAAGAGAAAGGTCCAGGCTGAGGACATCATTAAGGAAATCAAAAAGCACAGCTACTACATGAAACCCGGCGAAAGGCGTCGCGCTAAGGAAGCCCTCTCGCGTAAGCGTCTCCGTAAAAAGCAGCGGCGTGAGCAAGACTAGGCGGCCATCTCACAGGCATCTTTCCCTCAAGCTTGGTGCCCACGAGCCGGAATATACCCGTGGTTACGCACGGGTACGTTCCGGCCGTCTCGTAGAATGCCCTCTGCCTGCGTCCCCCGTGCGAACACGGCCCGGGAGCGGCGTATGGAATACCATGACAAAGTCCTGAAGTGTTCGGAGTGTGGCGCGGAGTTTGTGTTCACTGCCGGTGAGCAGATGTTTTTCGCCGACAAGGGTTTTAAAAACGAGCCGAAGCGCTGCAAGGCCTGCAAGGTCGTACGCTCTCAAGGCCATGACTCGCCCACGGTAGCGGTCCAGCGAGTGGAAACCAAGACGGTCTGCTCGCAATGTGGCAAAGAGACGACTGTTCCCTTTAAGCCGACTCAGGGGCGGCCCGTCTACTGCCGGGAGTGTTTCCAGCAGCGGCGCTCGATCGGCGCCAACGCTGCGATGTAGCCGCAGCCTGGCGGGGCGCGTCGAACGTTCACACGCTTCCGATTAACTTATGGCGCGCCTTTCGTGGATGAATCTGCCTCTTTCTCCAAGGGCGCGCTCCCGGTTTGCGCGCGCAGCTGGCTGATCGGGTGCGCCTATTGCTGCTGTTGCGAAGGTTGCTGCGGTCGCTCCGCGATCACCGGCGTAATCGCCGGTGGCGCGGAAGTTTTGCTGAGCTGTTCCCGGCCTTCGTCATCGAGCACCGGTCGCACGCGTACATCGACAGCCAAGCTTTGGCCCGCGTGTCCTTTGTAGACTCCTCGCACCGGCGCCACATCGCCGTAGTCGCGTCCGTAAGCCACCCGGACGTGCTGCATCCCAACCGGGCCGCCTAGCGTCGGGTCCAGCGCCTTCCATCCTTTACCCGGCGTCAGCACTTCGGCCCATGCGTGCGACGCTTGCCCGCCGATCACTTCTTGCTGCTGCGCGCTGAGTGAAGCAGCGCCGTCGGGCACCAGGTAGCCGGAGACGTAGCGCGCCGGAATGCCGCGCATTCGCACCACGCCCAGCAACAAATGCGCGAAATCCTGGCACACACCCGCGCCTGCCATCAGCGCATCCTCAATCGACGAATGCACGTGAGTGGCGCCTTTCACATACCGAAACCGCTCGTGAATCAGATCCGAAGCCGCCAGCGCGAATCCTTCCACCCTTCCGTCGCACACGCGCTCAGCCGCCTCGATGATCTCTTTCAAGCTCGGCATGTGCGGCACGTATCCGCTCGACGCCACGAAGTCAAAATGCTCTTCGTCCAGCTCGTCCCGGTGCGCGTCAAAATCGGCTAGCGTTGTCGGATCGTGAACGCCATTAGTCGACTCGTGCACCAGCACGACCGATTCCGCGTCCACCTTCAATCTCCGGTGTTCCGCCAGCACGTTGAACTGGTGCGCCCAATTGCCCAGCGCATCGCGATACGCTGTCCCGTGCGATCCCGGTGTCGTTGTCAGCCGGAACGATAGGCAGCTCTGCCGGTCGTCGTGAATCGGCCGCAGCCTCACTTCGTTGTAGCTCTCCGAAACTGGCCCGTCGTAGAGAAACTCCGTCGTATGCGTCAAGTGATATCGGTTCATGCCACCACCGCGTAGTAGAAGTAGGTTCGCGCGATATCGCCTCCAATCGCGCCGCACAAATTGAGGACCTCGTTCAAATAGCCGTGCAGTCCATGCTCGAAAATATCGCCGATCCGGTCGTAACTCAGCCGCTCCACCAGTTTGCCCGCAAGCCGCTCCGCTTCGTTTGCGTACGAACCGCGTCCCGATCCGCTTAGAGCGTGCAGTCCCGATCGCACCTCGGTTGCGCTGAAGCGAATCGAGCGTGGATGCTGCGCGTGCAGAATCAGCATCTCCGCCACTCGTTCCGGTTCGATCGGCGGATGGTATTCCCGGTGATACGCTTCGTACGCGCCCACCGAGCGAAGCACCGCCATCCACTGATGATTGTCGAGCGCGGACGCTGCCGGCGGCCCCTCGATCAGATTGTGATATTGCACGTCCACCAGCCGCGCCGTCATCTCCGCGCGCTCCAGCGCCCAGCCGATGCGCAATAGTTCCCAGCCTTCGTCGTGCGGCAGCGTCGCGTCGGTGACTCCGTGAAACCGGTGCGCGGCAAATTTGACGCTGTCGCAAAATCGGTGCGGCCCGGCGCGTACTTCATCCCGCGGCACGAACCGGCTCACCATGTGATACAGCCCGTTAATGTCCTCCCACATCTCGCGTGAAATCTGGTCGCGAATGGTGCGGGCGTTCTCCCGCGCTTTCGAAATGCATTGGACCATCGAGCTGGGATTCTCGTCGCTAAACGCCAGAAACTCGAATACGTTTTCGCCATTCACTTCCGGGTACAGCTTGCGAAAGCGATCCTCTTCGCCGGCCATCACCAGCAGCGGCTCCCAGCGCAGACGGTAAGCGTGCTGCGACTGTTCCAGCAGCATGTGATAGTTCACGTCTAGAATCCGCGCCGTTCCCTCGGCGCGCTCGATGTAGCGCGCCAGCCAGAAAAGCGACTCTGCGATTCGCGAAAGCATCTCAGCCCTCATCCCGCAAAACCCAACTGTCCTTGCTGCCGCCGCCCTGCGATGAGTTCACCACCAGCGAACCGCTCTGCAGCGCCACGCGAGTCAGACCGCCGGGCACGATGGTCACTTTCTCGCCGTCATAGAGGCAGTATGGACGCAGATCCACGTGACGCCCCACCAAGCGCTGTTCGGTTGCGTCATACGCCGGGACGCGCGATAACGGCACCACCGGCTGAGCGATATACTTTCTAGGCTGCTCCTGAATGCGCCGCCGGAACTCCTCGATTCGCTTCGAATCGGAGGCCGGTCCGATAAGCATTCCGTAGCCCCCCGATTCGCCCACGGCTTTTACCACCAACTCGCCCAAATGCTCCAGCACGTACGCCTGATCGTCGGGTTTCGCGCATACGTATGTCTCGACAGTTCGCAGCACCGGTTCTTCGCCCAGGTAATAGCGAATAAATTCCGGCACGTACGCGTAGATTGCCTTGTCGTCCGCCACGCCGTTGCCCACCGCATTCGCGAGAGCCACATTTCCTGCGCGGTAAGCAGCCATCAGCCCTGGCACCCCAAGAATCGATTCCGCGCGAAACGTCAGCGGATCAAGAAACTCATCGTCCACGCGCCGGTAGATCACGTCCACGCGCTGCAATCCGCGAATCGTCTTCATATACACGATCCCGCCGTCGACGATCAGGTCGCGCCCTTCCACCAGCTCGATTCCCATTTGCTGCGCCAGAAAGCTGTGCTCGAAATACGCGCTGTTGTAGATTCCCGGCGTCAGCAGTACGATCTGCGCCTCATGCTCTCCGCGCGGCGAAAGACTGCGTAAAATCCGCGACAGCTCCGACGGGTAATGATTCACGGGCAGAACTTCGTATTCCTGAAAAGCATCCGGCAAAGTTCGCGTCATCACGAGCCGGTTTTCCAGAACGTACGAAACGCCGCTCGGCGTCCGCACATTGTCTTCCAGCACGCAGAACTCGCCCGTTTTTGAATCGCGCACCAGATCGATGCCGCAGATGTGGGTATGAATACCGCGCGGCACTTCCACGCCGATCATTTCCCGGCGGAAATTCGGGCACGAATAGACCAGCGAGCGTGGAATCCGCCGGTCCTTGAAAATCAGCCGCTGGCCGTAGACGTCCTGCAGAAAAAGATTGAGCGCCACCACGCGCTGCGATAGGCCGCGGTCGATATGTTCCCACTCCGAACTCGGCAAAATGCGCGGGATCAGATCGAACGGGAACAGCCGCTCGGTGCCTCGCCCGTCGTTGTACACCGTGAACGTGATTCCCTGGATCAGGAACGACAGGTCGGCGAGCTTGCAGCGCTCCTCGAACTGTGCCGGAGCCATGTTGGCCAGGCGGCGGAAAAGTTTGGCGTATTGCGCGCGCGGCTGGCCCGGCGCGGAGAACATCTCGTCATAGAAGTCCCCGGTGTCGTAGCCTTCGAAAAGGCCGGGCTTCACCATGTGCGCCGACGGGGCTCCCATGGCTACCTACTCTATCAACCGGATACCTTCCCCATCGCACGCAAGAATTTATCCAACGCATCAATGTTTTCGCGCCGCGCGGGAAGTCACCTGCGTACGGCGAGACTGTGAGCGGGCCCTTCCTAAAACAGTCCCGGCTGGCGGGTGGGCTGTTCCATGCCGAAGTGCCTGTAGGCGAGCGCGGTGGCCACTCGGCCGCGCGGGGTGCGGTCGAGCAGTCCTAGCTGCATCAGGTAGGGCTCGTAAATCTCCTCAATGGCGTCTTCCTCTTCGCTCAATGAGGCGGCGATGGTGTTCAGGCCCACCGGGCCGCCGGCATATTTCTGGAGGATGGTGAGCATCAGGTTGCGATCCACTTCGTCGAGGCCGTGTTCGTCCACGCCGAGCATTTTCAGCGCTTCGCGCGCCACGGCGATTGTGATGTGGCCCTCGGCGCGCACCTCGGCATAGTCGCGGACACGGCGCAGCAGGCGATTGGCCACGCGCGGTGTTCCGCGGCAGCGGCGCGCGATTTCGCTCGCGCCGTCCGGATCGATGGTGATGCCCAGGATCTTCGCCGAGCGCGTGATGATTTTTTCCAGATCGGCGGGCGTGTAGAAATCGAGGCGATGCACGATGCCGAAGCGCGAGCGCAGCGGCGCCATCACCAGTCCCGCGCGAGTTGTGGCGCCCACCAGCGTGAAGCGGTTCAGCTGGTAGGGATGGACGCGCGCGCCCGGCCCCTGCCCGATGATCAGGTCGACGCGAAAATCCTCCATCGCCGGGTAGAGAATTTCTTCCAGAGCCGGCTGCAGGCGGTGAATTTCGTCGAGAAACAGAAAATCGCGGAGGTCCAGCGAGGTGAGCACCGCGGTCAGATCGCCCTTTTTCTCGAGCAGCGGGCCGGAGCTGATCTTGATGGACGAGCCCATCTCGCGGGCCAGGATTTGCGCCAGCGTGGTTTTGCCCAGCCCCGGAGGGCCGTAGAGCAGCACGTGATCGAGCGCCTCGCCGCGGTTGCGCGCCGCCTGCACGGAGATCTGCAAATTTTCCTTTACGCGGTCCTGGCCGATGTAGTCGCTGAAATTGGCGGGACGGACGGTCGCCTCAATGCGGGCGTCCTCGTCCATCGGCCGCCCGGATACCAACTGCCGGGATTCGGTCATCTCAGCCATGCGACATTTTGCTCATGATCACCGCACAGCATACCCCATTTCGGGACTTTCCAATCCCAGAGAGCCGTGGCGTGGCAGCCGAGGGTGAGTTGTGTCGAATGAATCGTGAGAAAAAGATGCGCCGGGGCGTTCCGGGTAGACGTATACCCGATGCTTTGTTTTCAATGGCTTAGTTGCGTTTCTACTCGATAGACTGTTCCGGGTAGAATTGCCACTTTTCGGGCATTCGAAGCGAACGGGAGGCGAAGCAAAAGTGAGCGCCGAACGTGCGGACTGCCCCGCTCTGGTGCCCCGCTCCGAGTTGTGGAGGACTGGTTTCATTTTTCCCTGGGGCGAATAAAGTCCCTGCTCACGCTACAGCAATCACCGCCGAAAAGATATTAGGTGAATACCCTCCGCAAATCTGCGTACCCCCGGCGAGCGAGGTAAAATAATCAGTTCGTTGTGTGATTGACGCGCGGCAGGCGGAGTCGTACCATCGCGCGCGCCCGATTCCCGATATCCAATGCGAAGGCGAAAGGAAATCCGCACATGAGACGACGCTTTGCTGCCGCGATAGGAACTTCCGCACTGCTGCTGGCCACTTTGGCATTGGTTTTGAGCGCAGCCGCGCCGCCCGCGCTTGCTCGCAACTTGCGGGGCAAAACCGCTCCTGCTGCCGCGATGAGCGATCGGGCGGCCATTGAAGCGCTGGAAAGCAGTTACGTGGAGGCGTTCGACACCAGAGACGTGGACGGGATCATGAAAGTCTACGCGCGCGGGAAGCAGTTGTTCGTGTTCGACGTGGTGCCGCCGCGCGAGTATCCCAGCTGGGACGACTACAAGAGAGATTGGGAAACGCTGTTCTCGCAGTTTCCGGGGCCGGCGAGCGACAAGATGTCCGAGATGAGCATCACGGTGGTCGGCACGGTGGCTTACGGCCACCACATCGAAGACTCGGTGTTCACTCAGAAAGACGGAACCAAGAAGGAGTTCGTGGTGCGCGTCACCGACGTGTACCGCAAGCTCAAGGACAAGTGGCTGATCGTGCAGGAACATGTATCTTTCCCGGTGGACGTGACCACCGGGCAGGCTGACTTGATGTCGAAGCCGTGATTTGAGCAGACTCGAAGCGGGGCGCGGAGCCAACTTCGGAGCTGCTATCATGCCCGGAGAAATGCTTTCGGGGATATCGGGAGAGAGCGTGGACCACCCGCCCGTGAAAAAAACATCAACCCGGCGTCACTCTTCCAAGCTTGAGCCGTCTCCGAGGGCATGCCGCCGCATTTGCCATACGCTAGAACGGACTTACCATAGTTCCCGCCACGGGAATCCAGACAATCCGCTTGATGATTTGATTTACATCATCCTCTCGACGCGAACACGCGACAGCAGTTTCGCGAGGACCTTTCGGGCGGTGAAGCAAGCCTTCCCAAGTTGGAACCGAGTATTCCCGAAGGACAGGCGCAAACTTGAACGGGTGATCGTTCCTGGCGGACTCGGCAGGCTCAAGGCACGCCAGGTGGTGACGATTCTCGCCGAATTGCGCCGGCAATTCGGCACCGCGACTCTCGCGCCGCTCAGGAAGATGAGCAACAGGGAGGCCGAAGCGTTCCTAACAGCACTCCCTGGAGTTGGACCCAAAATTGCGAAGTGCGTTCTCATGTACACACTGAAACGCCGCGTGCTGCCCGTCGATGTTCACGTCCACCGCGTGGCGACGCGAATCGGGTTTAGGGCGAAAAAACGCCCCGACACTTCACAGGAGCTAATTGAGAGTGCCGTTCCACCCGAGCTGCGATATAGTTTCCACGTCAATGCCATTTCACTGGGTCGAAGCGTCTGCCTGGCTCGAAACCCGAAGTGTGGTGTTTGCCCAATTTCAAGGTGGTGCCAACATCATCTCCGAGAGCAAGGACTAAAGAGATGAGCGCGCCCTTGCGCAAGCGGCCAATTGCAATCGATTTGTTTGCGGGAGTTGGCGGCCTTTCGCTTGGATTTGAACAGGCGGGGTTTGACGTTGTTGCTGCCGTCGAAATCGATCCAATACACGCTGCAGGCCACAAGCTAAATTTCCCCGATTGCGCTGTGATATGCCGGGACGTTCGAACGCTTTCCGGCGCCGAAATTCGCGAAGCTGCCGGTACTGGCAATCAAACTATCGACGTACTGTTTGGCGGCCCTCCGTGCCAGGGATTCTCGCTCATAGGACATCGCGTTCTAGAAGACCCTCGCAATTCGCTGGTGTTCCATTTCCTTCGGTTGGTAGGCGAGCTCAAGCCACGGGCTTTCGTGATGGAAAATGTCCCCGGAATGGCTACGGGACGGCATACCGAATTGCTTGCGGAATTGGCCGATCAGTTCCAGCGGTTGGGATATAAGGTTCGTCAACCTCATCGCATCTTGAACGCAGCGAACTTTGGAGTGCCTCAGGATCGCCGCCGCCTGTTCTTGATCGGCGCGCGCGCAGACACTTTCTTGCCGGAGTATCCCGAAGCTGTGACTTTACCGCCGTCCAACAGAAGCCGGGCTATGTGCAATGGTTCTCTCGCACTCGATTTGCCCCTGTGCCCGACGGCCAAAGATGCCTTGATCGACCTCCCAGACATCACTGATTACGATTCCCTACTTGACTCCGACGAACTTCGATTCAAGCTTGCCAAGGGGGCGCGCTATGCCATGATACTTAGAGGGGCAATCGAAGCTCCGAACGATTACTCATATCTGCGCGAGTGGGATTCTTCCGTTCTCACAGGCATGCTCCGTGCCGAGCACACCGCAAAATCGATCAAGAGATTCGACGCGACCGGGCCGGGAACCACTGAGCCGGTAAGCCGGTTTTTCAGGGTTCCTTTGAATGGAATCTGCAACACTCTGAGAGCAGGGACGGCAACGGATCGCGGCGCGTTTAGCGCCCCCCGCCCGATACACCCCATTTATCCGCGATGCATTTCGGTGCGCGAGGCTGCGCGACTCCACTCATATCCCGACTGGTTCCGGTTTCACCGAACAATTTGGCATGGCTTTCGACAGATCGGGAATTCGGTTCCGCCACATTTAGGCAGGGCAGTAGCAGCGTCAATCATGGCTGCACTAGGAGAGAAGCCGAAGAAGCCTAAAATGCGAATCATTTTGGGTGATTCGAAGCTAGCGACTTTCAACATGCGAGAAGCGGCAGCCTATTTCGGAGTCGATCCAGGTGTAATCCCTCCGAGGAAGCGAGTAGCTTCGCTTGCTAGCTGAGAACTCGTCCGGTCTGTCGAGATGAAAAGAGAACGGGAGCGGCAGTCGCGAGACAAGCGCACGGAGCCCAATGACGGCGAAGACGCCGTCAAAGTGGAATCGCGCTACGTGAGAATCATTGAGGCTGTCTTTCGTCGATATTGGAAAAAGGGTGCGGCTGAGTTCACTGTTGAGCGCGACGAGCTCGAAGAGGTTTGTGAAGAACTCAATATTAAACGCCCCAAGAATCTCGGGGACGTCATTTACACCTTCCGATATCGCCGCTCTCTGCCGCGATCGATTTTGGCTACCCAGCCCGCAGATAGGGGGTGGCTCATACTGGGCGATGGCGACGCACGCTATCGCTTTCGCCTGAACAAATTGACACACATCAGGCCGACGAACGGCCTCTTGGTGCGTAAGATCCCCGACTCCACCCCTGAAATCATCTCGCGGTACGCCTTGACGGATGAACAGGCGCTTCTTGCAAAGATGCGTTATAACCGGCTTGTAGATGTTTTTCTTGGAATCACCGCCTATTCTTTGCAAAACCATCTCCGCACAAAAGTTCCCAACTACGGCCAAATCGAGATTGATGAGTTGTACGTCGGTTTAGACAGCAGGGGAGCGCAGTACATCGTGCCGGTGCAAGCGAAAGGCGGAACGGACGTACTTGGAGCAATACAGTCGATCCAAGATATCACATTTTGCCAGACGGAGGCTCGCTATCGTGATTGCATCCCCCGCGCAGTCTCAGCGCAATTTCTCGCCGACGATACGATCGCTCTTTTCGAGACGACGTTCGACGGAAACGAAGTTTCAATCGTGGGCGAGCGACACTACCAGTTGACTGAATCGGAAGCCATTAACGGGGCCGACCTGAAAGCCTATCGCGCACCCGAGCCAAAGTGAAGGCGGGGTTCTGGCGAGCACCGCGACTTTCCTCCGTTGGGCGACACGGGAAATGAGGCGGAGATGAACCGATTTGAGCGAGCGGTATACGAATGCATGAAGCCTACTGCGGAGCTTTTGGAGCGCACGACGAAGCCGCTGCATCGGGCTATTCTGCTGAACTTTTGGAGGCACGTGCACCTGGAAGGCGCGGGAGAGTACGACAAGATTCTGGCGCCGGACATGATTGTCGACCATCCTGTGTACCGGGTGACGTGGGGCAAGAGCCCGGCGGTGATCGAAGGCAAAGAAGGTGTGCGGACGTTTTATGAAAGCGTGGGAGAAGCGGTGCTGTGGCATTCGGACGATCGTCTGGCGGTGGAGGATTGGGGAATTTGCGACGAGATCACTTTTCATCAGCTCGCGGCAGGCTCGGACCTGCGGGCGATCGGCTATGAAGTGGAACACGCGGACAGGCTCTATCACGCCCATAGCCGGCAGGCGTTCATCTGGCCGTATGACGAGCGGGCGCGCCTGATTGGTGAGCACCTGTACGAAGACAAGACCAGCCTCAAGATCGAGGAAGTGGATCGGTCCGAAGCGATTAAGCCGGCGCGAGTGCGCGAGATTCACCGCGAGCTTTTGAGCAGACTTGAAGCGGAGCGCGGGCCGAACTTCTGGGTGCTGGCAAAGGCTCGGGCGCAGGCGTAATTTAACGCGAGGAGCGCACGCTTACACGTCAAAGCCTGCGGCACCGACACAATTTTTACTCAGAGGCCTTTGGCGACGTGTTGTGTGGTGGTTCACCGCGCGGCGTCAATTCAAAAGACTTCGAAGATGCGCCACCCGCCACCCTTATAACCGCAAGGGCGCGGCACCCACGCGATTTCGCACCGGAAGGGAAGTGAACGTGTTGTGTGCGCGTTCAGCCGCGGCTCCGGTGACGTGCTCGATAAACTGGGCTCAAGGTGCGCCGGCCGCCAAAAGCAGATTCTTCAGCGATCCTCATCGGATCGCTTCAGAATGACACGCGGCTTATTGGGGACGCGGTAGGATTAGCGCACAGACCGGCGCGCGGAAAATCCGCAAAAATGATTCGAGGTGGGGAGCGCACGCTTACACGTCAAAGCGTGCGGCACCCACGCGATTTGCACGGGAGGGGAAGTGAACGTGTTATGTTCAGTGGCGGCTCCGGTGACGTGCTCGCCCAGCGTCAATCTCGCCGATGCCACTGAAGCGGCAATGTATGGTTCGATTTACTAGGGCTCGCTGACGGGTTGCGCAGCCTGCGGTACGTAAGGAACGACTGATTGGGTTGCACGCACACGAGGTCAAAGTCAGTGTCGAGTTCGAATTGCCACGTCTTCTGGAGCGCTCTCTTGCGGAGGATCGACGTGCTCGGCCTGCTGAAATGCCGGGAAGCAATGGCACAACCGTTGAAACGATCCACGAACTGATCCATCAGCATCCCAAGTCTGCCTATGAGCTAGGGCTATTTTTTCAGTGTTCCGCGCTTTTCCTCTTTCATGATCAGTCACATCCCGAAATCTCGACAAGTGCCGGCGGGGAACAAAATTTGCTTGGAAGGTATATTCTACGACCCGCCGACTGCCGTCCAAGCGTCTGATCTCACATTCGCCTCGTCGCTCCCTTCCTCTAAGGAACACCGGGCCGTTTCGTTCAAATTCCAGAAGTTCGCTCGCTGGCAGGAAAGCGTCGATAGTAAACTTCTCTAGGTTTTTGGGCGACACACCGAGGAGTGCAAGGGCCGGAGGGTTGGCGGCTAAAAGACGGCGGTTATCGTTCGTCACAACAACCGCCTCAAGCGAATCCGCCAGCAGGTGCCCAACCCTACCCTTTCTCTCGAGGAGTACTTCTTGCCATCTCTGATGTTCTTTTATCGCCTTTTGTTTAACGCTCGCTAGCGCATCCCTGGCACGTTGAAGTCTTACGCTGACGTTCTCGAAGAATGTGAATAGCCTCGCTCTGAATCCGGGACTCCAGACAATGGTCTTGTTCATAGTTTCACCCCATGGCGACCTCTGGCGCGTTCCTGAGGAACTGTTTTGACACGCTGCTGCAGGGAAGTCTGCTCAAAATTGAACAGCTGAGAAAATCACTGTGGGAACGGTTGACGGTCCCAAGGGCTGTCTGTCTTTGCACTTCGACGCCGTGAGATGAATCGGGGCTTGTTACGAAGACCGGTTGGTCGTAAATGGCGATCGGGGGAGGGCCAAAACTGACATAAATCATTATCTAAGCGGAATATCAATCAGCACGCAGAGTGGCGGCTAGGAGTCCAGCGCGAGCCAATAGACACAAATAGCGCCACCCTGATCGGTCTGGACGTATCCATCAAATCGGGGCTCGGCATGCGAGCATAGCGCGAGACGCGATTCACGAGGAAAACAGATACGAGGAGAGGAGGCGCTTGAGTTCGGCGATGACGGCGGCGCGCGAGGCGGCGTCGGGCTGCTCGAAGGCGTAGGCGAAGAGGCGCTCGCCGGTTTCGATGGCGACGCGCAGCTTGAGGTCGAGGCTGGCGAGGTCGTTCATGCCGAGCGACTCGATCATGAAGCGCTTGACCAGGCCGCCGCCGGTGGCGTTGGGGTCGGTTTGGCGCTGGCGCGTGGCGGCGCTGATTTGTCCGAAGGCGATGGCGCGGAAGTCGGGGCGCGATTCGAGGAAGGCGACGAAGGCGTCGATGACGGTGGAGAGAAACGCCGGGCCGTCGCTGAAATTGAGCGAGGCGAGACGGGATTCGAATTCGGCGCGGAATTCGTCCATGTGGCGGACGGCGATGGCGTCGATGATCGATTGCTTGTCGGGGAAGAAGCGATAGAGGGCGCCGATGGAAAGGCCCGCGGCATGGGCGATGCGGCTGGTGGTGATGTCGTCGATGGGCGCGGAGGAGAGGAGCCCGGAGGCGGCGCGGAAGATGCGCTGGACGGTGTCTTGGCTGCGCTCTTGGACCGGGCTGCGCCGGCCCGATGGGCGCTTTGCAGCCCGCGTGTGAGCTTCCTCCGTTTTCGCCATTCCGCCCAATTTGTGCCCTTCCTAGTGGCCGACCCCTGCCATCATGGATTTGAGGCCGGGGTAAACGATGCACCATGCGGCAAAAAAGGAGATGGCCCAGAGGGCACCAAAAAATGCGGCGAGGCCTGCCCCAGCTGTCCAGAACAAATCCCTTCCGAAAAAAAAGATGCTCAGGCTACCCCGGACGTAAACCACGGCGACCGAAGCCACCACAATAAGCAGCGTGAGGAGCATGTAAAACAAGCAGGTGTACAGCCCGAGCTTAACAAGGATCATCGCGCCCTCTTTTGCCGTTCGGTTCGCCGACAGGTTATCGGCTTCTTAGCTAGAACGCGAAAGAGAGTTCGCGTTCGCGTAAGTTATGATAGTCTATCGAAGGCAGAAGTGGGAAGGGGAAAAAGTCCGCACTCTTCGCAAAAGGCGCGAAGGATGCGGCACCCGGAATTGCAGAAGCAGATTCTTCAGCGATCCTCATCGGATCGCTTCAGAATGACAGATGGTTTGAGTGGGGCGCACAGTCGTCTTAGGACAATTGGAGCAGGAGGCGGTGAAATGGGAGTGCCGGTATCGCAGATGTGGACGGTGGCGAGCTACGTCATCGGGCATAAGATTAAGGGGCGGAAGCGGTATCCGCTGGTGCTGATGCTGGAGCCGCTGTTCCGCTGCAATTTGGCGTGCGCGGGATGCGGGAAGATTCAGTATCCGGCGCACGTGCTGAAGAAGAATCTTTCACCCGAGGAATGCTTCCGCGCGGTGGAGGAATGTGGCGCGCCGATGGTGTCGATACCGGGCGGCGAGCCGCTGATGCACCCGCAGATCGACAAGATTGTTGAAGGGCTGGTGGCGCGGAAGAAGTACATCTACCTGTGCACCAACGCGCTGCTGCTGAAAGAAAAAATCGCCCTGTTTAAGCCGAGCAAGTATTTGACGTTTTCGGTCCACGTGGACGGCCAGCGCGAGCACCACGATTTTTCGGTGTGCCGCGAAGGCGGGTTCGACCAGGCGCTGGAAGGCGTGAAGGAAGCGGTGAAGCGCGGATTTCGGGTGACGACCAACACGACGCTTTTCGACGGCGCCGATCCGAATTCGGTGCGCGCGTTTTTCGACGAGATGATGGAAATCGGCGTCGAGGGCATGATGCTTTCGCCCGGCTATTCGTACGATAAAGCGCCGGACCAGCAGCACTTTCTGGGGCGCGCGCGGACGCGGCGGCTTTTCTCCGCGATTCTTTCCAACCGCAAGGCGAACTGGGTGTTCAACCAGTCGCCGCTATTCCTGGAATTTCTGATGGGCAAGCGCACCTATGCGTGCACGCCGTGGGGCATGCCCACGTACAACATTTTCGGCTGGCAAAAGCCCTGCTATTTGCTGCAGGACGGCTACGCGGAAACGTTCGCGGAGCTGATGGAAGCGACCGAGTGGCAGAACTACGGCACCGAATCGGGCAATCCGAAATGCGCGAATTGCATGGTGCACAGCGGCTATGAGGCTTCGGCGGTGAACGACACGTTCGGGTCGCTGAGCGGATTTATCGGCACAGTGCGGGCGACGTTCTCGAACCGGTATGAAGATGCGACGGCTCTGGAGACGCTGCGCGAGCCGGTGCGGCCGGTGCATGGGTTCGTGCCGATGGAGCAGATTCAGAACGCGGCTTCGCATCATGCGACTTCGCAGCAGGAGACGCGAGCATGAGCGGGACGACTTCGGCGGACCGGCCGACGCAGGGGAACGCGGCGAGCAACGCGGATACGCTCGAAGTAGCTCCCGGCGCGGCGCGCGCGCAGATTGAAGGCTGGGCGCCCGAGTTGGCGACGCCCGATGAGCTAAGAGCGGCGCTCGACCAGGCGTTCGATTATCGCGGCGATGTGACCATCACTCGCAAAGACGGGACCAAAATTGAGGGCTTCGTCTTCGACCGGCGCAAAGGCGCGTCGCTAGAGCAGTCATTTGTAAAGCTGATGCCCAAAGATTCGGACGAGAAGCTGGCGATTGCTTATGCCGACATCGCCGCGCTGGCATTCACCGGACGCGACACCGCCGCGGGAAAAAGCTGGGAAGCGTGGGTGCGCAAGTATTGGGAAAAGCGCGCCGCCGGCGAAAAGGGCTTCGGCCTGCAGCCTGATTCTCTCGAATAAGCCCACTTAGTCTTCTTGATCGGTGCGTTAGTCGGCTAGCGGGGCGGCCGGCGCGTCAACTTCCAGTTCATCGAAGCGGCGCCACTTGTAGATGGCTACCGAAATAATCCAGCTGGCGGCGAAGAGCGCGACGATGAAATAGCCGAGCGCGCCGAAATTGTCGTTGAGCCGCACGACTCCCGCCCAGAACTTTCCGGAAAGATGAAATTGCCCGGCGAACAAGCCGAGCGCTTCGATTCCTCCCACGACCAAAGCCACGAGAACGGACACGCTGGTGATGGTGATGTTGTAGTAGAGCTTGCGCACTGGTTTCACGAAAGCCCAGCCGTAGGCGCCGAGCATTAGAATGTTGTCGGTCGTGTCGATGAGCGACATTCCCGCCGCAAACAAGACCGGAAACACCAGAATCGCCCAAAAAGACAGGCCCTTGGCAGCTTCAGCGGCGGAAAGGCCGAGCACTCCGATCTCGGTGGCGGTGTCAAAACCCATGCCAAAGAGCACGCCCAGCGGGTACATGTGCCAACTGCGGCGGACCATGCGGAACATCGGGCGGAACAGCTTGGCCAGGAAACCGCGATTGCCGAGCAGCATGTCCAAATCTTCTTCGACGTAGGGCTCGCTGCGGCGCACGCGTGCGAACACGGCGTAGATCGACCGCAGCACAACCAAGTTGACGATGGCGATGGCGAACAGGAAAAGCGCGGAGAGGAGCGTGCCGATCACGCCGCCGATGACGCGGATGGCGGCGATCTGGTGTTGCAGCACCAGAGCTGTACCGGCGATTCCAGCGGCTCCGATGAGCACCACTGTGGAATGGCCAAGCGAGAAGAGGAAGCCGACGGCGACCGGGCGCTTGCCTTCCTGCATCAGCTTGCGAGTGACGTTGTCGATGGCGGCGATGTGATCGGCGTCTACGGCGTGGCGCAGGCCAAAGCTATAGGCCAGCAGCGCCGTACCGAGAAGCACAGGGAAATGACGAAACGCAAACACCGCCCAGATCCACGCGGCGACATTGAAAACCAGGAGTATTCCGTAAATGCCGGCGATCCGCGCGCGAACGCCCTCGGCGCGATCATCGAATAAATCCAGCAGGTGAAAGCGCGGCGATGGCTCAGCGGCGGACGCCCCAAGCGATTTGGCGCGAACTTTGGCCATGAAGATGGGCGTTAGAACCTGAATTTCGCGGCAGCTTGAACCAGCCGCGGCGCCGCGGCGCTGACGACCTGGCCGAAATTGGGATCGTTGATCACGCCGTCGACGGAGCCGGCTCCGTAGAATTGGGCATGATTGAAGACGTTGAAAGCTTCGAGCCGGAACTCGAAGCTTTTCGATTCGGTCATCCGCAAACTCTTTTCCAGTGCCATATCAAAGTTACTGATGCCGGGACCATAGAAAAAGCGGCGGCGGGCGTTGCCGAGCTGGCCGAGCGCTTCGGGACTGAATGCGGCGGTGTTGAACTCCGGACGTCCGTTGCGCGGGTTGGTGTTGATTTGGAGCGGGCCGCCATTGTAGTTCGGGGTGTCCAGCAGGTTGTTGTTGACGCCGTTACCGAGTGTGCCGAGCAGGGAATTGTCAGAGATATCGTAGAGCGTGATGGGAAATCCGGTGCTGAAGCGGGTGGTACCGGAAAGGCTCCAGCCTTCGGTGAGGCGACTGTGCCCGAACCAAGTGTCGAACGGTATCTCCACTTTATAGCTCGCTACAAAATTATGCCGCATATCGAAGGCGGAAATCGCGCGAGTCGCGCGCAAATTCGAGGGATTGAGTTCTTCGCCAAGGTTGGAGGCTTGGTCGATCGATTTGCTGTAGGTGTAGCCGAGCAGAAAATCGGAACGCTTGCCGACGAAGCGGAGGTTGGTCTCGAGAGCGTTGTAATTGGAGTTGCCGATGGTGCGCTGCGCGGTCACTTCGCCGTAGTTGGAGCCGAGCGTGGTGCGCGTGCCGTGATAGATCTGGCCGGATGCGCTGGTGTAGGTACCGTCTTCGCCGAATGGGCCGCAGGTCGAGGTGCCAGGCGCGACTTCGCCGGGTTGGCTCAAGCTGAGGCAGAGCGCCTGATTTCCGGGATTGGTGGGCAAGAGCGCGAGCAGGTGATGGCCTTGATTGCCCACGTAGCTCATGGTGAGCAGAAGGCTGGGAGTGATTTGACGCTCGTAGGAGAGCATGTAGTTTTCAGTGTAAGGCACCGTATTGCGGTAATAAAAATAAGGATCGGCGGAAATGGGAATGGCATTCGCAAAATTGAAGGACGTGTCCGGATTTTTTGGCGAGACATTGTGCGCTGGGAAGGTGAGCGGAAACGGATCGATGTTCTGCGCGCCGTCGTTCGCATTAATAAAAGGCGTGGCGAAAAGCGGCGGCTGCGGGCTCAGGTAGTTATAGCCGAATGGCGGAACGGCGTACATGATTCCGGCTGAGAGGCCGGGAAACGCGGTGTAGAAAATACCGTAGCTGGCGCGAATGCTGCTTTTGCCGCCGTTTCCGAAGAGCTTTTCCAAAATGCCGCTTTCGAAGCTGGGCGCGTAGGCCAGGCCGATGCGCGGAGCGAAATTGTCCGGCTTTGATGGCGAGATGGTGCTGGGAATTCCGGGATCGCCGGGAACCACGAGTCCCGGCGGGGCATTGGGATACAGGATCGATTGGCGGCCGGGAATAATGGTCTGCAGCTGGTTGTACTTTTCCCAGAAGGGCATGATGTAGTCCCAGCGTAAACCAAAATTGAGAGTGAGGTCGCTGCGGGCGCGCCAGCTATCCTGCGCGAAAAGTCCGGCGTAGCGGTTGCGCAGGTAAAACGGCTGCCCCGATGATTGCGTGAAGTTGCTGGGCACGCCGATCAGAAAATCGGCAAAGGCCGAGCCGGTTTCCGTGCCGCTGATGTTGAAGGTGCCGTTGAAGGTTGCGTTGGGGCGCTCGTTCACTTGATCGGCGTGAAATTCGGCTCCGAAGTTCAGCGTGTGGGTGCCGAATACGCGCGAAACGTTGTCGCTCAGATAGAGCGTGTTGTTCATTTGCACGACATTGGTTACCGGAACGCCCATGGTGAACGTGGGGAAAGTGATGTTTTCGACGCCTTCGTACTGCGGCGCTTGTACCACGATGCCCGGTGTGCCAGTTCCCGTTACGAATCCTTGCGATGCGAGGCTGACGCCAAGGCCGCCGCGTGGCTGGCCGACGACGTTTGAATTGCGCAGCAGGCCGACGTGAAATTCGTTCACCGTGTCGGCGCCGAACATTTTCGCGTCACCGAGACTGAAGAGCTGCGCGCGGCCGAAGGTTAGCGCGTCGAATCCTGGAATGCTGGCGCCACCTTGCTGGCCGGGATACGGGTTATCGAGGCTGTAGTCGTCGACGAAGTAGTAGGCGGTGAGCTCGCCCCAGGGGATCGCGGCGTCGATACGGGCGGAGCCTTTGTCGTCGCGAACGGTTTCAGGATATGCCGACGTGGAAAATTGATTGGTACCGATATTCGGCGACGGAATGTATTGCAACAGGTTGATGGCGGGAGCAGACCACGCGGATTGAGGAATGTTGCCGCCTGGAAAGACCTGCGAATACGGCTCCCGAGCCGTAACTGTGTAGCCGAGCCTCTGAGAAAGTACGCTCGCGAGGTACGATCCACTTACCGAGCCAGTGAGCGCTCCCGCTCCCAGATTCCCGAGGCGTTCTTGCACCGAGGGAACGGTGATCAGGCCGGTTTCGATGCCTTGATTGGTGCGCGTACCCTGATAGTCGGTGAAGAAGTAGACTTTGCCGCGAACAACGGGTCCGCCGAGCGTGCCGCCGAATTGGTTCTGTCGGAACGCGGGGCGATTGGGATCGAAGTAGCCGCGCGCGTCGAGCGCCGTATTGCGTAGAAACTCGAAAGCATCGCCGTGAAATTTGTCGCTGCCCGATTTGGTGATGACGGTGACCATTCCTCCGTTGTAATTGCCATATTGGGGATCGAAATTGTTAGTGAGCACGCGGAACTCGTCGATGGAATCGAGGTTGGGGACGATGGAGGTGCCGCCGTTCATATGCTCCTGTACATCGATGCCATTCACGAGGAAACCATTGGCCGATTCGCGCTGACCATCAATCGAAAGATTCCCCGGATTTAAATCGCCCGACGGATCGATCGTGCCGGTCACCCCGGCCATGATCACGGAATTGGGCTGGAGGGTCGTGACCGGGACGACACCAGGCTGAATCGGCAGCAGATCGGTATAGCTGCGGCCATTCAAAGGAAGAGCGCGCATCTGCTGGCCGGTGACGACTTCTCCGAGGTGCGTGGAGACGGTATCGACTTGCGCTTCGGTGGTAGCGGCGTTCGCCGCCACGGTGATGGTCTGCGATCCTTCGCCAAGCTGCAGAGCAATATTGACGGTGAGAGCCGAGTCGGTATCAATGGCGAGGCCGGTCTTTTCCTGGGTTTGGAAACCTGTCGATTTGACGGTGAGGTCGTAACTACCGACCGGAAGGGTTGGAAACGTGTAGAACCCCTGTGCGTCGCTGGTGGTTTTGTAGCGCGTCTTCAGCGCGGTGTTCACCAGCGACACGCTGGCTCCGGGGACAACGGCGCCGCTGGGGTCGTGCACGGTGCCGGAAAGGCTGCCGTTGGCAGCGGCCCAAAGCGACAGGCTGGCGCAAAGTAGAACGGCGACCGCGCTTAGCGCGCGGAATGCACCGCGCGCGGTCATTCCCGAAGAACAAAATCTATACGAACCACTCGGCAAAGCTGGACGTTTCGAGTTCACGAACACATCATTCCGCGGGCGCAGAAGCTGCGGACGAAAGCGATGAAAACCGAAAAAATGCCGGTACGAATTTCAGCGTCTGGCCCACCCATCCATCCGTTTAGAAATTCAAGTGCGCGAATACAGCGCACAATATACCATGCGAAGCGTAACACGTCTCTCCGGGTCCGATCTATGATGAAGGTCACAAAATCCGAGGGAAAATGAATACGGTTTACCTGTCGTTGGGATCGAATTTGGGTGATCGAGCTGCAAACATTGCGCGCGCGGTTGCCATGCTCGGCGAGCGCGGCGTGCGCGTGATGCGGCAATCGTCGCTTTACGAGACAGAGCCGATCGACGTTCGCGGCGGAGGTTGGTTTTTGAATGGCGCGCTCGAAGCGGAAACGGATCTTACGCCCGCGGAGCTGATGAAAGTGCTGCTTGAGATTGAACGCGCGCTTGGGCGAGAGCGCAAGGCACGCAGCGGTGCGGGGCTGAAAGAATCGCGCACGATCGATTTGGACGTATTGCTGTACGGCTCGCGCGCCGTGCACGAGCCGCAGATCGAAATTCCTCATCCGCGAATGGCGGCGCGAAAATTTGTATTGGTTCCGCTCGCGGAAATTGCCTCCGGTGTGCGGCATCCGGTGCTGAAGCGGACGGTTGCGGAACTTCTGGCGGCGACGCCTGATAAAAGCGTGGTGCGTCGATTTACTGCGGCAAGCTGAACGCCGCGGCAATCAGCCGCCTTCGCGTTCCTTCCTCTCTTTTTCACGCTTTTTGCGGTCTTCCTCTTCCTGGCGCTCGTATTCGACCATCTCTTCTTCGGTCATCTGGTAATCCTCGCGGGAAGCGAACATCGCTCCGCGGCGCGTGTGCCTGCTGGTGCGCTGCTTGAACGCGGGAGTCCTTTTGACGCCGAAATTTCCGATGGTGCGGATGGGCTCTTCCATGGCGCCGGAGTCAACCAACAGGTCGCTCACCTTTTCGAAAAATTCGTGCAGGTGATAGGGCTTCAGGGAGTAGGGAAGAGCTTCGCGTTCGAGAAACGGCTGAACGCTGGCGGCCAGTCGCAAAGGCACCAGAAACAGCACGCGAAGCTGCTTGCGCGAATTTTCCAGATCATCCGGGGAAGATGGAGTGGCCGCATCTGAAAGTTCCCGCAGGATGGCGAACAGCGGACCGCCGATATCCGCCACCGCCACGTTGACGACGGCCAGATTCCAGGCGCCAGCGGCAAGTTCCGCGAGCGCTTGCGAGGCTTCGGGAACGATGCGCACGCGCCAGCCCTCGGAATCCAGGACGCTTCTGAGGGCGTTCTGGCTGGCGATGTCGTCATCAACGATCAGAATTCCAATTTCGGACACAACTCGGTCTCCGGTCGGCTGACAACGAGTATATCGGCGGCGGCCCTCCCGGGTTCGCTGCCGGGACGCTGGTTTCCAGGGTAGACCTTGGCCGCGCGTACAGGCGAAAGTAAAGCGAATAAAATCTCTTGACAGGCGAAACAAAGGCGAATACATTTCGGGTGTGCGGCGAGGCTGCCAATGGCCACTTATCCTATCCTTCAACCGGCTCCAGCGACGATTCGGCGTCGAACGGCTCGCGCGAAGGAAACCAGCCTCACCTTATTCCCCCTAGCCGTCCGCCACGGCGACTGTGAGCCGTCTGGTGGTGCTTCCGCGCCCCCTCCGGGCGAAACCCGGAGAACGAAGCCCGCCACGGAACTGGTCGGCATTGCGCGACTCGCCGCCTCCTCCCCTCGCGCCGAAGCCAAGCGCGGGGCTGAGTATTTTCTGCTGCCCGTGCGTTCGATCCTCAACGAATGCCATTCGGAACGGGTGCCGTTCCGCTGGACGGTGAACCCCTATCGAGGGTGCGAATTCGGCTGTCGCTACTGCTACGCGCGCTACACGCATGAATACATGGACCTGGACGGCGGGGATTTCGAATCCAAGATTTACGTAAAGCAGAACGCTGGAGCGCTGGTGGAGCGCGATCTGGATTCGGAAAAGATTTGGGGCGAGCACATCGCCATCGGCACGGCGACCGATCCCTACCAGCCGGCGGAGCGCGAGTTCGGCGCCACGCGCGCGATCCTGGAAAAGATGGCGCAGCGCGAAGGGCTGAGCCTTTCGATTACCACCAAGTCCGATCAGGTGGTGAAGGATATCGACCTGCTGAAGCGGGTCAGCGAGCGGTCATCGCTGACGGTCAACGTGACGATTACCACGGTGCGCACGCGACTGGCGCGGATGCTTGAGCCGAGGGCGCCGCGTCCGGACCTTCGGCTCGCGGCGGTTCGCAAGCTGCGCGATGCCGGAATTTCAACCGGCGTATTCGCGATGCCGATTTTGCCGGGGCTCACGGATCGCGAAGAAGATTTGGATGCGCTGGCCAAAGCGGCGCGAGATGCGGGAGCGCAGTGGTTCGGCGCTAATGTGCTGTTTCTGATGCCGTCCTCGTGGAAGCCATTTCTCGAATTTCTGGAATCGCGGTTTCCGCGGCTCGCGAAGCGCTATCGAGATTGGTACCGCGGCTACGGATACGCTCCCGAAGATTATCGGAAGCAGATTGCGGAGCGCGTAGCGAAATTGCGAAGGAAGTACGGCTTGGGCTCGCTACCGAGCGGAGGGGACGCGCATTCTTGGCGTTCGCCGCAAATGCAACTCGCGTGGGGAAAGGGAGAGTGATTATGCAAACGACGAGGCGAACTGCGGGTGTTAAGCGAACAGGCACACGGCGGCGCAGGCGAAACTCGCGTTCAGCGTTTATGCCTGTGACTGCTCCCCCTGCCGCGGAGCAGAGGCCCGCGCGTGGCGTGAAGCTGAAAACCGTGTCGCGACTTACGCTGCTGTTCGCGCTGGTTTGCCTCGGCGCATTTATGGCGGGTCGTCCGCCAGTCGCGTCGGACGGGCATTCCGAGACTTCTGCGAGCCAAGCAAAACGGATTCGCGCGGAGCGCAAATTGCTACGGAACGATGATGCGGGGCGCGTCCTTTTCAGCTTGAGCCGGTAACGGAAAGCGCTGGCGCAGGAAACCGAGAAAAGCGCGCGAGCGCGACCTCCCGTTAGTTTCCTGTTTAGCGAGACGCCGCAGAAAAACGAGGACGTGAAAGACGTCGGAGTCTTTGAGTGTGGCGAATCCGGCGCGAGAGGATTCGGATTTTCGGAATTCCTGAAGGAATTCGTTGATGGCTCCGTAGAGCGCACGCGCGTCGGGTATTTCGGGAGGCCGCTCGTAGTAGATGCCGCTGCCGAGCGTGCGATACGTCTCGGCGAGAGCCTCGATGGCGGAGATCGCGTCTGAGTCGCGTAAGTCGCGATGCTGGCGCTGCAGATTCAGGATCGCCGTGGCGATGCCGGAGACCACGGGCCAATGCTCGTAGACAAAGTCGAGCGGTACGAAGACATCGCGATAGGGAACTTCGTCGGAAGTCATCGGCTTGCGATGCTCGGCTTCGTAGCGGTGCGCGGCGATCAGATAGGAGCAGTCCAGCGGGCAATCGATGGTGACTTCGCGCTCCTGGCCGCAGCACACGGCGCAAATCTTTTCGCCTTTGGCTGGGCAAAACCGCTTGGGCGGGCGCTTTTCACAGATGGGACAGCTCATTCACACTCCCGATCGGACGCGATGTGGCTACGGGTGCAATAACCAGAATACCGGCCACAGAATACGGGTGAGCAGAATACGGACATTTAGAGTACGGGAAGAAGGGCTGGGTCGCAAGGACGGGCGCCGTAATCGCGGTTAGGCGTTAGATGTGGCGGCTTCGCGCGGCATGAATTTCTCAGCGGCGGAGACGTGCTGCAAAAGCATCTCGACGACGTGCTCATCGCCCAGCTTAGAGTTGATCATCAGGTTGTAGAGTGGGCGATGCGGCCATTCCACACCGAAATAATGGCGGATGAACGCGGCGCGGTCGCGATCGATTTCCTCGATTAACTGGCGCGCTTCTCTTTCTGGTTTGCCCATGGATTTCAGACGGCGGAGCTTTTCTTCCACCGAAGCATAGATGAAAACGTGAAAAGCGTCCGGGCGGCCGCGCAGAAAATACGTTGAACCGCGACCAACGATCATGCATGGCTCGCGGGAGGTTACGTCGCGAATCACCGATTCGAGAGTGGCGAACATGCGGTCAGTGTCAAACGGGCGGGCTTCAGCGATGGGCAGGGCACGCTCGTAGCTGCCGCGCGCGTAAACTTTAAAGAGCCGGTAGAGCAGGGAATCGACTCGCTCGTCGCAACAAGCGGCCACCTTATGGTCAACTTGCGCGACGCGGGCGATTTCGGCGGTGAGCTCTTCGTCCCAAAGCTTCCAGCCGAGACGCTGGGCGAGGTCGCGCGCGATTACGGCGCCGCCGCTGCCGTATTCGCGCTCCACGGTAATCACGCGGATGCGCATGGCCTACCAATCCCCCCAAAGCCGAATTTAGCATACATATGCCAGCAGGCGGGATTGCAGGTCAACCGAAATTCGCGCGGCGCGGCATGGTAGGCGCAACACCAGAAAGCAGGCGCGAGTACGCGGCGGAAACAGAGTGCGCGCGGCTGGAAATCGCCCGGACTATTTCAAATAGACTTTGGGCTCGACGGACATTCCAATGCGCAGATAGTGGTCGTTATTTTGTCCGGAATTGATGAGGATTTTGACCGGAATGCGCTGCACCACTTTGACGTAGTTTCCGGTGGCGTTCTCCGGCGGCAGCAGGCTCAGTTTGGCGCCGGTCGATCCGGCGATGCTGTCCACGTGGCCTTTGTAGGTGCGGCCGTTGGCATCCACGCTGATTTCCGCGGGCTGGCCGGGGCGCATGCCCTTGAGTTGCGTCTCCTTGAAGTCCGCGGTGACCCAGAGACCTTCAATTGGCGCGACGGTCAACAGTTGCTGGCCTGGCTGGACGTTCATGCCCACTTCCACGTTTCTGATCACTTCGCCGTCAACGGGTGCAACGATTTTGGTGTATTGCAGGTTGAGTTCGGCTTGTTCAAGCGCTGCCTGCCGTTCAGCCACGGTTGCCAGAGCGGCCTGCGCCTTCGCCTGTGTGGTGCGAACCTGCTGAGGACCGGTTTGGGCCGCGCGCACGTCCGCCTCGGCCTGGGCTAAACGCGCCTTGGCCTGAGTGATCGCCTGTTGGGCGCCCGAAACCCCAGCACGTGCCGCTTGCACGGAAGCGGCAGTTGAGGCCGCCGTGGCCACGGCTTGATCGTACTGCTGCTCGGAAATTTCTTTTTTGGCGACGAGTTCCTTGTAGCGTTGAAGATCACGCTGCGCCCTGGTGTTATTGGCTTCCGCGGAGGTGAGATCGGCGCGCTCGGCGTTCAATTGCTGTCGCGAGGCGGAGATGGCTGCCTGCGCGTTGTCCACTTCCGCTTCCGCGGTGGAGATCTGGCTGCGGGTGCTGATAGTTGTCACCGGAACGCTGATGCCGGCAGCTCGAGCCGTTGCTTGGGCGTCCTGCAACGCGGCGCGAGCCTGATCGATGGCTACCTGGTAATCGCGGGGATCGATCTCGACGAGAACCTGGCCAGCTTTGACGACTTGGTTGTCAGTGACAAACACGTTTGAAACGTAGCCGGAAATGCGCGCGCTCACGGGGTAGAGATACCCGTCGATCTGAGCATCATCGGTGGATTGGTAACTCGAAAAATAACGCCACGCAAAATATCCCCCGACGACAAGGGCAAGCAATCCGGCGAACAACAGCCAGCGCGCGGCGGGGTGATCGTGGAAAAACCGCGAGGCGCGGGACCTTGGCGGAGGCGCAGAGGAGCGCTCCTCGCCATGCGTTGGGCTCTCGGGCCGAGCGGCGGGTGGGTTTTCAACATCCGTTGGCTGTGGCATATCTATTTTTCCTCGAAGTATTGCTTGACGCCGCTTTCGGCTAGGCCGAGAGCGCGGGCCAAAGAAATCTTTGCGTAGTTGTCGAGATACAGGCTCGAAATGTACTGTTGGTTGGCGCTGGCGACCTGCTCCTGCGCCTGCACCACCTCGACTGTATCGGTGACGCCCGCAGCGAAGCGGTCGCGCGCCTGCGAGAGGGTTTCGTTGGCCAGGCCCACGTTGCTTTGCGCGACAGTGACGCGTTGCTCGGCCGACTGCAGATTCAACAGAGCGGTACGAACTTGCGAATCGATTTCCGCGCGCAGGTTATCGAGCTGATCGCGGCTTTGCTGCAATTGTGCGTTTGCCTGCATCACGTCCCCGTGAATTCGTCCGCCCTGGAAAATGGGTACGGTGAGCGTGCCGCGCACATCGAAAATGCCGTGGGTGGTTACGTTCGGGTAGGTGCCGGCGAGCCCATAATCGGCGCTAAACGAAAGCGACGGCAAGTAACCAGCCTCGGCGGCTTTTTTCGAATCTTCCGCCGCACGCATGCTGGCGAGCGCGGCCTGATAATCAGAGCGCTGGGCGTAGGCTTGTTTCAGAGCTTCGTCCATAGTGAGACCGGCAAGAGGCTGGTACGGAGTATTGTCGGTCAATTCGAATTGCTGACCGGGGGCGAGGCCGATCGTGCGTGCCAGCGTGAGTTTTTGAATGGCCAGATCGTTTCTGGCTTGGATGAGCAACTGCTGCTGTGTTTGGAATTCGACTTTGGCCCGCAGTCCGTCGATCGAAGGAGAAGTGCCGGCATTCACCTGATCGGAAGCTTGCTTATAGAGCGCTTGGGCGGTATTCACTTGCGCCTGTGTGGCGCTGACGGTCGCCTTATCCGCGATGGCTTGCACGTAAGCATAGCCGACGGCCAGAACCACCAGGTCGCGAGCGTCTTTGAAGGTGTATTGCGCGGCTTTGGCGTTTTGGCTTGCAGCGCGTTCGTTGTTGAGATCTTGCCAATTGAAAACGGATTGCGTGACGTAGGCGCGCGCGTCGAAGTAGGCGAATGGGCCAACCACCGGTGGAATACCTGGAAAACCGGTGAAGCCGAACTCGGCAAGGTCAACCTTCGAGTCGTCCATATAGGAGGAGGCGTTCAGATTCGGAAGCAAGCGGCTGAGTTGCTGCCAGCGCTGGCCGCGGGCGACGCGACTATTTTGGCCCGCCAGCAACAAGCCCAGGTTGGTCCGCAGGCCGCGCTGAATCGCATCTTGCATCGAGATTCTCAAGACGCCGGGAACAAGTTTTTCAGGAACGCTGCCGGAGTAAGCGCCGCCCGTCGGCGGGATCGAAGAGACCGGAGCCGACATGGCAGAGCTTCCTTGCGAGTACGAGGACGATGTCGATGGCGGCGCCGCGCCCGCCCGGCTTAGTTGCGCGCGCGCGGGAAGCGCTACCACGAACGGCAGCGCGGCTGCTGCAGCGCATAGCGCGATCAAACGGCGAATCAAACAGCCTCCTCGATTACTGAAAACATCTTGGATGAAGTGTGGACGGTGAAAGACTCAACTGAACCACGGGTTTTCACTTTCTTTTGCTGCTAGGCCCCGCTTTTCGCGTTCGCCGGGTGGATGCGTGCTTTCGCTTCTTATCTGCCAACTTTTTATCGGCCAACAGGGACGGCGAGAGTAAGCGCCAGACCTCCGCGGCGGTGCCGCGCAGCGAATCGTCTGGGCTCAGCGCCCAGGCCACGCTCACGCCGAGGAGGACCAGTTGCGTGAGCCGCGCCAGCTCTGAAGCGGAAATATCGCGTCGGACTTCTCCGCGCTCCTGCGCCAAGTCGAATATCTGCGCGAGGGATTGGCGGCCAGCGTTTAATCTGTGTTGCAGTTCGGCACGTACCGGCGCACACGACGCGTGCGCGGCGTAAATAGCGCGCAACAGCGCGGGACTCTCTCTCGATTGACCGGCCAAATCGACGGCCAGTTCTTCGAGGACCGGCAGCACAGGACCCACGCGCGCGCGTTCCAACCCGCGCTCCACGGCGGCGATGCGTTGCGCGCCGAACGTGGCTAGCACGTGTTCCTTGGTGGGAAAATAGTTAAAGAAAGTGCCCTTGCCGACGTCGGCCGCTTCGGTGATGTCCTCGACTGTGGTTTCCAGGAATCCGCGGCGCGCAAAGAGATCGAGCGCGGCCCGAAACAGGCGCTCGCGTGTTTCCACCCGGCGCCTTTCGCGGCGGCCGGCATGGGGAAGCACTTTGGGAGGAATCGAAGCTGATCGCGAAGCCATTGTGTCGAAAATGCGAGCTGACTAAAAACCGAGTTCGACTATAGGTCAGTTTTGAGGGTGAGTCAACTCCAGCCTGGTGGTGGCCAGCGACGACAGGGCGTTAACGCGCGGAGACAAAGGCGCTGAGCCGGAGCGAATTCGCCCCGGCCCAGCCGAACGACAGTTAGTTAGACAAATTCTTGGGGCTATGCTGGTTGAGCGTTTCGATAAGCCTACGCGCCGATGGTGGGACCGGCACCGCGCCTTTCAGTGCGATATCCTGCGCCGCGATTTTGCGCCCGTACAGCGAGGCATTCCCCTCGTTGTCCGGCCGGAGCGTGGAGCCCTCGAGCGAAATGCCGGCAAACAATCCGCGCGAGCGGGAATAGGTGAGAATCTCAGCGCGCATGGCCACGTCGGTATCCGCTTCCGCGGCTCGTCCCTTGGGACCAGCGGCGGCGGATGCATCTGCGCCCAGTTTGACCTTACTGCTGAGAATCGAACGCGCTCCCGACTGATTCATCACCAGGAGAACGAAGTCAGTGGCCTGGCCTCCCAGCTGGAATCCGAAGCTGCCGCCTTCGAGCGCCATCATCGTGGGAGCTCCCCAGGGGCCCTGGAAATTTCCGCCGCTGCGACAGGTCATGGCGCCGCGGCCGTAGCTTCCTCCGATGCCGAAGGCGAATTTAATCATGGACGGAATGACGATGACGCAGTCGGCCTTGTCGATCAGGCTTTGCGGGATATCGTCGGGAATGTTTAGAATCTCTTTCATGACTTCGCCCGAGTTTTGCAGGCGATTTTCGATAGTTTGCTTGTTATCCGCGCGCGCGGGAGCTGAAGCAAAAAGCGCCGGGAGACCAAGCAGCGACAGCCCGAGTGCGAATGAGAGAATCTTTTTCATCCACTACCTCCAGTCGATGCGATGAGATGATAAGTGTTCGGCGTGCAGAAGCGCAAGCTCGGGCGGAAGGCCGCACAGAAGCGGGTGATGGCCTATAATTGAGTGTTACGTGCGCGCCCGATATATGTATAGATTCAAATTTTGCTGGAGTGGTTGCAGCAGCGGAGCGTCCGTTGCCGCGGCAGCGCTGTGTTTGCTGGCGCTGATCCCGAGGTGTGCGCGCGCAGCTAATGGGGCTGCAGTTGCGAAGGCGCGCGCGGACGTGTCGCGGTTCAGTGCGCGCGTTGGCTCGATTCTCGCGGGCGATCAGGCGCAACGCGCGTACTGGGGAATTCTGGTGGCCGACCGCGACACGGGCAAAACGCTCTATTCATTGAACGACGATCATTTTTTCACGCCCGCTTCCAACGCGAAGCTGATTGTTACGTCCATGGCGCTGGCGATTCTCGGGCCGAACTATCAATTTCGCACCACGCTGGAATCGGATGGCGCGCTTGGTCCCGACGGCAAGCTGACGGGTGATTTAATTTTGGTTGGGCGCGGCGATCCGGATTTGTCGAACCGCATCTTTCCATTTGCCGGCGAATTCGAGCGTCAGGGGTCGCCAGACAAGATATTCGCTGAGATGGTTGACGCGGCAGTCGCCAAGGGCTTGCGCGAAGTCGATGGAAATCTGATCGCGGACGACAGCTATTTTCCCTACGATCCGTACCCGGAGGGGTGGAGCGCGGGCGATCTGTTTTTCGATTTTGGCGTGCCGGTAAGCGCGATCACTTTCAACGACAATGTTGTTTCGATCGAGGTTCAGCCTGGCGCGCGTTCGGGCGATCCGGCGGCGATCAGCACGCAGCCGGCGGCATCGCTCGAAACGCTTGCCCATCAGGTGACCACTTCGCCGCCTGGAGGAATGCCGCAGATCGCCGTAGTGCGCCAGCCGGGAGAGAATTTTCTGCTGCTGCGCGGCACGGTTCCCGCGGGTCACGAGCCGGTGCGATTGGATCTGGCGATGATCGATCCGGCGGAAACGGCTGCGCGGGCGATTAAGGATCTGCTCGCAGCGCGAGGCGTGCGCGTGACCGGCGACATTGTCGTGCGGCATTCGGCGCCGCCAGAAACGCTAGCTAACGGCGAGCCTGTCCTGCCAGCCGCGAAGCCGCAGCCGCAAAGCCACCGGCTGGTGCTGGCCGAGCATATGTCTCCGCCGCTGCTCCAAAGCATCGAGCTGACGAACAAAATCAGCCAAAACTTGCACGCTGAAATTTTTCTGCGAACCATCGGCCTGCAAAAACTTGGGCTGGCATCGACCGCGGCGGGCTTGAAAGTCGAGCGTGGATTTCTGCAAGCGGCGGGAGTGCCGGATGGAGACGTGGTGATGTCCGATGGTTCGGGGCTTGCGCGCGACGATTTGGTAACGCCGCGCGCCATGGTGGACTTGCTGCGCTACGCCGCGCACGCGCCCTGGGGCCGCGATTTTATTTCCACCTTGCCGGTATCCGGCGAAGACGGCACGCTGAACGACCGGATGCGGAAGTCTCCTGCGGCGGAGCGAATCGAAGCGAAAACCGGATCGACCGAACACGTACATTCGCTTTCGGGCTATGCAACCACGGAGCGCGGTGAATCGCTGGTGTTTTCGATTTTCTGCAACAACGACGCGCAGCACGGTCCCGGCGCCACGAAGCCGCTGGACGATATTGCGACAGCCATGATTGAAACGCTTGGCCCAGGTCTCTCGATTGCTAAGCCGGGCCGAGCGCAAAGATGAAAGCTACGTCCAAGCGCAAGATTTCAGCCGTCTGATGTACCGGCTACAACCGCGCTAGAATCCAATCACGAGGCACGTGTGTCGCGACCCGCCGAAGAACTACTGGAATTCGACAAGCTGAAAGAAATCGTCAGCCGGTTAACGACGTGTGCTCCGGGACGGCGCGCCATCGAGGCGCTCGCGCCGGGGCATGACGCGCACGCTCTGGAGACGGAGTTCGATCTGATTGGCGAAGCGGTCGCGTATTTGCGCGAGGGCGCGGAGCTTGGTTTTGGTTCGCTTTCCGATCCGGCGGGATGGCTAGCGCGATTGATGGTTCCCGGCGCGGTGCTCGAGCCCGGAGAACTTTTGCAGTCCGCGACGCTGATGGAGATTGCTGCGTCAGTCCGGCAAGTATTTCGAGGCGAGGACGAGGGCAAGCACCGCCGATTGGCGGATCTGGCGGCAGCACTGGCGGATTTTCGTCCGCTGCTGATGGCCCTTCGCCGCGCGGTGCTGCCGAACGGCGAAATCAGCGACGACGCTTCGCCCAAACTGAAACGCATTCGCGCCACCATCGGCGAATCGCGCCAGAAAATCCGCCACTCGCTCGAAAGCATTCTGCGCGCGCGGGGCGAACCGGCTGGAGAGGATTACGTCACGCTGCGCAACGAGCGTTTCGTGATCCCCGTACGTGCTTCGGAGCGGCGGTCCGTTCCGGGAGTGGTTCATGCGGCGAGCGCCACGGGGCAAACGGTATTCGTCGAGCCGCTCGGTACCATCGATTTAAATAACCGGCTGGTGCAGCTATCTGAGGAAGAGGCGGTGGAAATCGCGCGAATTTTGGACGAGCTTACCTCGCGTGTTCGCGAGCAGCGCGAGCCGCTTGCGCGAGCGTCCGAGACCATCGCCCATTTCGATTCGATTTTCGCTCGCGCGCGTTTTGCGCGGCAACTGGATTGCGTCGCGCCGCAGTTTGATGCCGAGCATCGGTTGAACTTGATTGCGGCGCGGAATCCTGTTCTCGAAGCTACGCTGCGTCCGCAGGGACGCAAAGCTGTGCCGATGTCGCTCGCGCTTGGTGGTGCAGCCGGGAATTCTGATGTGCACGCTGGAACCGTGCTGGTGATTAGCGGTCCGAACACCGGCGGGAAAACGGTAGCGTTGAAGACCGTCGGATTGGCCGCGCTTTCCGCGCAGTCGGGGATTCCAGTGGCAGCGGATCGCGCCGAGCTGCCGGTTTTCGACCGAGTGCTTGCGGATATTGGCGACGAGCAGTCGATTGCCGCCGACCTTTCCACGTTTTCAGCGCACATGCTGAATTTGAAATCGATGCTCGACACGGCGACGGCCGATTCGCTAATTCTGGTGGATGAAATGGGAACCGGCACAGCGCCGGAAGAAGGCGCCGCGCTGGCTGTGGCGCTGCTCGATGAATTTCGCGAGCGGCGCGCGCTAACGATGGCCACCACGCATCACGACCGGCTGAAAGCGTACGCGTCCACGACACCGGGAATCGTGAACGCGGCCATGGAATTTGACGAGGAGAACTTGCGGCCGACGTATCGGCTTCTGGTGGGCCTGCCAGGAACTTCCAGCGGAATCGAAATTGCGCGGAGGCTGGGATTGCCGGTGCGCGTGATCGAACGAGCGCGCGCCGGGCTTTCTCCGGAATCGCACGAAGCACGTGGGTTGATTGCGTACTTGCACCGCACCCGCGATGAAACGGATGCGGAGAAGGCGCGGCTGCGCGAGGAACTGGCTGAACTCGAAGGCGAGCGCCAATCGCTTCGCGGAGAATGGATCGAACGGCAGAAGAAACGCATCGCCGAGCTGGAGCGGAATTTCGCGGAGACGCAGAAGCGCCTGCAGGGCGAGATCGAGCGCGTGGCCGCGGACGTGAAAGACCGCGCTCTGCGCGCGCAGGTCGAAAAGCAGGCCGGCCGGCGCAGCGGCAAAGTGTTTTCGGAAGCGCGCGCCGAAGCGGACACGGCCGTGATCGAAACACTGGCGTCTTCGCAAGCCGATCTCGGTATTTCCAACGAAGCCGCCGCGAAATCCGTGCCGCCCGAGCAGCTCACGGCTGGGCAGCGCGTCATGGTAAAGGGATTCAAACAGCCGGTCGTGTTTCGCCGCCATGACGGCCGCACTGCGGAAGTGGAAGCGGGGCCGTTGCGAATGAAAATTCCGGTCGCGGATATCATCGGTGTTGAGGGCGAAGGTCAATCGATTTCTCCGCGGCCGGCGTCGCAGCGCGCGGCGACACCTGCAAACGCGCGCGCAGGTGTGACCGTTCACACGCAGTCCGGCGGCGAAGCCGCGGAAGAAATCAACGTAATCGGCTGCACGGTGGAAGAGGCTTCCGATCGCATCGATAAATTCCTGGACGAAGCGGCGCTCGCGGGCAGGCCCAGCGTGCGCATCATTCACGGTTATGGAACCGGCGCGCTGCGCCGCGGGCTCGCGGAATTTCTGTCCACACACCCGCTGGTGGAGAGAATTCATCCCGAAGCCGAGGACCGCGGCGGCAATGCCATCACCGTTGCCGAGTTGCAAAGTTAGAGTGCCAATGCTAAACGTAGCTCCACCCCACAATGGCTGAGGCCGGATCGTTTGCCGAGAAGGTGAAGCAGCAAGCGGACATCGTCCGCGTAATCGGCGAATACGTGCGCCTGCGCAAGGCGGGGCAAAATTTCACTGGGTTGTGTCCTTTTCATCAGGAAAAAACTCCGTCGTTCAGCGTCCATCCGGTGAAGCAGATGTACTACTGCTTCGGCTGCCATGAAGGTGGAGACGTTTTTAAATTCATCATGCAGATCGACCGCTGCGAATTTCCGGACGCGGTGCGCACCGTGGCGGAAAAATGCGGCATCGCGATTCCGCGCTCCGGCGATCGTTCTCCCGAAGAGCGCCGCCAGAATCAGCAGCGTACTTCGCTGGTGGATATGCATCGCGAGGCTGCGGCTTTTTTTACGCGCAACCTTCATCAAAGCCCCGAAGGTAAAGTTGCCTTCGCGTATCTCGAAGATCGCGGCTTGGACCGCGATGCGATGATGCGCTTCGGACTGGGCTACGCGCCAGGCTCGGGCGACGCGCTGCTTCGCGCTCTGAAACAGAAGTATCCGGAGAAAATGCTGGATGCGTCCGGCTTTTTCTCGCGCGACCAGAGCGGGCGCATGTACGACCGCTTTCGGCGGCGCATCATGTTTCCGATCGCCAACGACTCCGGAAAGATTATCGCCTTCGGCGGGCGCAGCATGGGCGATGACATGCCGAAGTATTTGAACTCGCCTGAGACGCCGATCTATTCGAAGAGCAACGTCTTGTATCACCTCGATCGCGCGAAGGAAGATATCCGGCAAAACGATTTTGCGATTCTGGTGGAAGGTTACATGGACGCGATCGCCGTCGCCCGCGCCGGAATCGCGAATGTAGTGGCAAGCTGCGGCACCAGCCTGGCTGAGCCGCAGATCAAGCTGCTGGGCCGCTTCACGCGCCGCGTGGTGGTGAACTACGACGCAGACAACGCAGGCCAAATGGCCGCGGAGCGTTCGCTCGCGCTGCTGCTCGAAAAAGAATTCGACGTGCGCGTGCTGACGCTTCCGGGCGGCGCCGATCCCGATCAATTCCTGAAAGAACAGGGCGCGGAGGCGTATCGCAAACTTTTAGGGCTAGCGCCTACGTATCTCGATTATCTGATCACGCGCGCGCGGCAGATGAACCGCTCCACAGCGTCTGGAAAGCTTGCGGCCATCAATTTTCTGATGCCCTACGTGCAGCGAGTGCCGAGCGCGTTGCTGCGCTCCGAATGGGCATCGCGAATTTCGGCTGAGCTGCGCGTGGATGAGCCCGTCCTGCGCGAGGCGCTTCGTCGCGCTGCAGCAGAGCGCCGCGGAGAGGTTCGTCCGAAGGCCGAACTGCTGACGCCAGCCATCGTGCCCGCGGAAAGGCGCTTGATGCAGATGCTGGCAGAGCCAAACTCCATTCGCGAACGCTTGGCGCGCGAAATTGCCGAAAACCAGCTTCATCACGGCCTCGAATCCGAAAAGATCTTCGAGATTCTGATTGCCAGCGCGGAATCGGGACAAGCTCTCGACGCGTCGGCGCTTGCTGAGGTTTTGAAGGAGTCGGACCGCAAAATGCTATTCGAAGCTCTGTTCGAAAATTCGCAACCCGTGAATTGGGACGAAGCGGAAAGCTGTCTCGCCGTGCTGCGGCAACGCACCGTAAGCCGCGAATTAGTCGAGGAACTCGTGGACCTGCAAAAGAAGATCGAGTCGAAGCTGCCGTTTGACGAATTGAAGCACCTGCTAGCGCGTCGGCAAGAGTTGCAACGAAAGCTGGTTGGCCGCTGACATGCCCGAAAACCTACCTTCCATCGTAATCGTGGGGCGGCCCAACGTAGGAAAATCCACGCTATTTAACCGGCTAACCGGCACGCGCCGTTCGATCGTCACCAATGAACCCGGCATCACGCGCGATCGCATCTACG
This sequence comes from Candidatus Dormiibacterota bacterium, assembly GCA_035534415.1. GTDB lineage: Bacteria > Acidobacteriota > Terriglobia > Acidiferrales > UBA7541 > Palsa-295. The sequence goes on along the minus strand of DATLSB010000106.1, from coordinate 12,749 downwards.
GTGAGGCGAACTGGGACGGCCGCTCGTTCGAAGTGGTCGATACCGGCGGAATCGTGCCGGAGGACAAAGCCGGTATCCCCGGCGAAATTTTGCGGCAGGCGCATGTGGCGATCGCAAACGCCGCGTGCGTGGTGCAAGTGGTCGATGGCCGCTCCGGTCCGATCCCGCTCGACGCCGAACTTGCGCAGTTGCTGCGCCGCGCCGGGAAAGCTCCGGTGATCGCGGTCAACAAAGTGGATTCGCCGAAGCAAACGCAGATGGTCGCGCCTTTTTACGAGCTGGGCAGCGAAGTGTTTCCAATTTCCGCCGAGCACGGCTTCGGCGTGGACGCGCTGCTGGACGCCATCACGCGCGATATGCCTGAGGGCGAATCGGTGGCGCGCGAGCCGGACATCAACATCGCCATCATTGGGCGGCCCAACGTGGGCAAGTCCACGCTGCTGAATCAGATGGTGGGCGCGGAGCGGTCGATTGTGTCGGACGTGCCTGGCACCACGCGCGATATGGTTGATACCGTCGTCGAGCAAAATGGAAAGATATACCGTTTTCTCGATACCGCTGGGATTCGCCGCAAGGGAAAGACGAAACTGATCGCCGAAAAGCTGAGCGTGATTATGGCGCGCCGGCATTTGGAACGCGCGGACATTGCGCTGCTCGTGGCGGATGCGTCGGTGGGCGTCATGTCGCACGACGCGACCATCGCGAGCTACGCCGAGCAATCCGGGCGCTCGGTAATCATCGTGATGAATAAGTGGGATCTGGCGCTGAAAGCCGCACAGCAGAACGCGGAGAAGAAAAAGCCCTCTGGCGGTAAGGCGCAGGTGGTCACTCCGCCCAAGTTGCTGTCCGATTACGAGCCGCTGGTACGCGAGAAATTCAAATTCTTGCCGTTTGCGCCGATTGTGTTTGTCTCGGCGGTCACTGGCGAACGTACCGGCAAGCTTTTCGCCACCATAGATCGAGTGGCCGAGGCGCGCGAACGCCGCATTTCAACGGGCGAACTGAACCGCTGGCTCGCGGGCGTGGATTTGGACCGCGGGACGTCACCCGCCAGCCGCAAGGTGAAGATCTATTACGTGACGCAGGCCACCACCGCGCCACCAACCTTCGTACTCTTCACCAACCAGACCAAGCCGCTGCACTTCAGCTATCAGCGATTTTTGGAAAACCGCCTGCGGGCAGCCTTTGATTTCATCGGCACGCCGATTCGCTTCACGCAGCGCCTGAAAAAGCGCGAGCCCCGCCGTGAAGGGCGCGAGAAGCGAGAGCGCCGGTAGCGCGATTGTCATACATCGTGCTTCGGAGGCGCCGATTTAAGCCTCCAATGAGCCTGCTGCGTACGTTTCCGCAGGCAAGCGCCTGGGAGGGGTTGACATAGCCTGAAATCCGCCTAGGATACAAACGAGACATGGCCAGCGCCGCTCAACCCACGCCGGATATTCCTGATAAGAGTCTTTTTCGCATCGGCGAAGTCAGCCGCCTCACCGGGACGAAGGCGTTCGTGCTGCGTTTCTGGGAGTCTGAATTCCCCACCCTGCAGCCGGTAAAGAGCCCCACGGGTCAGCGTCTTTACCGCCGAGAAGATATCGAAACCGTGTTCGAAATCAAGCGCCTGCTTTACGAAGAGGGCTTTACCATCGCGGGCGCGCGCAAGCATCTGGCCGAGCGAAACGGCACAGCCGGCAGCGAGTCCGGCGGCGATCCGGGCGGCGCGGAAATTTCCCCGCGCCCGGTGTCTGAAATATCGTCCGCGTCGATGCCGGCGCGTCGCGAGCCGGCGTCGCGCTCGCACCGGAAATTCCTGCTCGATCTGCACGAAGAGCTCCGCGCCGTCTTGACCCTTCTCGAACGCGAGTGATACGCTGGCATTGCTCCTGCGGTTGAAGCGGTCGGGACGTGGCGCAGCCTGGTAGCGCGCACGCTTGGGGTGCGTGAGGTCGCTGGTTCAAATCCAGTCGTCCCGACCATAACAGCAGTTGCTTGTTCGAGATGACCTCCCTCGAAACGCGATTCTTCGGGCTTCTGGATCGTTTCGCCAGAACTGAATTTCAGTGCTTCGTTGCAGAAATGTTTCCCGCTAGCGAAGAAGACGCCTACACTCTATGTTTTCGGCCGACAATCCCGTCGCAGGATGCGAGCCCATTCGCGTGCCGATATTTCACGGTTGACGCAGGCCGAGCTATGCAATCCGCACACTCCAAGGTGCTCGATGACTCCTTGGCTGTAGAATTAAGGGAATTGCTTTCTGGATTAGGTAGGTCTACACAATAACGGACGTCATGCCCAATATTTTGGTCACGAATGACGACGGGATTCACGCTCCCGGCCTGCGCGCGCTTGCCAGCGCCATGCGCGAGCTGGGCACGGTCACCGTGGTGGCGCCGTCGCACGAGCGCAGCGCTTCGGCGCAATCGCTGACGCTGCGCCAACCGATTTACTGCGATCAGATTGCCGAGCGCGAATATTCCGTGGAAGGCACTCCCGCGGACGCGATGATTTTGGCGTTCCACACGCTGCTCAGCGAAAAGCCGGACGTGGTGCTTTCGGGCATCAATCCCGGCGGAAACGCCGGCGAAAACATCTATTATTCCGGCACCGTGGGCGCGGCCATGGAAGCAGCCGTGAACGGCGTGCCGGCCATCGCGCTTTCCATTGTGTATCGCGGACACGATTTCGATTTCGCTCCCACGGCGCAATTCGCGCGCGACCTGTTGCCCGTGATTTTGCAGGAGGGACTGCCGCCGGGAGTGATGCTCAACGTCAACATTCCCCAGGATTGGACCGGTGAAGTGCGCTTCACGCGGCAGTCGTCGAAAATCACGCGCAATCTGCTGCAGCCCGGAGCCGATCCGCGAGGGCGGCGTTATTTTTGGCTCAGCGAGCAGAAAGTGGTGGAAGGAATCGAGCCGGACACCGACCAAGCCGCGATTCGCGAAGGCGCTGCTTCGATTACTCCGCTGCAGCTCGACCATACACACACCCGATCGCTGAACCACCTTTCGCATTGGGCTGTAATTCTGGAGAAGGCTTCGCGCGGGTCGAAGGCGAAGCGTTAAATTGCTCGACGGCGCGCCGGGAATTCGATCGAATCTCCGTGGTACTTTAGCCGCCTGCGTGTGTCGAATCGCGCGCGTCAAAGCCATCGATGCCTAAGAAGACTGCGGAAGAAAAACCGGCCGAGTTGACGATCGAAGGGATCTTCGGTCCGGGCGGGCAACTGGAAAAGCGCCATCCCGGTTACGAATTTCGCGCTTCGCAGCTGGCCATGGCCAAGCTGGCTGAGGAAGCTTTCGACAAGCACCAGCATGTGATTGTCGAGGCCGGCACCGGCACCGGCAAGACTCTGGCCTACCTGATTCCCGCGATTCGCAGCGGACGGCGCGTGGTGGTTTCCACGGCCACGAAGTCTCTGCAAGAGCAGCTGTTCCAGAAGGACGTTCCTTTCCTGCAAAAATATTTCGCTCCCAATCTGAAGGCAGCTCTGATGAAGGGCCGCGCCAATTTCTTGTGCCGGCACAAAGTTCATCAGATGGAGGGCCAGCCAGTCCTAAAGGGCATGGACGAAATGGACTGGTTTTCGCAGATTCGCGATTGGGAAAAACTGACGGCCACTGGCGACCGCAGCGAACTTACTTTTTTGCCGGACGACGCCGATCTTTGGAATCGCATTGACGCGCGCAGCGACCTCTGCACCGGCCAGAAATGCCCCGAATTTCAACACTGCTTCATCACCGCGATGCACCAGCGCGCGCAGGAGGCCGATCTGATCATCGTCAACCACCATCTTTTCTTCGCCGATTTGGCCATTCGCCAGGACGATTTTGGCTCGATCCTGCCGGAATATTCCGCGGTGGTTTTCGACGAAGCACACGAAATCGAGGACGTGGCCAGCGATTATTTTGGCCGGCAGCTATCGAGTTACCGGTTCGAGGAGTTGTCGCGCGATACGGAAGCGATGTTGCGCGTGCTGCGCATCGATTCACCGGCGCTGCGCCGAAATACCGCGCGAGTTCGCGAACGCGCCCGCGCGTTTTTCGAGCGCTTTCCGGAGCGCGAAGGGCGATATCCATTCGGTCCGGCGGAGCGCAGATCGTTTCTGGAGCAGAACCGCGAGAATTTTGACGAGCTTTGCGCGGCGGTGAAGCGCATCGAGACGGAACTTTCGACCCTTTCGCCGAAGCCGGACGAAGTGATCGTGCTGGCGCGGCGCGCCGCCGAAATGCGCCGCGAACTTGCGTTTCTGCTCGAAAGCGAAGATAAAAGCTACGTCTATTGGTACGAGCGGAGAGGCCGCGGAGTATTTCTCGCTGCCACTCCGATCGACGTAAGCGAAATCCTGCGCGAAAAGCTGTTCGAGCAGTTCGACACCGTGATTCTCACGTCCGCCACGCTGGCGGTGGAGGGACGTTTCGATTACTTGAAACAGCGCCTTGGCGTGCTACCTTCGGCCGAGACTGTGCTGCCGGCGGAATTCGACTACGCTTCGCAAGCGCTGCTATACATTCCCGGCGAAATGCCGGACGTGCGTAATCCTTCGTTCGCGGCGTGCGCGGCGCGCGAAATCGAGCGCCTGCTGGAAATTTCGCAAGGCCGCGCGTTTTGCCTGTTCACCAGCTACGCGCAAATGAAGGACGTGTACGAGCGCGTCTCCAGCCGCGTAAAGTTTCCTCTGCTGCTGCAAGGCACCGCGCCGCGTTCCACGCTGCTCGACCGCTTTCGCACCACTCCTAACGCTGTGTTGTTCGCCACTTCCAGTTTCTGGCAAGGCGTGGACGTTCCCGGCGCGCAGCTTTCGTGCGTGATTATCGACAAGCTGCCGTTCGCGGTCCCGAGCGATCCGATTGTGGCGGCGCGCGTGCGTGCGCTGATGGAGGACGGCCGCAACGCTTTCGCGGAATACCAGGTGCCCGAGGCGGTGCTGGCGCTCAAGCAGGGATTCGGCCGGCTAATCCGCTCGAAGACGGACTGCGGCATCCTTTCTATTCTCGATAACCGCATCCGGCGCATGCAATATGGTAAAATTTTTATCGAGTCGCTGCCCGCTTACACCGTTACGCAGGATCTCGCCGAAGTGGCGCGCTTCATGGAGAACCATCTCCAATAGCGCGCGAAGGGCGAACCGCGTATGCCACTGGCCGGACTCAGGGGAAGGTCCATGTACGAAGTCAGCGTCGAAGAGACATTTGCTGCCGCGCACAATCTGCGTAACTACAAGGGCAAATGCGAAGATCTCCACGGCCACAACTATAAGATTCGCGTCGTCCTGGCCGGCCAGGAACTGGATTCCACCGGGCTGCTCTACGATTTCGTGAATTTGAAGCATGTGATTCGAACGATTATCGCTTCGCTGGACCATAAGTATCTCAACGAGCTTCCGCCCTTCGACACCATCAATCCGTCCGCCGAAAATCTGGCGCGGCATATCTACGACCAGGCTTCGAAGCAGCTTCCCGCGGCGTCGAATGGCGCGGGAATCGCGGCCATTACCGTGTGGGAAACGGAAACCACGGCAGCCACGTATCGGCCGTAGCCGGCCGGCGTGGCGGCGTGTTATTGCGAGTTCCTCGTATGGTCATCACCGAAATTTTCAAATCCATTCAGGGTGAAGGCACGCGCGCGGGACTCCCGTGCATATTCGTGCGGCTGACCGGCTGCAATTTGAGATGCGTTTGGTGCGACACGGAGTACGCATTCCACGGCGGAAAGAAATGCACGTTGGATGAAGTGGTTGCGCAGGTGCGCGCGCTGGCGGGTGAAGCAGACCGGCGTGTTGCGCTGGTGGAGATTACCGGCGGCGAGCCGTTGCTGCAGCGTGAAACGCCGGCGCTCGCGGAACGGCTGCTCGGCGAGGGTTATACGGTGATGATTGAAACTAGCGGCGAGCGCTTCGTCGGCGAATTGCCGCGTGAGGTCATCAAGATCGTCGACGTAAAGTGTCCTGATTCCGGCGAGTTCGATACCTTCGATTTGGCCAACCTCGATGCCGTCGATCAAAAGGACGAAATTAAGTTTGTGATCTCAAGCCGCCGGGATTACGATTTCGCCCGCGATTTTACTTTGCAGCACGGATTGGCAAGCCGCGTGGCGCAGGTGTTTTTTTCCCCGGTTTTTGCCGATCCGGCGGGGCGCTGGCAAGGATTGAGCGCGCGCGAGTTGGTCGAATGGATTTTGGCGGACGGGTTGCCGGTACGGCTCGGTCTGCAATTGCACAAATTTGTGTGGGACCCGGCAACGAAGGGAGTGTAGGTCGCGTAATGGCGGAAAAGCCCAAAGCGGCGGTGCTGCTGAGCGGGGGCATGGATTCCTGCGTCTCCGCGGCAATCGCCAGTCAGACGCATCGCTTGGCGTTTCTGCATGCAAGCTATGGCCAGCGCACCGAACGGCGCGAGCGTCGCGCCTTCGAGGCGATCGCCGATTTTTATGGAGTGCGCGAGCGGCTGGTGGTCCGCTTCGACGCTCTATCGCAGATCGGCGGTTCGGCTCTCACCGATCGCCAAATCGCCGTACCGGTATCAGGCGAAGCACTGGCCCCCGACGCAGGCATTCCGATCAGCTACGTCCCGTTTCGTAACGCGCATTTTCTTTCGGCCGCGGTCAGCTGGGCGGAAGTAATCGGCGCGACATCGATTTTCATTGGCGCCGTTTCCGAAGATAGTTCCGGTTATCCGGATTGTCGCCCGGAATATTACCGGGCATTTGAGGCGCTAATTCGCGAAGGAACGAGGCCCGAAACGCACATCGGCATTGCCACGCCGGTAATCGCCATGCGCAAAAGCCAAATCGTTCAGCGCGGCGTGGAGCTTGGAGCGCCGCTCGATCGCACCTGGTCTTGCTATCAATCGGAAGACGAGGCTTGCGGCGTTTGCGATAGCTGCCGGTTGCGGCAGCACGCGTTCGCGGATGCCGGGGTTCGCGATCCTATCGCTTATCGGGCCCAGTTTGCGAGATAATAGCCAGAATGCCGGGTGAATGCCACAATTCCTATCCGAGGGGGAAAGTATCATGAGGAGATTGACTCCTGTTTGGCTGGTGCTGGTCGCGGCTCTGTTGTTTCCGGCGATCGCCGCGGCGCAGAACGCGAGCGTGCACGGGCAGGTTCTGGACAAGGACGGGAAACCATGGCCGGGCGTTTCCGTTCAGATTAAGAGCCAGAACGGCCAGACATTTAATCTGACAACCAACAAAGACGGTAAGTACAGCCAGATCGGCCTGACGGCGGGCGTGTACACGTTCACCTTGAATGAACCTTCTCAGGGATTGAACAATTTTACCGAGCAGCACCAGATTCAGGGTGAACAAGACAACGCCATCGACTTTAACTTCCAAAAGATCATGGCGGAGAACGCGGCCGCGCATCCTGAAGAAGAACAGAAGCAGAAAGAAGCCCAGGACAAGTTCAAGCAGATGAAGGGGCTTGTCGACGACGGCATAGCCAAGTTCAACGACATTAATACGCTGCAAGCGCAGATTCACACCGCTCCAGCGGATCAGAAAGCAGCTCTGCAAGCGAAGGTAAAGACGGATGCGCAGGGCGCCATCTCCGATTTCACGCAGGCGGAAACGATGGTGGACGCGAAACAAACCAAAAATCAGGCTGTGATTTTGGCGAACCTTGGCCAAGCGTATGCCACCGACGGACAGTACGACCAGGCGGTAACGGCTTATCAGAAAGCGATCGCGCTGAATCCTGACGCGCCTACCTATATGAATCTCAGCTTGGCGCAGGTGAATCTCGCGGCGGCGGCGACCGATCCAGCTGTGGCCAGCACGCACGTCACTGAAGCCAGCGCCAGCTGCGACAAGCTTGCGGCTCTCGATCCAACCTCCACGACGAAATGCTGGAAGAATGTCGCCATCGTTCTGAGCAATAAGGGTGATTTCAAGGATGCCGTGGGCCCACTACAAAAGGTGACGCAACTCGACCCCAAGGACGCGCAAGCGTGGTATCTGCTTGGCAGCGCCGATACAGGTTTGATACAGCCCAAGCAGGAAGGCGACAAGATGACATTCATCATCCCCCCTGGCACTGCCGAGGCCTATCAGAAGTGCATCGACGTGGACCCGAACGGACCCTACGCGGCGCAAGCCAAGCAGAATCTAGACGCATTGGCGTCGATGGGCGGCGGTGAGAGTTTGAAAGTAAACGAGCGCGGCAAGAAAAAAAAGAAGTAAACACGACCGATCCCGCTTGAACTTGCCGCTCCTTGCAAGCTTCCGCGAGGAGCGGCAAAGATCCGCTCAAATTCATCCACGTCCTGGAAGTACCGGCACTCGACCACTGCCGCGATTGAATGCTATTCTCTGGCTCGGGTCGTCCATAGAAGAACGTGGGTGCGCAAGTGCAAGCTAGCCATACCGGCATAGAACGCCGGCGCAGCGAACGTGTGATGCAATCCATGCCGGTGATCGTCCGCGGCATCGATCTTCTCGGGCAGCCTTTCGAAGAGCGCAGTTCCACGCTGGATTTGAATCTTCACGGCTGCCGCTACGCCTCTAAGTATCACTTGCCAAAAAATTCCTGGGTCACACTTGAAATCGCCCACGGTACTCAGCGTGACAACGTCCGCGCGCGCGTGGCATGGGTGCAGCGTCCGCGTTCTGTGCGAGAGTTGTTCCAGATCGCGGTGGAACTGGAAAGCGCTGGAAATTTTTGGGCTCTCGAAACCATGCCAGGGGATTGGAACCGCGCGAGCGCATCAACTCGCCCTGCGGCAGATGAACGCAGCGCGGATCAGTCGACTGACTCAATCGCGAAAGGGAAACTAGCCGACATGAATTCAGGAAACGCGGAAATGGGTTTTGCATCTGAGTCTGCCTTTGTTCCGGAGCCGGCCATGGCCGAAGACAACCCGCTCTTGCGCGAGTGGCGAGCGGAGATGGAACGTCACGCGGCAGTCACGATGGAACAAGCCGCGGCGAACGCCATCGGCCAGATTCGCGGCACGCTCGAGGAATTCGAACGCGAACGCGCCAACGCGGGTGTCGCTCTATCGAGCGAGATTGCCGCGAAGCAGCAGAGCTTGCTCGAGGAACTGCGTTTCGAGATCGACCGGGATTTGCGCGGCGTCCGGGAATTGGTCCACGAGCTGGACCACAAAGCCGAAGGGCTCCGCGCGGAAAGTCATGCGGCGCTTGAGTCTATTAGCCGTCTGGCGCAGGCGCGTTTGCAAGCGGAGGCCGCGCAGCTGCAGGCACCCGAGCAACCGGCAACCGCGCCGTCCGAAGTTTTGGAAATGGCCGCGGCTGAGTTGCGCGCGCGAATCGAATCCGAAACGGCGCGGGCCCAGGCGCAGTGGACCGAACTTTTGCAGTCCTCTCTCGACGGCAGCATCGAACGCGTGGTCAGGGAGCTGTCCGGGCGGTCGCAAGAGATTCTTCGCGAAGTGGACCAGAAAATATCCGATCGCCTTGCCGACGTGCGGCAGCCTCTGACACAAATTTCGTCGTCGGCACAGGAAACCCTGGCAGCCGTGAAATCGGCGCTCGATCAGGATCTAGCGCGCGCCCGTGAGTCGCTGGCGGATATGGAGCATTCCGTCAGCCGCATGAAAGAATATTCAGCACGGCTGGAGAGCACCAGCCACAGCACCATCAACGAACTGCACGGCCGGCTCGAGAATATTCTTGAGGCGCAAACCGATGAAATGAAGCGCCGGGTCGAAACCTTGCTGGCCGCCGTTCCGGAGCGCCTGGGGCCCTCGCTCGATGCGCTCGGACAGCAGTTGGCGGAACGCACCATCGCCGATCTCGACGCCAAGATCGGCCCGCGCATCGATCGCGTCACCGAAACTCTGCATGAGCTGGCCGCCCGTGAAACGCAAACCGAGGAAAGCTTGCGTTTTCATCGCGGGCGTCTGCGGCAAGTTTCCGAGGCGCACCAGAAGGAAGCTGCCGATCAGATGGCAACCACGGTGGCGGGCCTTCGAGGAGAGTTCGAAACTGCGCGCAAAGAATCGCTCACAAAGTGGAACGAGGAATTGGACGCGGCCGGTGTGCGCGCTGCTCACTCCGCGGCGGAATCGATTGGGCGTTCATCGGAATGGTTTCAGCAGGAGGCGCGTTCGCGCCTGCAAGTGTTGGTGGAACAGGCGGTGACCACCGCGGCAACCGGTTTGGAAGAAACAACGGCGCAGGCAGGCAAAAATTTCGAAGCGCAGCTGGAAGAGAAGTCGAACGCGCGTGTTGCCGAAATCCAGCGGCAGCTTGATGGCGTTGCCGGCGAGATCACCGGCCGCACTCGCGGCCAACTCGACGCAGCAGCCGAAGCCGCGGCTGCTTCGTTTGGGCAGGTGATCCGCGAAGCGTCCGACCGCCAAACTCAGCAGTTCACCGAATCGAGCCACCGCGCGCTAGCCGATCGCGCCAGCGACGTCGAGAACCTCACGCGCGAACGGCTGCAGAAATTCGAAGCCGACGCGGGCGCGGGAATAGAGCAATTCCACTCTCGCATCTCCTCCGAATTGGAAGCGGGTGTTGCGCGCGGGCGCGACGCTCTGGCGGCCGAATTTGCGAAGGCCGCGGATTCTTTCCACGCCGAGCGCGAGGCCCGCGAAGCGGCGTGGGCGGAAAGCGCCGGACGAATCAGCGACGACGCTGCAGGGAAGTTCCAAGAGCGCCTGCAAAACGCCTGCGATTCGTGGGCTGTTTCATCGGTGCGGCGGCTCAACGAGCACGGCGAGACGACCGTGGATGCCTTACTTCGCTCAGCGGATCAAGCGTTGCGGGATTCGTTCGCCAAGGTTTTCGAGGGGCTTTCGCAAACGCTGCGCGAGCGGCCGATCTCGAATAGCGGCGAGGCGCGCGACACCAGCTTCAGCGAATCCGAGAACCACCGCCAGCAAATGCCGCCTCCCTCGAACGAAGGCGCCTCGAACAGCGCCAACGCCTGAAAAATTTAAGCTCGCGCCTGTTATTTCTCGCCCACGATTTCTCGCACTGCGTTCGCAACAAACGCAACCTGTTCGTTCGTAAGCCGCGGATGAATGGGCAGGCTGAGGGCGCGGTCGCACGCACGTTCGGTGTGCGGAAACGTGCCCGGCGGCAAGCCCAGCGACGAATACGCCGGCTGCAAATGCACCGGGCGCGGGTAGTGCACCACGGTTTCGATCTCGCGCTCGGCAAGTTTTGCGGCTAGCGAGTTACGATTGCTCGTGTAGATCGCGAATTGATGGTAGACGCAATCGTCGCGAGAATCGTCCACGGGAATTTCTAAACGCGCCGAAGCGAGCATCTGCCGATAGAGGCGCGCGATTTCCTGGCGCCGCGCGGTCCACGCATACAGACGCCTCAGCTTGATGCGCAGCACCGCTCCCTGAAATCCTTGCATGCGGTAGTTGTAGCCCACGAACTCGTGTTCGTAGCGCGCGGTCTGGCCATGATTGCGCGCCGCTCGCGCGAAATTGGCGATGCGGTCGTCGTTGGTGGTCAGCGCGCCGCCTTCGCCGAATGCGCCCAGATTTTTCGTGGGATAAAAGCTGAAGACGCCCGCGTCTCCAATGCCGCCAACGCGCCGTCCCCGATAGCGGGCGCCATGCGCCTGCGCCGCATCTTCCAGGACACGCAACTTGTGCTTCGCGGCGATTTCGAGGATCGCGTCCATGTCCGCGGGGCGGCCGTAGAGATGCACAGGCAGGATCGCGCGGGTCCGCGGCGTGATGGCGCGCTCGATCCGCTTGGGATCCAAGTTGGCGGTCGCTGGATCGATATCGACAAACACAGGGACAGCGCCGCAATAGCTGATCGCCTCGGCCGTTGCCAGGAAAGTGTTCGGCGTGGTGATCACTTCATCGTCGGTTTGCACTCCGAGCGCAAGCAACCCTATGTGGAGAGCAGCGGTGCCGTTGCTCATTGCCACGCAGTGCTTTGTTCCGCAGAAATCCCCGAATTCGCGCTCGAGAGCTTCCACTTCTTCTCCCAGAACGTAGGCGGCTTTTTGTCCCACGCGATCTAGTGCAGGCAGCACCTCATCGCGTAATTCGGCGTACTCCGACTGTAGATCGAGCAGCGAAACCTTCATGGATGGCCCTTGGATGCGTTGAAAACTCTACTGTACGGAGCGCTTGCGGACAAGTACCGTCTCCGGCACTCTGTCATTATTCTTTGTACCATCAATTCGTGGATGTGGGCGCGTTAGCGATAAGCTCCCGAGCGCTGCGATTGTGCGGCCAGGAGCAGCGTGGCCGGTTATAACTCGGGAATGGCAATTCCTCCAACGATCGAAGTTGAGCCAGCCGTAGCAGCGGCGCCGCAGATTTTGCCGCCGCGCGAAAAGCGGCAGCGTTGGTTTGAGTTATTCCTGGTGCTGGCAGCTTCGTTTGGCGGGCTTTGTATAGCGCTTTTTATCTTTTCGAGCATGGGCCAAGCGCCACCACCATGCTCGCAGGTTCGCGCTGGGTTCCGGCGATTGGACACGAGATCGTCGTGTTGCTGCTGCTCGGATACGTGCTGCGCAGGACCGGCCGAACGCTGCGCGACATCGGCTTACGCTGGTCGCTGAAAGATGCCGCTTGGGGATTGCTTGTTGCCGTTGTCGCCTACGTGATGTATGCCGGGGCCGCGGTTATCATTGGCGTGGTGCACCGGTATTTTTATGGAACGCTTCCTCTGGCTTGACCAGCCCGAGTTTTTGTACCACGGCGAGTGAGAGAGTTTACATCACTGATCGGACCGGGTTTTTTGTACCAACCCTAGGGTGAGTTTTCGGCTGTTTGCATCCCAATGAAATCGCGGCTAGCCGCGATTTCATTGGC